>CALZTP010000027.1 GCA_945829115.1 uncultured bacterium | reverse complement strand
GAGTTGTGTGCAGCGAGTTGTGTGCAGCGGCTTGTGTGCAGCGAGTTGTGTGCAGAGGGTTGTGTGCAGCAAGTTGTGTGCAGCGGCTTGTGTGCAGCGTTCTTATGCTCTGTCTGCAAGCCTATACTTTCAAGTATCCGGCGACCAGGTCGCCGGAAATAAATCCCCAAAACAAATATCAAGATGCTTAGACTGAAAGAACTCACCATAGTCCCTGACCTCGAAACCCTAAAGGCAATTCCCGAGGGAAAGGTATTGATAAACACCATCAATGCCTATAGCTACACCATGACCAAGACCGACCGGCTCTTCTCTGAGGCACTGCAGAAAGGCGACTACCTCATTCCCGATGGAGCCAGCATCGTAAAGGCATGCCGATGGATAGGTGCAAAGTCGCAACCTCGAGAGCGAATAGCAGGCTGGGACTTGTTCATAACAGAGATGAACAGTATGGAGGAACGGGCTATACTTTCTAAGACAAAGAAAACGGTGATGTTCCTTGGAAGCTCTGAGAAGACATTGGGAAAGATCAGAGAGAAAGCAGCACACGACTTCCCTCACCTTTCTATAAAAACGTTCTCACCACCCTACAAACCTGTGTTCTCTGACGAGGAGAACGCAGAGATGCTTGCAGCCATCAACAACGCGTGTCCAGACCTTCTATGGATAGGCATGACAGCACCAAAGCAGGAGAAATGGCTGTACACACACTGGCAGCAGCTGAATATCCATTGTCACGCAGGAACCATAGGAGCTGTCTTCGACTTCTATGCTGGAAACGTAAAGAGAGCACCAAGATGGTGGCAGGAGCACTCGCTGGAATGGCTCTACCGCCTTTTGAGTGAACCAAAGAGAATGTGGAAAAGATACCTAATCGGAAATATCAAGTTTATATGGTACATGATTCAAGAGAAGCAGACAAGACAGTAGCTGCTAACGACACAGAGAAACCTAACCTCACAAAAAAAGAGTCAGAGAAAAGCAACACAGAGAAACCTAACCTCACAAAAAAAGAGTCAGAGAAAAGCGACACAGAAAAACCTAACCTCACAAACAAAGCGGCTGGGAAAACAATGTCGCTAACACAGAAGCAGTTCCTCTCACTCATGAGAATGGGACTCTACTCTCGCCCAGAGAACCCAAACCATTTCAGGCAGTGCCAATGGGGCGAGGTGATGAGGATGGCAAAAGACCAGGGTGTTCTTGGTATTGTCATTGATGGTGTTACACAGCTGCAGCCTTTCCTCCCTGCTCTTGCAAATATCATGATAAAGCTATTCCCGAAGCTTTACAACATCGAGAAGAAGAACAAAAAAGCTGACGAGACTGCCGTTGCTTTCTATAAGATGATGGAGGAGAAAGGGTTCTCTCCGCATATCGTAAAGGGACAGGTGGTGGCAAGGGAATACCCACACCCTAACCATAGAATGTGTGGAGATATAGACGTATGGATTGCTGACGGCAAAGAGGCAGAGGATGCCTTCTGCTGGGCAGAGAAGGAATACGACTGCCGCTGGATGCCAGGAGAGAAAGAGACGTCTTTCGATTGGAACAACGCTCTCGTGGAGCTTCACCGCCGTATTGCCGACATGCAGCACAAGCCTTTCGACCTCTACCTGCAGTCGTTGGTGAAGAAACACTCGTTGCCCGTGGCAGAGAAGGCTTACTTCGTGGAGATTGAGAACACAAAGATTCGCACAACATCGGTATACCTCACTCTACTGCATCTCGTCATTCATCTGCAATATCATATCCTTGCCGAGGGAATTGGCTTCAGACAGTTCTGCGACCTCGCCCTGTTTATTCGCAACCACTCTGAAGAGCTCATGCCAAGGAAAGAGGAGATACAGCGTGACTTGGAAGGTTGTGGTGTAGACAAGATGGCGGCAGCAATAGGATGGATTCTACATAAGCAGCTCGCTGTGGAGGAAGAGAAAATTCCGTTTAGAATATCTCCACAGGGCGCAGAGAAAATTCTTGAGGACATCTGGATTGGGGGAAATTTCGGTAAGAACCGCTATGGCTATGTCTCCAACTACGGCTTCCTTCGCCGAAAGCTCACGATGTTCCCAGTGCATTTCCGGCAGTTCATGCGCTACCGTGAACTGCTTCCTAAGGAGGCTTTCGTGAATTTCCTAAGTAAGTTCTTCAGGGCGGCAAAAGGTGTTAAGTGATGAAAAGAAAGCAAAAGATGCTGTTTTGTAACAAAAAAAATACAGTTTTCTTTGAAATATAAAAAAAAGATTGTACTTTTGCAAAGATTTTCAACAACACATATCAAAAACAAAGGTAAAAAGACATGTTAAGAATAGCAGTACAGTCGAAAGGACGTCTTTTTGAAGACACCATGAACCTCCTTAAAGAGGCAGGAATAAAAATAAACAGTGCAAGGAGAACATTGCTCGTGCAGTCAAGCAATTTCCCTCTTGAAGTGCTCTATCTCAGAGACGATGACATTCCTGAGTGCGTGGCAAGCGGAGTGGCTGACATCGGTATCGTGGGAGAAAATGAGTTCGTGGAGAGAAACGAAGATGCAGACATCGTAAAGCGGCTCGGATTCTCTAAATGTCGCATTTCTCTCGCCATACCAGAGAGCATAGAATACACTGGTGTGGAGTGGTTCAACGGAAAGAAGATCGCTACCTCCTACCCAAACATTCTCCGTTCTTTCGCTGAGAAAAACAATCTTGACATTCATATCCATACCATCCAGGGCTCTGTGGAGATTGCTCCAGGCATCGGACTCTCTGACGGTATCTTCGACATCGTAAGCTCTGGTTCTACACTCGTAAGCAATAAGCTCCGTGAGGTGGAGGTGGTGATGAACAGTGAGGCGTTGCTCATTGGCAATAAGGATATGTCGGAAGAGAAGCTGGCTGTCCTGGACGAATTCCTTTTCCGCATAAAGTCTGTTCTCGTTGCTGACAACAAGAAATACGTGCTTATGAACGCTCCTACAGAGAGCGTGAGCGAGATCCTGAAGATTCTCCCTGGCATAAAGTCGCCTACGGTAATGCCACTCGCCACAGAGGGCTGGACATCTATCCATACCGTTCTTGAAGAGAAGCATTTCTGGGAAATCGTTAATCAGTTGAAGAGTGCGGGCGCGGAGGGCATCCTCGTACTGCCTATCGAGAAGATGATTCTCTAATCCCTGCTTCATTCATCTCTTCTCCCTGCGTTTCCTGACTCTCAGGATTCGCGGGATTCTTTTTCAAATAAACGAACTGTTCGGGAATACTGTTCCCAGGAAAACAAAACCATTCACAACGAAAATGTATATCACGAAATACCCTACCCCATCCGACTTCCAGCGTCTCTGCACTCGTCCGCAGATAGACACCACAAAGCTCAACGAAACCGTTTCTGCTATTCTCGCGGATATAAAGGAGCGTGGAGACAAGGCGGTGAAGGACTATGAAGAGAAATTCGATAAGGTGTGTCTCGACAGCCTTCTCGTCACCGAGGAGGAGATAGAGTCTGCCTATAACAGTATCGATGACTGCCTTCGCAACGCCATTGTCCTTGCACATAAGAATATCTTCTCTTTCCATGAGTCACAGAAGTTCGTGGGAAAGAAGGTGACAACGGCTCCGGGTGTTACCTGCTGGCAGAAGAGTGTGGCGATAGAGAAGGTGGGACTGTATATCCCGGGTGGCACGGCTCCTCTGTTCTCTACAGTTCTTATGCTTGCCACACCAGCGAAGATTGCGGGATGTCGAGAGATTGTGCTCTGTACTCCTCCTGACTGCAACGGAAACGTGAACCCTGCCATTCTTGTGGCAGCAAAAGTGGCTGGCGTGTCGCATATCTTCAAATGTGGTGGTGTACAGGCGATTGGTGCTATGGCATACGGCACAGAGAGTGTTCCAAAGGTATACAAAATCTTCGGACCGGGAAACCAGTATGTTATGGCGGCAAAGCAGCAGGTCTCTCTGCACGATGTGGCTATCGACATGCCTGCAGGTCCTTCTGAGGTGTGCGTGATTGCTGATGAAGATAGCAATGCAGAGTATGTTGCTGCCGATCTCCTCTCACAGGCGGAGCATGGCGTGGACTCTCAGGTGATCTTGATAACAACCTCTGAGAAGAAAATCGAGGAGGTGCAAGAGGCTATCCAAGAGCAGCTGAAAAAACTCCCTCGCCGTGAGATTGCTGAGAAGACTCTCGAAAACTCTCAGATTGTACTCGTTCATGACACTGAGGAGGCTATGGAGCTTTCGAATATCTATGCTCCCGAGCATCTCATTCTGAACACTCGAGACTATGAGGCTCTTTCAGAGAAGGTGGTGAATGCGGGAAGTGTGTTCCTCGGGGAATATGCTTGTGAGAGTGCTGGCGACTATGCGAGCGGCACAAACCACACACTTCCTACACATGGCTATGCCACCAGCTACAGTGGTGTGAACCTCGACTCTTTCAATAAGAAAATCACCTTCCAACATCTCTCTCCAGAAGGCATCATGTCCATCGGTGAGGCTGTTGAGGAAATGGCTCACAACGAGCTCCTCGATGCTCACAAAAACGCTATGACGGTGAGAATAGAGAGCGTAAGAAAGGCAAACGGCCAAGCCCCAACGTCTTAAGCACAAAGTCTTAAGCCCAACGGCCAAGCCCCAACGGTTACTGGCAGAGCGATGTGTTATGCTCAAAGTTGCCAGCACCTTATGTATCCGGCGACCGGGTCGCCGGAAAATTCACCCTCTCCAACCACCGGTAAAAGTTTTATGAGGTTAAACAGAACAAAAACCAAGAATAGATGAAAGACTTGCAACAGTTAGTAAGGGAAAACATCTGGAAGCTGAAACCCTACAGCAGCGCAAGAAACGAATACAGCGGACATGTGGCGCGGGTGTTCCTTGACGCAAACGAGAATCCCTTCAACGTTCCATACAACAGATACCCCGACCCGCTTCAGGAGGAACTGAAAGCGAAGCTGTCGAAGATAAAAGGAGTGAGGAAAGAGTGTATCTTCCTCGGAAACGGCTCCGATGAGGCAATAGACCTTGTATACCGCTGCTTCTGCGAACCGAAGCGCGACAATGTGGTGGCAATAGCTCCTACATACGGCATGTATGGTGTGTGTGCAGACATCAACGATGTGGAATACAGAAAGGTTTTGCTCAACGAGCACTATCAGATGAACGCAGAGGAGCTGCTCTCTGCCTGCGATGAAAACACAAAGGTGATCTGGCTCTGCAGCCCTAACAACCCTACGGGAAACGACCTCTCGAGAGAGGAGATTGTGAAGGTGGTGACGGAGTTCCAGGGCATTGTGGTTATTGACGAGGCGTACTCTGACTTCTCTCAGCAGCAGACGTTCCGCACCAGCTTAGAGAAATTCCCAAACATCATCGTCTTGAACACAATGAGTAAGGCATGGGGATGTGCTGGCTTACGATTAGGAATGGCATTCGCATCAAAGGAGATCATCGATCTCTTTAATAAGGTGAAATACCCATACAACGTGAACATCCTCACGCAGGAGAAAGCGCTGGAGGTGATTGGAAACCTGCAAAAGGTGCACCTCTGGGTGAACACAATCCTTGAGGAGCGACATCGTGTCATAGAGGCATTCGCCTTGCTGCCTGAGTGTGAGAAGATATACCCAACGGCTTCTAACTTCTTCCTTGCAAAGGTCACTGATGCTCAGGCAATATACGACTACCTCGTCAACGAGGGCATCATAGTTAGAAACCGCACTCGCATTCAGCTTTGCGAAAACTGCCTTCGTGTAACCATCGGTACTCGCTCTGAGAACAACGAACTCATTGGCGCTTTGAGAATGTATAATAAATAAAACATCTTTTAAAAAATATATTATTATGAGATCAAGAACATCAAACTGGTTTGAAACAAAGATAAGATACGAGAAAATGATGGAAGATGGTCGTCAGAAGATGACCACAGAACTGTATGTCGTTGACGCTCTCTCATTCACAGAGGCTGAGAGCGCTATCATTGAGGAAATGTCGGCATATATCTCTGGCGACTTCAAGGTAACGGGAATAGCACAGGCAACTTACGGAGAGGTGTTCTTCAGCGAAAACGAGGCCGACGACCGTTTCTTCAAAGCAAAGCTGCAGTTCATCACCATCGACGAGAAAACACAGAAAGAGAAGCGCTCAAACGTTCTATACCTCGTGCAGGCACACTCTCTACAAACAGCAGTGAAGTATGTTGAGGAGGTTATGGGTGGTACGATGATCGACTATGCCATTGCTGCCATTCAGGAGACGTCTATCATGGATGTCTTTGAGCACAATGCGGTGAAGAAAGAGGAAAGAAACGACCAACCAGAATACGAGCAGCAGTAAAAACGTTATGGAATTTACAGAAATACAGCAGAACCTCAAGGCTATCGCTGCCACTGTAACTGACGGATGTCGGTTGGTTGCTGTAAGTAAGTACCATCCGACTTCTGCCATTCAGGAATGCTACAACCTCGGACAGAGGGTCTTCGGAGAAAGTCATGAGCAGGAGCTACGACTGAAGCAGGCGTCTCTTCCAAAGGATATCCAATGGCATTTCATTGGGCACCTGCAGACGAACAAGGTGAAGTATATCGCTCCGTATATCACTATGATAGAGACCGTTGACTCCATAAAACTCCTTCGGGAGATTGAGCGTCAGGGTGCAAAAAACAACCGTTGCATAAACGTTCTCCTTGAGCTGCATATCGCTCAGGAGGAAACGAAATACGGTCTTACAAAAGATGCCTGCCGACAACTTCTCGAAGAGGGAGAATGGCGGGAAATGGAGCATGTGCGCATCTGTGGCTTGATGACAATGGCGTCAAACACCGACAACGAGGAGCAGATTCGCCAAGAGTTCACAGAGGCTGCCAACTTCTTCGATGAACTGAAAGAACGGTTCTTCAAAGACGATGCTTCTTTCTCTGAACGCTCATGGGGAATGTCGGGCGACTACCTCATCGCACAACAGTGTCGCTCCACTCTCGTTCGCATCGGTACCGCCATCTTCGGAGAGCGGCAGTATTGACAGCCTTTACCGTAACAAAGGTCAAAGTTAAGTCAAGGTCAAGCTCAAATCCTCTAAAAGATACAGAATCATGGCAAATAAAAATATTGAAATACTTGGAAAGGAAGATGTTTTCAACCTAATAGGAAAACAATGGATGTTAGTGACTGCAGGCACTGCAGAGAAGTTCAACACCATGACTGCCTCTTGGGGCGGCTTGGGATGGCTGTGGAACAAGCCAGTGGCATTTGTCTTCATTCGTCCAGAGCGTTACACACACAACTTCATAGAGGCAACAGATCGACTCACCTTGTCTTTCTATGACGAGGAACAACGTAGCATACTGCAGTTCTGCGGAACAAAGAGCGGAAGGGACACCGACAAGGTCACCTCAACAGGGCTTCTTCCCCTCCCTCTCGACAGTGGCTCTGTAACCTTCTCACAGGCACGCCTCACCCTCGACTGCCGAAAGCTCTTCAAAGCATCCATGAACGAAACAAACTTCCTCGACTCAACAATCCTTGAGAAATGGTATGGTGCTCACGGTGGTCTCCACGATGTCTATGTCGTGGAAATAGAGAACGTATACACCCAATCAGAACTCTAAAGGGTGTTCAAAAAAATCCAGAAAAAGGAGTTGAATTTTGTCCTTTTCCTGGATTTTTTATGTTTATTTTTATTTTCTTCTTCCTTACGCTAACAGCATTTGTGTTTGTACGATAAGTCTTATTCATATCTTCCTCCCTTGCTACTCATATCTTTGTCATATAAAACAAATAAAAAGTAGTTTACGAGCATAGAGCCAGTATATGACTTACATATGACTTACATATGACTTACATATACCCAGCATATACTCAGCATATACCCAGAAAATATCCTAAAAAAGCCATTAAGCATCCAAATATATACATTCCACCATCCATTGAACACCTAAGAAAACGTAAGCCACCACTGAAAAGCACGTCATTCACAGTCTTTTATACTTTTTTAACCCCCTTTATTTCGCTATATTAAAAATATTTTATATTTTTGCATTATCTTTTACAATAACGTTCAAAAAAGCTAACTACAAACATTAACAACATAAATGAAAAAACATCTTTCAACGATAATACTCACCGTCCTTTGCCTACTCTCTTGTTCTGAGGCAAAAGACGATATCCCTTCCCCAAATCCAGACGTCCCGCCTACCCCAGACGCCAATATGATTTCCTTCAGTAGTTCAGACAGCAACTGGCAGGAAGGAGAGACAAACACACGTGCCACGGGACTTGAAACGCTATACAAAGACTTTAGGGTTTTTGGCTACAAAAACACCAGCAACAGCGGTGGGCAACAAATTGTCATGGACGGTTATAAAGTTCAATGGGTAAACAATACTTGGGAATATATCCTCCCTGATATTCCCAACCAGCATATGAAAATCTGGGACTTCAGTGCCGTAAGCTACCGATTCTTCGCCATGGCACCTTATAACCACGGAGCGATAACTAACATTGAGTCATCCACAAACGAAGGAGAAGCAGAAGCATACGTAACCTTCACAACCAACTACGACTTCAATAACCAAGAATCAGCAAAGAACACTCCTTACTTCAGTGAGCTATGGTACTCCCTCAAAGGAGCCACCAACGAAAGCAACACCATGCCAAAAATCGGAGAGCAGGTAAAGCTCGTCTTCTCCCCTCTCATCGCAAAGGTACGTTTCCTCATCACCTGCGCAACAGGAGTAAAGGCGATTGTCACAGAGCCTAAATTCCAAGCCACCTCTGACACCCCAATGCAATGGGATATCACTGTGAAATACCCAACCATCACAGATGCAAAGACACAAGAAAGCAGCCTTTTGGTAGACAAATCAACTATTCCAATAGTCTCTTTCTCTTTTTCCCCAGTAACAGGCTCTACAGGAAAATTCCTGTTCGACACTCAATTTACAGAAGAAAACCAGAAATGGTATTACGTACCACCTATGGCTGATGCCTCAGAGCATAAGAACAAATCTTACACCCTCACAGCAAAGATTGACGGGCATGAAGACACTGCCACCGTCCCTGCGGAATACATGCAATGGAAGGCAGGATACCAGTACACTTACGTGTTCAAAGTGCTCGAAGCCGGAACAGACATCATCTTCAGCGACATGCAGGTAGAGAAATGGGAGCGCAACACCCCTGCCGACAACCAAGGCCACGGAACTGGAGGCTGGTAAGCCTCCCACCTCCTGGTATCTTTCGACCTGGTCGAAAGAAAAAAGATAGAAATCCCTGCGCGCAAGCGCCTCCTGCCCTGCCAACACCCCTGCCCTGCCAGCGCCTCCTGCCCTGCCAACACCCCTGCCCTGCCAACACCCCTGCCTGCCAGCGCCTCCTGCCCTGCCCAACACCCCTGCCCTCCTGGTATCTTTCGATCTGGTCGAAAGAAAAAAGATAGAAATCCCTGCGCGCAAGCGTCCAAACCCTTAACCTCACAATGAAAACAATTTCCAACATATCGCCCCTTTTCCTTGTCCTCGCCCTTCTCTCCTGTCAGAGTGACGAACTTCCCGTCCAGCACCCAGACGGTTACGACCTCATCACCTTCTCTGTAGAGGCAGAGCAACCAAAGACGAGGGCAAACGACTATATCTCTTACGACTCCTCCATCCACCCCATCTCCATGGGCGTCTTCGGCTACACAAACCTTCAAAGCGCAACAACAACCGAAACGGGAGCCATTTCACCCGAAGAAAGCAACCCCAGCAGAACCATCTTCAACAATAAAGAAATCACCTATTCCGCCAGTCAGTGGAACTACGAACCCAAGGTACAATGGAAGACATACGAGTCAGCAACCTCCTTCGACTTCTTCGGTTACATGCCACAAAGTGCAAACGCCACACTCACCAAGTCAGAGAGTTCCGTAACCCTCGCACTTCCTTTCAACCCCAGCAACGTCACAGCAGAAGGCACCACACCTTCTTCCGCAAAAGACGCTTTCATCACAGACACGAAGAAAGCCCCTATCCTTTGTGCCCTCCCCGACCATAAGGGAAGCACAACATCTGGAGCATCCTTCGAGCGTGTCGTTTCCTTTAAGTTCGACCAGACACTCACTGGCTACGAGTTCCTTTTCCAACTTGATGGAAACATGAACAAAATCCGACACTTCAAGATAAAGAGCGTAAGCCTAATCGGGAAAATACCATTAGCAGGAACAGTCACAAGAACATACACCTGGGGCTCTTCCTTATGGACAGCAGGAGCAGTGACATGGAAAGACATCGTCTATGCCGACTACACCTCCTCCGCACCGCTAAAAATCACTAACACCCCTGACACCCCTATCACCCTTAACACCCTTAACTCCACCGATTACCAACAATGGGGCAACACCATCTACATGATTCCCGACGTGTCGTTCACTCCCGAGATCTCCGTCACCTATGACGTTATCTTCACTGACGAAAGCGGAACAGAGATCATCACCCGAGCAAACATCACCAGTTCCGTGCTCCTCAACAAGGACAACTTCAATAACCTTGCAAATGGAAAACCAGGAATGATAAACCCAATCAGAATACTCATACAGCCAAAATACCTGTATGTACTCGCAGATGAAGACGCATACACCGGAAGACTGTTGATAGAATAACACTCCTGCAAAACACCCCTGCCAACACCCTCAACACCCCTGCCCCTCTGGTATCTTTCGACCTGGTCGAAAGAAAAATCCCCCTCAACACCCCTGCCAACACCTTCAACACCCCCGCCCCTGCCTAACTTTTAAACATACCATCATGATGACAATAAAATCTCTTCGCATTCAACTCTTTGCAGTCATAACACTCCTCTTCGCCCTCGCAACCCCAACCGCTTGGGCGCAGACCGGTAATTGGGACACATATAAAGCCACTGCCTATGCCAGCGGTTCTGGAACCGCTGCTGACCCTTACATCATCAAAACCGCAGAGCAGCTGGCGTATTTCGCCGCAAGGGTTACGAGCGGCAATGACAAGAGCGTATATGTCAAGCTCGGTGCGAACATCGACCTCAGTGACCATTTCTGGGTACCGATAGGCAACACCACAAGTGACAATAGTAACAATTTCTCTGGCACTTTCGATGGTGATGGATATGTTATCTCTGGTATGACGGTGAAGTGGGAGGCTGCTTCATCAGGTAAAAAATGCTTCGGCTTCTTCTCCCAGCTTCGCTCAGAAGCCAAAGTGCGTAACATCATCTTCGACCGTGCCCTTCTCTATAATGTCGAGACCACGACGAACCCCAACGCTGGTGAAGACAGGCTTTTGGGAACCTTGGCAGGACTTTTGTACAAAAATACTAAGATAGAGAACATCGCTGTCTATGCCTCCAAGATAGAGGTTCGTGACCCTTTCAAGCAGAACGGCAAATGGATTGTCGTAGGCGGTTTCATCGGCAAGGCGCGGGACAACAACGACAATTATACTATTTCTAATATCTATGCAGACATAGATATAGACCTTTCAAACATGACGGTGAACAAGACCTCCGCCGTTTATGCCGCTACGTTTATCTCTGAGTTCCAGACGGGTATAAAGAAAGCCCCGCAGAATATCTATGTCCAGGGTGACATCTCTGCCAGTGCCGCGCTGACCCTTGTCGGTCCTGTCTTCGGCACCAACCTCCCTACAGCGACTTCTGCAACGGCAAAAGCCACATGGTTTGTGGAGAGCGGACAGAATTATACGAACACCGGCACAGACCCTGCCAGCACCCTTACCCCGAAGAATGTCGGAGCAACGACTGTCACGGACTATGAGGCAACTTTCATGGAGACCATGAACACTTATGCCGGAAACGACAACAACCTCTTGCAATGGAATCTTGACACTAAGAGACGTCTCCATTTTGAAAATCATCCTATCCCTACGTTCTTCTTCGTCAAGTTAGATCAGTCTTTCAGCCGCTTAGGGAAAACGGCTACCGTTACCTTGTCTGGATTCGAATATGAAAACACCACCATCACCTGGACCATAGGTGACAAGAGCGACACCGCAATCCCCGATGCAAGTTTTGGAGGAAACAGACTTTCTCTCACCGTTCCTCTCTGCACATCGGCACGTTCCGGTAGTGTGACCGTCAGCAAAATCATAGATGGAAACACTGTCACAAAGACCGTCAGCTTCACCATACCCGTACGCTATTACTCCCTCGACCTCTATGCCGACAACTTTGAAGGTGGCTCAGGAACAGAGTCTGATCCATACCTCATTGCCACTGACCTTCAGCTGGCAAGGCTGGCAAGGGAGGTAAACAACAGCAGTACGAAAGAGAATTTTTCGGGGAAATATTTCGAACTCTCCCAGGACATTGACCTCAACTCTGCTCTCTGGATGCCTATCGGAACATGGAACAACTCAACAGAAAGATACTTCTACGGAAAGTTCAATGGAAAAGGGCATACCATCAAAAATATGCGCATAGAATGGGAGGGATATAAAGACAAATGGTGCGCATGGGGACTCTTCTCCAGAATTGCAGGTATAGCTGCTACGCAGGAAGGCTTTGGATGTATCACAAATCTTATTATCCAGGATGCCGAGATACACAAGAAAGCGGGCTATCAGCCTATTGGTGGAGGTATGAACATCGGTATTGCTGTTGGTGAGGTTTACGCCAATGGGGAATTGAGCAACATCATCATCCGCAACTCCAAGATTACTGATGACGAAGAGACCTATACCCCTGGATTGGGGGGCAATTACCGAGTTGGAGGTATAATGGGTAATATTGAAACGCATAATGAGGATGGAGGTGTTTCCAGAGTCTTCAATATATCTTCAGATGTTGCTATCAATATGTTCAAGAATACCACCATAAACTCCGGTAACGTGAATATTGCCGGAGGTATCGGTCGTATCAACAACGGTACTCAAGGAAACGCTCTGAACATCTATGCTGCAAACATCTATATCCATGGTCCGGCCATTGTGACCAACAACCAGCCAAGCAACAAATGGGGTGCCGTGGTGGCAAGTACCAACAATCCTACTACTGACAATAGAAACACATGGTATTATGTGAATCCCGTCTCCGGTACAGGTACAATATCCACCTTCGGCACTCAGAAGGCACTCGCCGACTTCGCTGAGGAGTTCGTTACAGCCAACAACAAGTTCTCCGTTGACAACGCCTTCGACCCAAAAGAGACGTGGACATATTCAAGCAGCACGGGATTCAGTTTCGGAAATACCTCCATCACTATCAACCGTGGTGCTACCGATGTGGCCACTGCCACTACCCCTGGCAAGGACGGCACGGAACTGTACTATTGGTATCTCTCTACCGACCAAATCAACTGGGTAAAGCAAACGAATGAAAATAAAGAGGATATTAAGTTACATACCTTCACCATTCCCCGCAAGGAATATGACCAGTACGTCTATGCAGAACTTGTTGATGGCAGCAGCCGTTCACGCAACGAATATGTAGAAGCCATTCGTGTCACAGCGGTGCTGAATGAGGACAAAACGACAACGCCTTCCACTTACTCCATACAGATTGCAACGAACGTCAAGGATACAGATAATGGAGAAGATATCCTCAAGCTCCTTAATGTGACGTGCCAGTGGAAGTTGAACGGAACAGTCGTGAGTACGGAGACTTCCTACAAGCCCACAACCGCCTTGACGAAATCGGACAAGCTGAGCTGTCACTTGAAAGTGAATGATGGGGAATGGGTCATCGTAGAGCGTGACCTCTTTGTTTCCAAGACAGTGGTATATCTGCATCCAAGCCATTCCGATGCGACTACCGAGGACGTTAGGATAAGTAGTTCCAACTGGGGTTACGATTCAGCCCATCCTATGCTTACATGGAGGGGTGCGTACTCAAAATTGGCTGCCAATGCCTCATGGGACGAGAATGTCATCGTGCTGATGAGTAAGAGTGGGCATACGCTGACGCACCATACCACGGACGGCTTTTGCATCGGTGGTCTCCAAGATGCCGTTTTCGATTCTAACAAATGGAAAACAGCCCAAAGTTCACCCTTGTTCAAACGTAATACCACCATCACCGGAATATGGGATAGCGTGACGTATGATGCCGAAATAGAACTGCTGGGTAACAATTCGGGTTTGCCCATCTGGGGAGACACCCGATTTGAGAACCTAAAGTTCAGTTATGCGGGAACAGACAAGAATAACGGCTATGCCATCCTCTACTGCCAATACAACAACCTGGAGATCGGCAAGGGCATAGAGATGAAGGATTGTTCCAAAACCCCGGGTTATGGCGGTATAGACGGTGCGACGGTGACCTCTTTCCAGGTGTTCGGCGGGTTGTGCAACGATGCCCGTTTCATCCCCCTTAACACAAAGGAAAATATCAAGGCCATGGAGGATGCCATGCCTCACGGCAGGGAAGGTTTCAGCATGACGTTCAAGTCGGGACACTATTCTACCATCTGTGTAGGAGGACGACAGTTTAAGAATGATCTGAATGGGGTGATGGGCACTCCCAACATGCCTATCAAGTGTACCTTGACGGTAGATATTGACAGGGCTTACAACGACAGCCATAATACTCAGGGAGCAAATTACGATGTCGGAGTCATCCTGGCAGGAAATCATGAGGGTGCGATGTATGCCGATGTAGATATAATCGTAAGGAGTGGTTATGTGGGACGTGTGGTTAACGGAACGCTCGGAGCGAAGAGAGACTTTTCGTTTACCTATGAGGGTAAGACGTATAATGCCCCCTATAATTCATTCATGGGACGTTCCCACATCTTGCTCGACCCCGCCAGCAGCGAGAGCAACACGTCGGAAGACGTCAACGGTAGGGTCATCGTGACGGAACTCTATGGCGGCAGCTGTGGTCGTGGTTTCGAAGACAACGTCGTTGTCAACAACCCTTTCTATGGCTATGGCAAGGTGGTCATCAATGGAGGTACATTCAAGATTCTGCCAGAAAACAATGGGGATAAGGCCAAACTGTTCTGTGGTATCTGCGGGGCAGGTGCTGGTGGTATGAACGGCATTGGCAATGACACAAACCCAACGTCGGATGACAGAATACCTTATTGGAGTACAGACGGGAAAGTGATGCTATATGGGGTATACAACACAGCCAAGAACAACCTCGTAAAATACCAATGCTACAACAGTGACACGCATACCACCACCGAGGTTGACCCCCGACAGACTCATACGGAAATCGTCATCAATAATGGTGTCTTCGGTTCTGCATCAGAAAAGATTGACGGCGTATATGGCGGAGGCAGCGGCTATATGGCACAAGGTCTGTGGACCCATAATGGTGCCATTCCAAACGTCAACGGTGGAAATATCTATGGAAAGCCAGGGCAGACGGTAGCTTCGCTGACCATCAATGGTGGTGAGTTTTATTGCACGAATGGTGTCTTTGCCGGAGGTCGTGGCACAGATTATTATTACGCTACAAGCTCTTACGGTGCTAAAGGTGAAACTAATGGCAGTTATACTGAACCAACCGCCAAGGACTACACCGACCTCGGCAAGGTCTTCGGAAACGTGGAGATGAACATCAATGGCGGTACATTCCATTGCCATGTGTTCGGTGGCGGTTATGGTGTTGCTGACGCAAAACTAAAAGATACTCAACAAATCCACACCCTCTCCAACATGGCACTCATCACTGGTCAGTCGCGTGTGAACATCAGCGGCGGTACATTCTATGGAAATATCTATGGTGGTGGCGATATGGCACGAATAAATAATGGCACCAACGATGCCACCATGCTGAGCATCAGCAACAATGCCGACATCCGTGGCTCTGTCTTTGCCGGAGGAAACGGAAGAGAGTATCGTCCAGAAAGTGTATCATATGACAAGAAGGTCAACAACACCCAGAGCCCTGAACTCGTGGGCAAGGTGACAGGAAACACAAACGTCTTCTTCTACGGCAGCAAGACACAGTCACCTCAGATTTGGGGCGATATCTTCGGAGGAGGAAGTCTTGCCATTGTAGATGGTGATGCAAAAGTGAATCTCTATGCAGGACAGTTCGCAGGAGAAATCTTCGGTGGCGGAAAGGGATTACTGTACCCGGATAATTACTCTGTAACAGCACTTCGTGGCACCGTACAGAACTCTGCCGACATTCTCGGGAACACCTTCGTATCTCTCGCCCAGGACCAGGGCGGTCAGGAGGAAGGCGAGAACGGTAAGCTGCAGGACAACTTCTCCATAAACGTTATCTGGGATAAGAAGTGGAATGGCAGCACTTTCACGACATGGAACGACAGCAAATCTGCCTTCTATGCTGGCGGCAAGTTCATCAACCCACACAACATCTTCGGAGGTGGAAAGAATGCCTGCGTGGTGGGAACATATACCACAGCAGAGAACGGTGAGACCACCCTCAATGACGGCACTGGCACTGCCACCGTGGAGGTGCTGAAGGGTATGACTCCTTTCGCTCTCCTGAAAACTCAGGAGTGGAAGGCTTCCTATACCGACAACGCCAACCCTCACTTCTATGTCTTCGGAGGTGGCTACGGAAAGAACACGAAGGTGGGAAACACGAAGGTCACGGTGAACGTGGAGGGAGACTATGGCATCTACGATGCTGAGATAACAGACGACGATGATATCGAACAGCTTACAAAGCCTGTGAACCCTTCACTCGCAACAAGGGCTGGAGAGGCATCAAGCTCTGGAGGAACATCAAACGTATTCGATAACTCAAAGGGTATTCCGAACTTCACTGTGCTCGGTGTCCTGGGTGGAGGATATGCAGGTACTGTTTATGGAAACACCAATGTCACTGTTGATGGCATGACGTTCATACACCGTGTCTATGGAGGCGGCTTCGGCGACCCTGCCTCAACCAGTGACAACACCACCGGCGAGGTGGGAGGAAACACGGAGGTGTATGTCAAGGGTGCCAAGATATATGGCGATGTGTTCGGCGGAGGCGCCGGTGTGAAACCTTCTTCTTCAAGTGCCTCTGCCTATACCAAAATTGCTCGCGTGAAGGGCACCACAATGGTGGAGGTGAGCGACGACGCAAAAGTATATGGCAAGGTGTTCGGAGGTGGTGACATTGCCAACGTAAGTGCTGATGGCTATACTGCTAATTTCACCTCAAAGCCTCGCAGCGTGTCAACCCTCAACCAGACAACAGGAGCATTTGAAAGATATGAACCAGGCAACTACAAGACCTTTGTAAACATCATTGGTGGAGACATCTTCGGAGAGGTCTTTGCCGGAGGAAAGGGTGTCAAGAAGGCTGAGGTGGCTGACTATGAAAACGTGGGGCGTGTCGATGGAAACACCTTATTACATATAGCAAACACAAACAGTGGATATGCCTTCGACAACCAGGGCAACAACATCCCATATGTCTGGAACCGTATCTATGGCGGCTGCTCATACGGAACGGTGAACGGAAATACTCTCGTGCATGTAGAGGGCGGTATGCTCGGCCTGAACATCTTTGGAGGTGGTTATGGCGATGTGTCTATCACCGACGACGAGACCAACGAGAGCTTGGGGCAGTCAACAGCGCAATCGACACTACTGCAAGTGCTCGGAAAGAAGGACACTGAAAATAAGGGTACTTATGCCAATATCCTCGGAAACACAAAGGTGCAGATAGACGGTGGCTCCTGGATATGGAACCGAAAGGCTGACGTAAACGGAAACATCACCACATGGACGGCTGCCGATGACGGTAACAACAAGGTGCTGAAGGACTTCAACGAATTCCGCGACATCACCATGGCTCTCAGCGGTACACACAGTGCCTTTGAAACAGAAGATGAGGAGGCACAGGCTATGGAGAAGGCACAGGCAATTCTCTCACGCATTCAGAACGACGAGAGCACAAAGGAATTCTTTGACTTCTCCTCACGCACGTTCAAGAAAAACCATAACATCTTCGGTGGAGGAAACCGTGCATGTTATGTGGGGTCTTATAATGTTGAAGGAACTCTTACTGCGAATACCGGTGAGGCTATCGTGGAACTCAACCACTCTCCTATCACCGATATTCCAGACAACGAGGGCGAATTTATCAGCCTACTCGACTGCACAACAATTCAGGGCATATGCTGGTATCTGAGCATATACAATGCTTCAAGTCCACAGTTCTCGGTGTTTGGTGCTGGCTATGGAGCAAACACAAAGGTAGGAAACACAAAGGTGCTTGCTCAACCTGGCTCTTACCTCAGCAAAGACGGAAAGGACATACTCAAGGTAAACGGGAATAAATTCCAGTACCTCAACCAGTTGGCAGACCTTGATGTGTATGCAGCCTTCGAGCAGGACCTCTACGACTATTATAAGAATAATGTCACAGAGACGGAGAAGAAACTACACTATGGAAGTATCGATGGCTCTGGCACCGACCCAAACACTTACCTACGCTACCGTGCCAGTCGTTTGGCGTTCTCAGCCGGCATCCCAAACTTCACATTCATGAACATTCATGGTGGTGGATTCTCTGGATATGTAACAGGAGATACATATGTGGAAACAGACTGCCAGTTGGCATGCCGAAACGTATTCGGTGGCGGACTTGGCTCAAAGCCATACCTCGCTTCCGGCTCTTACAGTACTGAATCTGGTGCTTACGACTTCGGAAAGGTGGGTGGCTCTTCAAAGGTATTCATAAAGTCGGGAACAATATCAAACAATGTATATGGTGGTGGTGCCGGTGTGGAGTCTGTTAAGCAGGATGACGGCACATTCTTCGACTTCCCTGATATGGCGCGTGTGACAAAAGACACAAAGGTGCATATCTACGGTGAGGACATCAACTACTCTGACCAGCATATCATCGAGCGCACTTCCATATTCGGAAGTGTCTATGGCGGTGGCGACGTGGCAAATGTGGGTACTAAAGAGGCAAAAGCCGAGAAGATTACCACTGACTACAAGTCACAGACATACACCTCACTCGTAGATATCCGTGGCGGTGTCATCATGTCGCAGGTGTTTGCCGGCGGCAAGGGACGTATTGCCTCTGAATGTAAAGACTATACCAAGTTGGGTGCTATATACGGCAATGCATATATCGCATCCGACACGCAGCATGCAAGTTATCCGTATCGTAACGGTACAGAGACAAACTACGGGGAAACCATCAACCCTTCTGCTGATACATACTTCAAAGGCACTTCTTCATCTTCTGTGAAGGCTGCGGCAGCAGAGAATGGCAGTCGTTCTACTGCAACGGGAACAGCTCCATCACCATCTGCATACCTTTGGAACCGTATCTATGGCGGATGCCAGAATGGTACAGTATATGGCAACACGGTAGTAGCAATAAACGATGGAAACATCGGATATAATGTCTTCGGTGGCGGTTGGGGCGATATAAGTGCCTCTGCAAAGGCTCCAGAGGTTATGGACATCACCTCTGCTGATGTCACTGGAAACACGAACATCCTCATAAACGGTGGTAACTCAATCCTTACCTCCTACTGGATTCCTGAAACACGAAACTGGGTACCTGCCGTAGAATACAAAAACAGAATGTATTCTCCTCAGTACGACCCAGAAGCAAGAAAATTCAAAATAAACCATAACATCTACGGAGGTGGAAACCTGGCTTGTGAAGTAAAGGGAAATACCTTCATCACGCTTACCAAGGGTCTCTTAAAGAAGACCACTGGTGTGCGCCCAGGTGATGTGACGAGCGCAGAAGACTATAACTTCTTCGCTTCAGAGGAATGGAAGGAGATATATAATAAGGTGGGCTCTCCACACTTCGCTGTATTCGGAGGTGGATATGGCGAGAACACGAACATACTCAATAACACGTATGTTAATGCCAATATGACGGGATATACTGACAATCCAGAGAATATCACTCTCGTGAAGGGAGAGGAGCATATGCACTTTGTGAGCGAATACTCTGTGATGGACCTCGTGGGTGGCGGTTACTCTGGAAAGGTGACGGGCGATACTCATGTCACTTCTAACGGTCTCTTCTGTCGTCGTGTCTTTGGTGGCGGCTTCTACAACTCCGTAAAGAACACGAACGTGGACATCACCGTCATTGACTGTCAGGACATCTTCGGTGGCGGTCTCATGGGTGACGTAGAGAAGAGCACCAACGTAACCATCGGCACCAGCAATGCCACAACCAACAAGGAACTCTATGTGCATGGCAGTGTCTATGGCGGCAACGATGTGTCTGGCTATGTGAACATAAAGCTCGACAAAGATGGCTTCTTCGCCGACAACAACGGCTCGGGAACAAAGATCAACATCCTTGGCGGACAGATTGACGGAAACGTGTATGGAGCGGGAAACGGTAACTACCTCTATGCTCTTGACCGTAAGGGAAATACAAAGGTAACAGTGAACGAACACTATCGACTTAACCCTGACGACCCAGAGTCGGAGGAGTTCGACCTCGTTTACACAGTCCCTATGCGTGAGAGTATGCCGTCGTATAAGTCTGCCAGCGATGCAGCAAAGATTGTGAACATCAACTCTTGGCGCCCTCTCACCAATAAGGTGTCCATAAACATCAAGGGAAACTCTGCCGATGACCGTACTGTCATCAAGGGCGATGTGTATGGAGGTGGTAACTCTGCTACGGTGCTGAAGGTGTATAAAAATACTGGTTCCACAGAACCAAATGTCGGAAGCATAGAAATGAATATCGGCAGCCATGTTCAAATCGGTCGTGTGTTCATGGGGTGTAACGGTGACGAACTCTTCACTGCTTCTGAAGACAATGCATTCATGACGAACTTCAGAAAACTGAACGGCGACATCTTAGGAGTAAGGGGAGACCTCAATTTCTCTGATAAGATTGACTGGCTCAACGACCCTTCAAACAAGGGTATCAGTACGCTGTATCTCCCTACAAAGAACGAAGACCGCCCAAGTGTGTATCCTCACCTCCTCGACCTCTATTTCCAACCAGTAGAGATGGATATACAGGGTAAGTTGTTGTGGAATGATACTGAGGAAGGAACAAATCTTACCAACTGTACCATCGGCACATTCTGCTGCGGTGGAAACCGTGGTAACATGAATATATATCCACAGACGACAGGTGACAAAGTTGGCAACGTCTTTGAATATACCTTCCCAGAAGGACTTACCATCACCGACAAGATTGTAGGCGGATGTAACAATGCTAACTACGAATGGAAGAGTGGTGAGGATAAGGTTTACCATGAAGGTGGCTACCTCCTCGGCCTTGCTAAGTCAGCCTATCCGTTCATTAAGCTTGTAATAAAGAACAAATTCGAGCCGAAAGTGGAAAACGGTGCGTATATCGGAGGAAACGTTTATGGTGGATGCTTCGAAACGGGTACCATACGTGGTGACATCACCATCGACCTCCAAAGCGATATGCTCCAAGGAAAGGATAAGGCTAAACTGGAGAAGTCAAATGAACTTCTCTCAACAAATCCTAAGTATGCAGCATTGAATGTCTATGGTGCTGGTTACGGTATGGATAGTTACGTGTACGGTAACCCTAACGTGATAGTGGCGAAAGGAATTACATGCAATGCTCCTAATGCTTCTCTAACAACATTCGGTGCAACTGGTACTTCTGCCAACTTTATTTATGGTGGCGGTCAGCAGGGTAACGTAATAGGTGTCACAAACGTGGAGGTATTCAACGGACATATCTTCAAGTCGGTGACTGGTGGCTCATATTCAGGATATGTGTGGGGCTCTGCACAAGTGAAGGTGGGATACCCGACATACTATACCGTGAAATTCGGAAAGACGGGAAAGTATATCCTCAACCGTGTTGACCAAGCGAACAAGGATATCGATAACTACACAGCTCCTAAAACGGGTGACTATGCAAACACAACAGTGGCTGCGGAGACCATCAAACAGTCGGTATATCTCGTAACCGGAGACATAGTCTCACAGGCTGTCTATGACGATATTGTGGCGATAGACAATGGCACGAGGGTAGATATAACGAGTAGTAATAAGGACGATTACTTCACAGAAGTACCTGCTGAAACGCCTTCTGTCGGATGGGACAATATCAACATTAAGATTGGGGAGGCACTATATGGTGGTGGCTATTCCCTTGCACAGGGTTCTTCCGTGACGGCAAACAATACAACCGTGCTGAAGTTCACGGAGACTTACAACCTCGACAATGCCTTCACAACAAATGATGAGCATAAGGCGGAACTCGCAGCACTGCCTAATGGAACAACAGCAGGATTCGGAGGAAACACCACCATTCTCGTGGGGGATAGCCCTACGGCAGTAGGTAATCCAGATCGTGACCATATCACCATCTCGCATCAGGAGATGAAGGAAGCCACGAGTATTGCTGATGGTGCTGACCTTCATGGTTATTACTATAAGGATACCAACGGAAACTATAAGTACATCTACATGTCGGGACTCTATTTCGCTTCCAATGGAAAGCTATCAAGTGAGAACAAGCCTGCTGAGTGTGGAGCAGACCTGACGGTATATGAATACGACAACGAAGGCGGTATCTTTGGTGACGGACACCTTTCATACGTGGAGGGATTCCGTTCTGCTGACCTTACTGGCTATGGCTTCGCAAGCCACACGATTGCTTCTCCGAAAATCATCAATACTTTCCAGCGTCTGGACATCATCCGTCTCACCGACAACTGCTTTACGTTGCTCGGTGCCCGTGACTATGCAACCAACGCTACCGACAAGACTCCGTACTCTATCTCACGTGTCGGGGAGATTCAGATGCACGCAAGCAATATCGCTTTGAATGGGGACAAGCTCTACACAGGCACAAACACCAAACGTGCAAGAAACTATATGGGTCTTGCCAACAACATCCACTATGTGGGGGCGGTAAACTCCAATGTGTCGTTTGATTCAAACATGTACGGAAAAGACGGCGCTCTTGTCGACGAGAACACAACGTACCGTGAGTTCAAGCAACAGGTTATTGATGGTTTCTATAAGGGTGATTCAAGCAAAAAGGATAATGAGGAGGAGTTCCAGAAGCGTAACAACGGTACGGCAAAGAACATGATTGGCATCGCATCGGGATATGCGTTGAAGATTCAGAATGTTCAGGCACTGAAGAAGGTTAACGGTGACATCATCGACAAGACTTACTATGGTCCTATCTACGGTGTCGTAGAGATGAACCTCATCGATGTTCGTCAAGATGAAGGTGGCGGTTATGTATATGCCGACAATGTGCATAAGCGTGGGGATGGCAAAACAGAAGACTTCCTTGAGACTACTGGAAACTTCGTGTTCCCTTATAAGGAGACGGAGAGAAGGTATATTGTGGACGACTGCTTCCCAAACCCCTGGAATACAGGTCACACAGCGGTAGGCAAGGATATCCATTATTGGTATGTCACTGGCTTTAACTATTATTATAATGCGCATATAACGGGTTACACGTCCAAGTCAACAAACAAGTCATTCGATAGTCTCAACAACGAGATTACCGTGCTTTCCGGACTGAGCGCAGGAGCTGAGATAACCATCCAGGAATGGAAGATATACAGTGCTAACACCGTTAATTTCGACCTGACGAATGCTGCTAATACGGATAAATACAAACTCTTTATCGGAGCTTCCGCAGCCAATAAGTACGATGACTCAAAGGGTTTCCGTGCACAGTTGCATATGCACGATAACACGTTTGTTGATAACATAAAAGATGATCCGAGCACAACAGAGAAGAACGAGAGTGTTCACCTTCCTGATGACCTTACGGGCTTCGCAAAGATTTCTTTCCTCCTTAAGGATTACGTTGACAACTCGTCTTCAGCTTATTATAAGGCTCATCTCTCAGAGCAGTTCAAGGCTACAATCCTCCTTACTTCTCCAGTCCTGGTGACAAAAGACAATAAAACGGTGACTATGAAGTATTATATGGCTTTGAAGGGAAAGATTTACACCAAGAACAATGATAATACCTACACGAAGGTGGTTGACAATGTGGACATTGATGTTGCTGGTACGACAAAGTATTACTACCGATGTGGTGATACGAATTTCTATCAGGAAATAAGCTCCAGCAGTTTCTATACACTCAGCGGTTCGACTTACACC
Source organism: uncultured bacterium (assembly GCA_945829115.1). GTDB lineage: Bacteria > Bacteroidota > Bacteroidia > Bacteroidales > Bacteroidaceae > Prevotella. The sequence goes on along the minus strand of CALZTP010000027.1, from coordinate 5,816 downwards.
CAAGCCACTACGGGCACAATTAAAAATGACGATACCGCTTTCGCCTATCTCGACCGTTACAACACCTACACCATCGACCTTGTCATCGACTACGTGCAGGGACCGGATTTGGGAGGTAAGATAACAGTGGAGAACTGTGCTCTGCCTGGGGAGATGATTCGTCTGAAGAAAAGTGAGATTTCTATAGATGCTGACGAATCCTTCTCTGCTACGGCATACTACTGGCGTATAGGTAAGGATTTCGATGACAATAGCAACTGGATTGTGGATGGCTCTACAGAACAATACGATGTTTATAAAGTGGGAGACGAAAAGGGTAAGGGTGTCTTCAGCGGCTGTTACTACAACAAGACAGAAGACTATCTCGAAGTACCTGCCTACTACTATATGAACGGTTATAAGGTGCAGCTCGGAGTGAGCATGAACGGCCTCTCGGAGATCTTCTCTGTTCCTATGTCTGACAATGACAGACTCGTGGTGCATAACTTCCATCAGATGGACCCTCATACCGCGGACGTCAATCTACATCTTGCAGAGGCTCTGGCTCGCACAAAGGATACTGAAGATAATTTTGCTGCTCCTCGCATCTATATCTCTGACCAGAAGGACATCAGGGCGTTCACACAGTTCGTGGACACTATCGGCACTGGAATGGTTAACGGTGTAGCAACGGGGCTTGTAGAGAATGGAGTTGAATATGTCAAGATCAGTGGTGTTAAGAAAGCAGTGCCTCGCTATGGCGAGTATGCTCAGTTTATATTCCAAAACAATATCACACTCCCTGATGACTACGTTCCTGCCTCTACTTTCAAGGGTATCATCCACGGCAATGGTCATGTGATTTCAAACTTGTCAGCAGGAAAGGCGTTGATATCTGAGAACAAGGGAGATATCTATAACCTGGGTCTCGCAAGCGGGGCTTTCGCTGCAGGCGGTTCTGGTAAGCTCCATTGCTGCTTCGAGTATGAGCCAACAACAGGTGCCAACCCCGTGGTCTATCGTATGGACGGCACAGCAGATTATACCTATTCCCGTGACGACTTCCGTTACGGAAAGGTGGCATACGACCTTAACGAGTACTATCTCCGTGCTCGCTATGGCAATTCGTCTAAGGTTGATCTCGAAGCCCTGGAGTATGTCTATAACTACTATGCAAACGGTGACTACCAGTATGCCAACCGAAAGGATGACATCACAGGAAAGGCAACAGGTATAACCTGGCTGCGTACTGGTCAAAGCTCTGCCGCATATCCTAACTACGGCAACTATGAGACGCGCCATGACAAACGTCACACCATCGATCAGGCTCGTGCCGAGGGATATGTGGCTGAGCATACAGCAACAGCAGAAGAGATTTCGGCTGGAAAAAAGGAGGGAGAGATTGTCCCTGAGTCGTTCTCTGGAACTTACAAGCCTCTCTTCAATAGTGAGAAGCATTCAGCAGAGGCGGCGAACACTAACGTCATGAACGACTTCCTCTTCTGGGGTCAGAGCATTCAGAGCATCCCTGAGAGCTATCCTTCTGCAATAGAGTCGAGAATGACCTCAGAGATGATGAACCGCGTGTATCGCACTGCTGGCTACTATGGCGATACGTCTCTCAGCACATTCCATTATAATGCGTTCAGCAGTGGTAATAGGTATATGAGTACATACGTTCATATCCCTACAACAACAGCTGTCGACTTTACTTGTCAGAACGACATGTCATCTGCCCTTAAAATGAGCAACGGCATCTGGTATGCTCCTATCTCAGACAATGCTTCTGTCTTCAAGAACATCATTACAAAGCAGGATGTAACGAGAAACCTCCTCGTCTACACAACTCCTAACAACGAGAACTCTACATCTGATGTTCATGATGCTGTACAGAACTATAAGTACGATGAGTCTACAAACGAGGCGCAGATAAGATGTCATCACATCACCATCAATGGTGTCTCTTCCGCAGAAACAGAATATCTGCATCTCGTAGAGCGTACTCCAGAGGGAAAGGACGGAAATGGAAACGAGTGCAGAAACAATGACTTCTGCGTACCAATCTCCTTCTCTGTGAAGAACAGGGCTTGGTATGTGAGAAAGCCTATCTACTATGCAAATGCAACCACTGGAGCTTGGGAGGGCATCTGTCTGCCATTCACAGCAAGTAAGGTGACGGCATCTCTCAATGGGGAGATAACGCATTTCTATGGAACAGACAATCTCCATCATGAATACTGGCTCCGTGGCTTCACTGGTATCAACACCTCTACCTCTTCAACAACAGAGGCAAAGTTCCAGAGGCCAGGAACAGGCTCTGATCTCTTCACAGAAGGCACTTCCCTCTCCTATGTCTTCGAAAACACCTTCTTCGTTGACACATATGGTGACTACGAGTACAACTCCTCTGTGAACAGTTACTACACCCAGCCTCACACCTTCTCTGACTATCGTCCGCTGACCGCAGAGATTCCTTACATCGTAAGGTTCCCGGGTGAACGATACTATGAGTTCGACCTCTCCAGTGCGTTCTACAACAACCGACTCAACAAGAGCGAACAACAGCAGATGGTGACCTTCAACGCATACGGAACAAGGAATATGGATGTAAACTCTGCAGCCGACGTAACAATCCATGTCACTGGCTCTATGGCAACAACAGTCTCTGTCTCTGGGTCTAGCTCTACCTACAGCCATACTGGCACGTTCTCTGCGAAAGAGGTAGCAGCAGGAATATATGGCATGAACGGTGATGGCTCTGCCTTCGACGACAATTCCACCTACTCTACCGTAATGCCGTTCAGAACCTTCATCGCCCCTCCGACTTCAGGAAAGAGTCGTGCCAACTCTGTTGTTTACATCTCAGAGACAACAGAGATAGAGCAGATTGTTGACGAGGAAAGGAGGGAAAGCGGTGAAGCCTCATCTGCCGACTATCTAAAGGTGCGTGCAATTGGTGAACATGCCATAAAGGTGGAGAGCACATACGCCACAAACCTACATGTCTTCACATCTACGGGCCAGCTATACCGAATACTTGACGTTTGCCCAGGCACTGCCACATACAGCGGCTTCCAGCCAGGCATCTACCTCTTCGGCACAACAAAGCTCCTGGTTAAATAGCCTCGCCCCAAAGCCAGTGCCTCGCCCCAAAGCCAGTGTCCCGCCCCAAAGCCAGTGTCCCTCCTGGTATTCTTCGACCTGGTCGAAGAACACTTCCCCTCTCTGGTCGAAGAACACTTCCCCTCTCTGGTCGAAGAACACTTCCCCTCTCTGGTCGAAGAACACTTCCCCCCCTCTGGTCGAAGAACACTTCCCTCTCTGGTCGAAGAACACTTCTCCTCTCTGGTCGAAGAACACTTCCCCTCTGGTCGAAGCCCTCAAATAAACAAAAGTCATTAACCCTAACCCCGCAAGCCATGCAGAAAGGAAAAGATGCCCCCAACACTTCTCGCCGCCCCAAGGCGCATTTTGTTGAAGGCGTTGGCTGGAGGAAAGAGCAAAATCACTCTTTCACCCATCGTGACAGTAGCAACAACTATCACGAGGGGCACAGAACCTATATGCTCACCCTCACCGTAGAGGAAGATGCCCCTCTCTTCGGGCAGGTTTCTGGCAGCCTTACCAGCTACGAGGCTTCTGCCCCCCTGCATTTCTACAGCCCAGACGAACAGCCTTCGCCTCTTCTCGGCCCTCATGTGCTACTGACGGAACTGGGGTATGCCGTATTACAGATATGGCAGAAAATGAAAGAGCGGTACAGTGAAACAATCACTGTTCATGACGACGAGTGTGTGGTGATGCCGGAGCATTTTCATGCCATCTTATATGTGAGGTATTCTTCCGAAAAGCATCTCAGCGACTTCGAGAAGGCTTTCAAAGGAAATTGCAATGCTGCCTATCGCCTATTGCTTGCAAAGGGGAAAACGGTTGCCGTCGGCTCAGCACGTGAATGGCTCGCCACCTTTCATGCTGCTTCCCCCGACACACAGCAAGAGATGATTCTCTGGCTCGAAAAGGCATATCAGCGCGCCCTAACATATCGTGCCCCTTCCCCTTCCCAGTGTCTTTCGACCGGGTCGAAAGAAAGCAGCAACACCCCTGCCAGTGACATTGGTGCTCCGCCCATCAGCCTCCACACGCAAGGGCAGCACAACAAGGTGGGTTTCCTTTTCCGTGCAAACTATAACGACAAGCATGCCTCGAGCATAGAGAAGGCTGCAGAGAAACGCTTTTATATTCGCAACAACCCAAAGACGAGGCTTATGCGCATGTGCAACAGAAGCAGACAAACGGTGATACGACAAAGCATAGACACAGGCATTTCACTCCTCGCCCTCCACGGCTATCTACAAAGGGAATGTGGAACCCTTGCCACCCCTGAGCGGCTCACCGCCTTAGATGCCTTGCTGTTCGTTCGGTATTCTTCGACCTGGTCGAAGAACACCATCCATCTCGACTGCTATGGAGAGGCCGCCCTTCTCTCTGCCCCTTTGCTGCTGCCCGTTGTCTGTCACAGGCGAGACAGCTGGCTCTTCGAAAGGCAGAAGGCCCTCCTCCTTGAAAAGGCAAGGAAAGAAAATGCCGTGCTCGTCTCAGCACGCATTGCCAAGGGTGAGCAGAGCATCATGAATGAAGCACAGAGCATTGGCGCACCAACGGTGCGCATCCTCCTTGAGGGGTTCCCAGAGAAATATCACCCCTCTGCTGCCCTCAACGAGCATTGCGCAGAAGGCCGCATGCTCCTTGTCTCGCCCTGGCAGTGGTCATACCGATACAGCGGCAACACCATAGACCCAGTTTTGTGCAAGACGCTCAACTGCATCGCACAGGCCCTCTGCCGCAAGAAAGACTCTTTCTGGAAAGAGAAATAGCGTTCTTCAGCCTGCAGCCCCTCCTGAAACCAGGTTCCCTTCTGGTCGAAGCCCTCTTCCCCCCAAGCCAGTGCCCTTCCTGGTATTCTTCGATCTGGTCGAAGAACACTTCCCCTCCCTGGTCGAAGAACACAGTAACAGAAAACACCCGAAGAAATCGCCCCTCCCTTCCCTCGCCCCTCAATAAACACGAAATCTAAAAACAACAAAGATATGAATATCAAGACTAACAGTCATTTCAAGCACATCCTCCACACCGTCCTGCTCCTTGTCATGACGGGATTTTCTCTCTCCGCCTTTGCGGAGGATGAGGTAATATTCTCAATGACAACAAACGTAGCTTCAACTGAAACCGTATTCAATGGTGGAACTATAGAAGGCACTGAATTTGCAACAGTAGTTGGCGGTTCTGTAACTTATCAGAACAACCACAAGGAGACTGCCTATGAAGCGGTTAGAAATTCTATGTTTTATCTTGGCACTAGTTCATGCTTTTTCAAAATCGAATTAGATAAGCCTTTACAAACAGGAGATAAAATTAAATTTGCAGAAATGCCTAAAACGTCAAATAACTTAACAGGTATCTCTATTAATAAAACATCTTCTGACTCAAAAGAATATACAACAACTACAGATGTTTTTAAGAATGTGGTATATGAGGTTCCAGAAGGATTGAATGGTGCACAAACAATATACTTGTTTAGAGTTCAAGGTAAAGGAACATTTTTTAATAATATGACCATCACCCGAGAAAGCCCGACAATCAACATATCATCAAACCCTGCAACAAATCTTGCTACCAACACCACCTACTATATTGACGCTCAAGGTAATTACACCACCGAACAACCGGCAAGTTATGTTGCAACCTACAGATGTACTAACAACAACAAAGACCATGGTAATCTGGGTACAGTAATCACGATACCTAATGCCACAGAGGGAAGATACACAGTGGTATTG
>CALZTP010000026.1 GCA_945829115.1 uncultured bacterium | reverse complement strand
TTATTAACGAGTCCTATTGACCAACTCATGCTGCAGGGGGTGCTGAGTAGTTACTTCATGATATTTTTCTTTCAAAAAAGGTTAAATTTTCTTGCGTGATATAAAAAAATATATTACTTTTGCAGAAAATTTTAATGCTCAACAAAAGAAAAGGATACTATGATAAAAAGAATTTTTGCTATATTGATATTTTTGACTCTCACAAATGCTGTGATGGCGGAGAAGCATGAAGATCTTCCTGCAACAGGTGATGAATCTCCTGCAGAAGGCCTTTCCCTTCAAAACCAGCAGGAAGAGGAGATAAATGCATACACCTCTGCAGTGATCCTTTCTCCTGGAGGAAAGACAAACTGGTTCATAAGCATTTCTGCTGGTGCTTCTGCTTTTATGGGAACACCTATGGGAGGAGGAATGTTCAGCAGAGTGAAGCCGATGGCAGCTTTCGAATTAGGAAAATGGTATACGCCAACTGTTGGCTCACGTCTTGCCATACAAGGATTCAAATTCGTTGACAGTGAGAATATCTCGAACAAATACGAATACGTGCACCTTGACCTTCTCTATAACCTCTCACGATTACGCATGAAGGAGTATACCGGAGCGATAAAGAACGAGTTTGTGCCTTTTTTCGGATTCGGCTTTATACACAACTCCGACTTCCGCATGGCATACAATGAGAAAAACCATAAGGGCGACAACCATCCCTTTGCTCTTTCCTACGGACTTATCTATCGCCATCGGCTAAACGACCGTCTGACGCTGAAAGGAGAATTAGGTGTTATGACTACTTTCCAAAGTTTTGACTCAAACGGTGTGTCAGACAAACTTGGCGATCATATGGTGAACCTTTCCATCGGTCTTTCCATCGGTCTCGGAAAGCAGGGATGGCGACATGTTGTTGTTGACAAAAACGAAAATTTCTAACACCCCTGCCTTGAACACCCCTGCCTTGAACACCCCTACCTCAATACCCCTGCCTTGAACACCCCTGTCCCTGTTTCATAATCTGCTCTGCCGTCAATAATCCGGGCATCGAATGCCCGCAACGACATCTATTGTTCTCAACAACACTCCCTGTCTTAAACACCCCTGCCCATGGCTACATAGCCAAGCAGTGTGAGAGCGATTCCTCCCACGACACTTATTGCCACATAGACAATGAAAGTGTGATAGCATCCTGTTTGTAAGAGATGCAGGCTCTCGTTGGAGAATGTGGAGAAAGTGGTGAAACCGCCACAGAACCCAGTGGTGAGAAGAAGGCACCATGTGCTGCCGCCTAATCCCATACGATTGAAGAAACCATATGCCAATCCAATCAGTAGGCATCCTAAAAGGTTCACCACCATCGTTGGCAATGGAAAACCGCTTTCTGTGACACTCTTTATCTGTTGTGAGAGGAAGTTTCTCATGGCACCTCCAAAGAAACTTCCAATTCCAACAATCATTAATGTTTTCAACATAGTCTTGAGCTTTTTTTGTTTTCTTTGTTTTTTTAAGCCACAAAATTACTGCTTTTTTCTCAATATCTGCCCAGTTCCACATTATTTTATATTATATTTAACGTGATTTGCTTGACAGTGTCACAAAAGAGACAGGCTCTGTATCGGAAAAACACTCTTCTCTTGTTCTATCGAAAAAGAAAAATATGATGTTTTTTACGAAAGTTCTTGCGTGTGAAGAAAAAAATGTGTACCTTTGCAGTCGAAAATAGAATTTTTGATACTGAGGGCGATGAGTGCCCCCAGATCGTGTATTCCAGACCACCACGTAAAAAACAGGAAAAAATGAAAAAAACAGTTCAAACAGTTTCTGTGCCCTTTATGATTTTGGGCATTTTGTTTTGTGTATGCTTGATAGCATCTAATCTCTTAGTGACAAAGGTTATTCAGCTGGGACCCTTTGCAGCAACAGCTGGAATACTCGTGTTCCCCGTCTCTTACATCATTAATGACTGCATTGCTGAGGTGTGGGGATTCAAAAAGGCACGTCTGATAATATGGATGGGGTTCTTCATGAACTTCTTCGTAGCAGCACTCGGACTCCTTGCCATCGCTATTCCTGCCGCCCCTTACTGGCATAATGATGAGGCTTTTAACTATGTCTTTGGATTGGTGCCACGAGTGGCACTCGGAAGCTTCCTCGCATTCCTTGTGGGATCTTTCGTAAATGCTTACATCATGAGCAAGATGAAGATTCATTCGCAAGGAAGGAATTTCTTTCTACGTGCTATCGTCTCAACAATTGGTGGGGAGGGCTTCGACTCGCTCATCTTCTTCCCGGTGGCACTCGGAGGACTCTTCTCTATGACCGATATTCTCTGGATGATGATTGTAGAGGTGGTGTTGAAAACCGTTTATGAGATAATAATCCTTCCGATTACTATCCGTGTTGTTAACTATGTGAAAAACCTTGAGGGAATAGATGTCTATGACAATGATATCTCTTACAATGTGTTGAAAATAAGTGATTTGTAATAATATGAGAAAAGAATCATGCCTCGTTGTTTTTAGTGGGGGACAAGACTCCACAACCTGTCTTTTCTGGGCAAAGAAACATTTTCGGAGAGTTGTTGCGCTTAGCTTCGTCTACGGACAGAAACATGCTAAGGAGGTGGAATTAGCAAGAGAGATAACAAGAAAGGCAGACGTTGAGTTTCATGTTAAGGACGCAACGTTCATTTCTCTTCTGGCTTCTAACTCGCTTACAGACCCTTCCATTGTTATGGATAAGGAAAAACCAGCAGATAGCTATCCGAACACATTCGTTCCAGGAAGAAATCTCTTCTTCCTATCAATGGCTGCCGTGTATGCAAGGGAATTGGGTATTCACGACCTTGTTACTGGTGTCTCACAAGAAGACTACAGTGGCTACCCTGACTGTCGCGATGGTTTTATTAAAAGCTTGAACGTTACGCTGAATCTTGCTATAGATGAGCCGTTTGTTATTCACACTCCTTTGATGTGGTTAGACAAATCGGAGGTGTGGGCGCTATCTGATGAACTCGGAGTTCTCGACCTTGTGCGCAATGAAACACTCACCTGCTACAACGGCATCTCTGGTGATGGTTGCGGAGAATGTCCTGCTTGTCGACTGAGAAGTAGGGGACTACAGAAATATCTCGCATCAAAGAAATAAAAGACTCTTTTTAACCTCTATTATCCATCTACAATAAATATATCAATGGAAAGAAAAGAAGAACTTACATTACTCGGAGGAAACGCCGTCTATAAGAAAGATTATGCACCAGAAGTGCTGGAGAGCTTTGAGAACCGCCATCCAGAAAACGACTACTGGGTGCGCTTTAACTGTCCAGAGTTCACCAGTCTTTGCCCTATTACTGGTCAACCAGATTTTGCAGAGATTTGCATTAATTATATTCCTGACCATAAGATGGTTGAGAGTAAAAGTCTAAAGCTTTACTTATTTAGCTTTAGAAACCATGGCGACTTCCACGAAGACTGTGTGAATACGATCATGAAAGACCTCATAAAGCTCATGGATCCAAAGTATATTGAGGTGATTGGACTCTTCACTCCTCGCGGTGGAATATCTATTTATCCATATAGCAATTACGGCAGACCAGGAACAAAATATGTGGAGCTCGCAGAGTATCGCATGAAAAACAAATTTCTGAACGATTAACAAATAGCGTTTCTGCACAACATTTACTCTCGTTCCTTAAAGCCAAGAATTCTTGTTTCTAAGAAAAAGTCTAAGCAAAGCATCACATCTCACCTGTCAGCAAGGTATATCTTCTTAACCAGACAAGCAACGCATTCTTATGAAGAAAAAACTATTCAGACTAAAGCTGTTCACCATTGACCAGACAAATGCCTCGATGAAGGTAGGGACAGACAGTGACCTCTTAGGAACTATGGCATACGGTGGAAAGAACATACTCGACATCGGAACAGGAACGGGAATACTTACACTCATGATGGCGCAGAGATTTCCAGAAGCACAATTTACGGCTGTGGAGATTGACGATAAGGCAGTTATCGATGCCTCTACAAATTTCTCTTCCTCTCCCTGGAGTGAAAGGATAACATTGATACACGACTCTTTCCAAAGCTTCATAGAAAAAGAAATATCAGAGGGTAGGCAGGAACGATTTGACGCCATCATATGCAATCCGCCCTTTTTTGATAAGTCGCTCGAATGTCCAGAGCAGGGAAGACAACGAGCTCGTCACACTTCGTCACTGCCTTTTGAAACTCTTATAGATGGGGCATACAGAATGCTGGAAGAGGGTGGGCCATTCTCACTAATTCTGCCTCCTGAGGTGCTCGAAAAATTCTGTCTGAAAGCAAAGGAGAGGGGGTTTGCACTGAAGGAAAAAAACGGCATACAGACTCTTCCTGGTAATCCTCCCAAGCGATATATATTAGTATTCCAGAAGTCTCTCGATTCTTCTTTATGTGTTTCAGAAAATACTTTCTCTATGAGAAATGCCGACAACACATACAGTCAATGGTATAATGATCTTCTCCGAGATTTCCTACTTTTTCTATAATTTAAAAGAGAGTTCTCAAAAGAGCAAGATATAGACAATTGTCAAGGGAACATTTAAAATCATTCAAAAAAACAAATAAAATTCCTTTGGCATTTGTTGATTCCAAAAAAAAATAGTAATTTTGTGCCGAAAAAAATAATGGGTGCTTTTTGAATAAAAAAAGCAGTTTCAAGTAACACATAAAAATCAAACACAAACCGCACTATGGGAGGTTTCTTTGGTACGATTCAGCGCCACCGCTGCGTGGAGGAATTATTTTACGGAGTAGACTATCAGTCTCACCTCGGAACAAAACGAGGGGGCATGGCAACATACTCTAAGGAAACAGGAGAATTCAAACGCTCTATACACAATCTTGAGAGCACGTATTTCAGAACAAAGTTCGAAGACGAACTGCAGAAGTTCCTCGGAGAGGCAGGAATCGGAGTGATCTCTGATACCGACGCACAGCCTCTGCTCATGAACTCTCATCTCGGTCGCTTCGCTCTCGTTACTGTTGCAAAGGTAAACAATGCCGACGAGATAGCAAAAAAGTTGCTCAGTGAGAATATGGTTCTTTCTGAATTCTCTTCTGGAAGAATAAATCCTACTGAGCTCATCGGTCTCCTTATAATAAAAGGTAAGAATTTCGTCGACGGAATAGAGAATGTCTACAAGACCGTGAAGGGTTCATGCTCTATACTCATTCTCACAGAAGACGGAATCATTGCAGCACGTGACTTCTGGGGCAGAACACCTATCGTTATTGGAAAGAAAGAGGGGGCTATGGCAGCCACTTCAGAGTCTACAGCATTCCCTAACCTTGGTTTCGAGACAAGTTATTATGTCGGACCAGGAGAGATTGTTAGACTAACCTCTGAAGGCATGGAGCAGCTGAGAAAACCTGAGGAGAACATGCAGATATGCTCTTTCCTCTGGATATACTACGGCTTCCCGACTTCTGTCTATGAGGGAAAGAACGTGGAGGATATGCGTTACGACACTGGTTTCAGCATGGGGCAGGAAGACCCTACAGAGGTGGATAGCGTATGCGGAATACCTGACTCTGGAATAGGTATGGCAGTGGGATATGCTGCTGGGCATAAGGTCCCTTATCAGCGTAGCATATCAAAATATACCCCTACTTGGCCTCGCTCCTTTATGCCCGCAAACCAGTCTATGAGAAACCTCGTGGCAAAAATGAAGCTAATTCCTAACAAAGCAATGCTTGAAGGAAAGAGATGCCTCTTCTGTGATGACTCCATCGTGAGAGGAACACAGCTGAAGGAAAACACAAAAATTCTTAAGGATCTTGGAGCAAAGGAGGTGCACATGAGAATTGCATGCCCTCCGCTTATTTGGGGATGCCCATTCGTGAACTTCTCTGCGTCAAAAAACGAACTGGAACTTATTGCACGACGTGTTATTCGTGACTTCGAAAGTGGGGCAAACACTAAGACCATGCTCGACGATGCTAACAATGTGGAGGATGTGGCTCTCTCCGAGGAACGTCTAAAGCAATATGCCACTACTGGCTCTCCTGAATATAACGCTATGGTGGAAGAAATTGCACGCCGCCTGAACATTGATACGCTGAAGTTCTCGAAAATCGAGGATATCATAAAGGCTATCGGACTGCCAAAATGCAAGGTCTGCACACACTGCTTCGACGGCTCTTCAAAGCATACAATCTAAAAAAACTTTTTTCTCAATAAAAAATGCAGAAAAAGGGAACATCGTATTCTACGAAAAGAGCATGGCTCGATAATGACGACAAGAAGGTGTGCAAGGATTATTTGAAGATTTTTGCACTCCTTCTCATAAGGGAAAATGTCGGAAAAACCGCTACATTTTCTCTTTTTTTTGTTTATTCTTGTTCTAATAGAGAGAAAAAGAGCCTTAATTGAGAAATTTTCCTCAAAAAATTTTTGTGGGAAAAGAATTTTTACTAATTTTGCAGGTGATGAAAAGAAAGAAATAACTTTTCTGCAATTGTTAACCCCTCATCATTCTAACGACAACAATTATCAAGAATATCAAAACAAGAAAAACTAAATAATACAACCATGTCACAAATCAATGGACGCATAAGCCAGATTATCGGCCCTGTTATTGATGTCTATTTTGACACAGAAGGACAAGATCCGGAAAAGGTCTTGCCGAAAATTCATGATGCCTTGAAAGTAAAAAGACCTGACGGCTCAGAACTCGTTATCGAGGTGCAGCAGCACATCGGTGAGGATACTGTGCGCACTGTCGCTATGGACAATACCGATGGCTTGCAAAGGGGACTGGAGGCAATCCCTACCGGAAACCCAATCGTGATGCCTGCCGGTGAGCAAATCAAAGGACGTATGCTCAACGTGATCGGAAATCCTATCGACGGCATGAAGACCTTCTCTCAAGAAGGGGCATATCCTATACACCGTGAGGCTCCGAAGTTTGAGGAACTCTCCACATCAAAGGAAATGCTCGCAACAGGTATCAAGGTAATCGACCTCCTCGAACCTTATCTTAAGGGAGGAAAAATCGGACTCTTCGGAGGTGCCGGAGTGGGTAAGACCGTGCTTATCATGGAGCTTATCAACAATATCGCAAAGGGACACAACGGATACTCTGTCTTCGCTGGAGTCGGTGAGCGTACTCGTGAGGGTAACGATCTTATTCGAGAGATGATTGAGTCTGGCGTGATACGATATGGTGAGAAGTTCAAGAAAGCTATGGAGGAAGGAAAATGGGACCTCTCTCTCGTTGACCCAGAGGAACTGAAAAAGTCACAGGCAACACTTGTGTACGGACAGATGAACGAACCACCAGGAGCACGTGCTTCTGTAGCACTCTCTGGACTCACCGTGGCAGAGGAGTTCCGCGACCAGGGTGGTGATATCCTTTTCTTCATTGACAATATCTTCCGTTTCACCCAGGCTGGCTCTGAGGTGTCTGCTCTCCTCGGACGTATGCCATCTGCCGTTGGCTACCAGCCTACACTGGCTTCTGAAATGGGTGCCATGCAGGAGAGAATCACATCTACAAAGACGGGCTCCATCACTTCTGTACAGGCTGTCTATGTGCCTGCCGATGACCTTACCGACCCAGCTCCTGCTACTACCTTCACTCACCTCGACGCAACCACTGAGCTCTCAAGACAAATCGCACAGCTCGGTATCTATCCTGCCGTTGACCCTCTTGGCTCTACAAGTCGTATCCTCGACCCACTGATTGTTGGTAAGGAACACTACGACTGCGCACAGCGTGTAAAGCAAATTCTACAGAGATACAAGGAACTACAAGATATCATCGCAATCCTTGGTATGGACGAACTCTCTGACGAGGATAAGTTGACGGTGAACAGAGCACGTCGAGTACAGCGTTTCCTCTCTCAGCCGTTCACAGTCGCTGAGCAGTTCACTGGTGTGAAGGGGGAGATGGTTTCAATAGAAGATACCATCAAGGGCTTCAACATGATTCTTGACGGTGAACTCGACGATCTGCCTGAACAGGCCTTCCTTAATGTGGGCACTATCGAACAGGCTATCGAGAAAGGAAAGAAGCTCCTTGAAGCTGCTAAAGGATAAATTCATACCGTTTGCTTATGAGCTTGATACTGAGAATTGTATCTCCAGAGAAAATCGTGTTTACGGGAAACGTTGATAGCGTCATCGTGCCTGGAACATCTGGAGCATTTCAGCTGTTGGAAAACCACGCTCCGCTGATTTCATCACTTGATGCCGGAACAGTTTTTTACGATACTGTGGAAGGTAGAAAGGAACTGAAGATTTCTGGCGGTTTCGTGGAGGTTCAGAACAATAACGTTAGTCTTTGCGTAGAACTGTAAAGTTGCTACACCTTCAAAAATATATATGAGTGAAATAAACCGCAAATGCGTGAAGTACATCTCAGGGACTGTAATACTCATTGGAGTGATCTCACTGCTGATGTACATCGCTTCCATCATCGGATGGGTAACAGACTGGATGATGCCAGTTGCCGTGAGTGTCGCCTTCTTCCTCATAATGGAGGTCGCTGACATACTCGTATGGAGAATGGTGTCGTTGAAGTCGCCTGACTTCCTCACCACTTTCTATTCTTCGGTGTCTGGATTCCGCATGCTTCTTGCACTCGCAGCTCTCTTCGTCTGCTATTTCTGTGTTGATGAGGGGAAGATGGCGACATTCGTTGTGGTGTTCCTAATATATTATTTCGTGATGCTTGCTCACCATGCTATCTTCTTTGCAAGGGAGGCAAACGCAAAAACGGTGAAGTAGCAACTCTTTTCCGCAAAAAGAAACACTTACGGTGGGAACTGTGTAGAAATACACAATGTTCAGAGAATATTTTCTCTTTCCGCCTAAAACAAATAATTATCCTTATGTGTAAAAACAAAATTGCCACGGTAATCCTCTTCCTTCTTATGGCTCTCCTGCCAGCAAACGTTTTCGCTGGGCATGGGGAAGAAAAGAGTGGGGAACTGAACATACCGGAGATCGTTCTTGAGCACTTGGCTGACTCTTACGAATGGCACATAGCGACTTACGAGGGAAAGCATCTCAGCATACCGCTCCCTGTTATCGTGAGAAGCAGTCAGACGGGCGAGTGGTATTGCGGAACAGCTCATAACCTTCCTGAGCCGTTCTTTCTTAACCACGAGAGACACGGAAAGATCTACGAGAAAATGGAAGACGGAAGCGTTGAGCGACCTCTTGATCTCAGCATCACGAAAACCGTTACGCAGATTTGGATTGTGGTGATCGTAATGATTGCCGTGTTCCTCTCTTGTGCACGATGGTATAAGAGTAGAGACGAGAAGAGCGAGGCACCAAAGGGATTTGTCGGAGTGATAGAGATGCTCGTAATGAGCATTCACGACGACCTCATCCGTCCGGCTGTTGGCGAGAAGCACTACAAAAAGTTCGCTCCTTACCTTCTCACCGTGTTCTTCTTCATTCTCACAACAAACCTCGTGGGACTCATCCCTCTATTCCCTGGGGGAGCAAACGTGACGGGAAACATAAACATCACTCTCTTCCTGGCTGTATGTACGATGCTTGCCATTAACCTCTTTGGAAACAAAGAATATTGGAAAGAGATCTTCTGGCCAGAGGTGCCACTATTCTTGAAGGCTTATCCGGTTCCAGTGATGCCCGTGATAGAACTCTTCGGAGTGTTCACAAAGCCGTTCGCACTCATGATTCGTCTCTTTGCGAACATGATGGCTGGACATGCGGTGATTCTTTCCTTCTCTTGCGTGATCTTCCTTGGATGGTCTATGGGGGTTGGCTTTGGCTTGGGACTGAATATCTTCAGCATCATCATGCTTCTCTTCATGAACTGTCTTGAGTTGTTGGTGGCTTACGTGCAGGCGTATGTCTTCACAATGCTCAGTGCTGTGTTCATTGGACTTGCAAACCCAGAACACCATCACGCATGATGCACACCCCTCTCTGGGGGCTCCGTCTCTGAATCTCGGAACTCTCACAAAAGTCTAAAAAAATAAATTAAATAAAATATTAAAGAATAAATTATTAACAACTTAAAAATTATACTATTATGATTATTTCAACACTTTTGGCTGCAGAAGGTCTGGCACAGCTGGGCTGCGGTCTCGGAGCAGGTATTGCAACTATTGGAGCAGGTTTGGGCATTGGTAAGATTGGTGGAAGTGCCATGGATGCTATCGCACGTCAGCCTGAAGCAACTGGTAAGATTCAGACAAACATGATCCTTACTTCTGCTTTCGTTGAGGGTTGTGCACTCTTCGCAATCGCTGCTTGTGCGTTCCTTATCAAGTAATCACTCGTCTAAAACCCTATGCTTCAAAAATAAATTAAAAGTATTGGGAGATGAGACTGCTCGATAACAGACAGTAGCAAGAAAAGACAAAGAATAATTTTCAATATCTTCTTCGTAACAGAAGAGACACTGAAGAGAAATAATCGAAAAAAACGTGGGGGAGAGAAGGGACACCATGTGTGGACCTTCATCCCCTAACTCGACCACCGTTCTCTAATTGTGCTACACTTTACGGAGGGATGAAATATCGAACTATAACTTTATACAATGGAAAATTTGCCGTCAATATTGACTCCTGACCTTGGTTTGCTGTTCTGGATGCTACTGGCATTTCTCGTGGTCTTCTTCGTTGTCGCAAAGTACGGATTCCCTGCCATCATTGGTATGGTTGAGGAAAGAAAAAAGTACATCGACGAAAGCCTAAAGAAAGCACACGACGCATCTGAGAAACTCGCAAACATACAGAAAGAGGGAGAAAGCATGCTGCAAGACGCTCGACAGAAGCAGGCACAGATATTGAAGGAGGCTGCTGAAACTCGAGATGCCATCGTTGCACAAGCACAAGAGAAGGCACGTGAAGAGGGTAACAGACTCCTCGCTGAAGCCAAAGCGGAGATAGAGAGCCAGAAGCAGGCTGCCATCGGTGAGATAAAGGCACAGGTGGCTGAACTCTCTGTGAAGGTTGCGGAGAAAATTCTCAGAACAGAGCTCGGCTCTGCTTCCAAGCAGATGGAGACAATTGATAGGCTGTTGGATGAAGTTGCTGTTGAAGAAAAAAAATAATACGCTATGGACATCGGAGTAATATCGGTAAGATACGCGCGAGCATTGCTCAAGGCCTCTATTTCTGCCGGAACAGAGGATAGGGTGTATCAGGAGATGTCTGTGCTTGCCAAAAGCTACATCGATGTCCCGCAACTGCGGTTCACGATAGACAATCCTATGCTCCAGAAGGAGAAGAAGCGTGACTTGCTCATTGTCGCTTTAGGCAATAATCCTTCACAGCTTGCGGTATCGTTCATTGAACTGGTACTGAAAGAGGGTAGGGAGAACATGATTCAGTTCATGGCAAACTCTTTCATCACTCTTTATAGAAAACAGAAAAACATCATCCGCGGCAAACTTACAACCGCTGTTGCCGTTTCTCCTGACACTGAGCAGAAGATGCGCAAGATGGTGGAGAGTAAGACAAAAGGAACTGTGGAGTTCGAAACAGAGGTGAATCCTGACATCATTGGAGGTTTCGTGCTTGAGTACGACACCTTCAGACTCGATGCCAGCGTGCAAAACCAGCTAAGACAGATTCTCTCACAGTTGAAAAAGTAATGTGGACAGACGTTCCCAACGCTCTCGTGAAAAAAACTTAGGGACTCGAAATGCGAAACGGATGTGATGTTCATAAACAAACGTATATTACTGAATAATTTAATATGTCAGATAAAATAAAACCAAGCGAAGTGTCAGAGATGCTCCTACAACAGTTGCAGGGCATCAGCAACGGACAGCAGTTCGACGAGGTAGGTACCGTCCTTGAAGTCAGCGATGGTGTTGCTCGTATCTACGGACTCCGCAATGCTGAAGCAAACGAGTTGCTGGAGTTTGAAAATGGCACGATGGCTATCGTGATGAACCTTGAGGAAGACAACGTCGGATGCGTATTGCTCGGCTCGACAGAGGGAATCAAGGAGGGAATGGTGGTGAAGCGCACAAAGCGCATCGCTTCCATCCGTGTCAACGATAATATGCTCGGACGAGTGATAAACCCACTCGGACAGGCAATCGATGGCAAGGGAGAAATAGACCTCTCCAACGCCTTTGAAATGCCGCTCGACCGTAAGGCTCCAGGTGTTATCTACCGTCAGCCGGTGAAGGAACCTCTGCAGACTGGTATCAAGTCGGTGGACTCAATGATTCCTATCGGTCGCGGACAGCGTGAGCTCATCATTGGTGACCGTCAGACAGGAAAGACAGCCATTGCCGTTGACACCATCATCAACCAGAAAAGCTTCTATGAGGCTGGAAAGCCTGTATACTGTATCTATGTGGCTATCGGTCAGAAAGCATCTACCGTTGCTGCCCTCGTAGAGAACCTCAAGCAGCATGGCGCTATGCCATACACCATCGTGGTAGCAGCAACTGCCAGCGACCCTGCTGCTATGCAGTATTACGCTCCTTTTTCAGGTGCTGCCATTGGTGAGTATTTCCGTGACCGCGGACAGCATGCACTCGTTGTCTACGATGACCTCTCAAAGCAGGCGGTAGCCTACCGTGAGGTGTCACTCATCCTTCGCCGCCCTTCTGGTCGTGAGGCATATCCTGGAGATGTATTCTATCTCCACTCTCGTCTCCTCGAGCGCGCTGCGAAGATCAATGAGCAGCAGGAGGTGGCAGAGCAGATGAACGACCTTCCTGCATGTCTGAAAGGAAAGGTAAAGGGTGGCGGTTCTCTCACCGCTCTACCAATCATCGAGACTCAGGCTGGAGACGTTTCTGCTTATATCCCTACGAACGTGATTTCAATCACCGACGGACAGATATACCTTGAGTCAGACCTTTTCAACCAGGGCTTCCGTCCTGCTGTGAACGTAGGTATCTCCGTGAGTCGTGTGGGTGGTTCTGCTCAGATAAAGAGTATGAAGAAGGTTGCTGGTACACTGAAAATCGATATGGCTCAGTATCGTGAGCTTGAGGCATTCTCAAAGTTCTCAAGTGATATGGATGCCGTTACTGCCATGACCATCGACCGTGGTCGTAAGAACAATCAGCTCCTCATCCAGCCTCAGTATTCTCCAATGCCAGTAGGTGAGCAGGTTGCCATTATCTATTGTGGCACAAAGGGTCTCATGCACGATGTTCCGGTTGAGAAGGTGCGAGAGTGTCAGGATTCTTTCCTCGACAAGATTCGCTCCGCTTACCCGGAGATCGTTGAAGCACTTGGAAACGGAAAGATTGACGATACCATCACTGCCACCATAGAGAATGTCATGGCAGACATTGCTGGACAGTATAAAAACTAATAGCCTATGCCGTCGCTAAAAGAGATAAAGACCAGGATAGCCAGTGTCAACAGCACTCGAAAGATTACGAGTGCCATGAAGATGGTTGCCTCGTCAAAACTACACCATGCACAGGTGATGATAGAGAACATGCTCCCTTACGAGACCATGCTCGAACACATCTTGAAGACCTTCCTCGCTTCTGAGGCTGATGCTTCAACAGTGTTCTCTATAGAGCGCCCCGTTAAGCGTGTTGCCATTGTGGCTTATTCCTCAAACAGTAGTCTCTGTGGAGGATTCAATGCCAATATCATCAAGCAGATGCAAATGGTGGCGGCTGAGTATGAGGCATTGGGCAAGGAGAATGTGGTTATCTATCCTATCGGAAGAAAGGTTGCTGAAAAGGCTGTCAAGCTCGGGTATCCTGTTGGTGGGTCTTTCAATGACCTTGCCGACAAACCGAATGTGCAGCAGTGCATTGATCTTGCGAAGGAGTTAGGAAAGAAATTCCTTGACGGAGAAATAGATAAGGTGGAGCTTGTGTACCACCATTTCAAGTCTGCTGGTTCACAGATTCTCACAAGAAAGACTTTCCTGCCTATCGATATAAAGTCTGAACTTACAAAAGACCATTTCAGAGACCTCAAGTCTACTGTTGCTACGAAAGAGTCGCAGGAGTATCTTAGAAAGCGTGATGCAGAACAGCAGAGCTCCCATGTGCGCACTCTCGACGGCAAACCGCTGAACGATAATTTCATCGTTGAGCCAGACATGAACACTGTTCTCTCCATGCTCATTCCAAAGCTTGCCCATCTGATGCTTTACACAGCCCTTTTGGATAGCATTGCAAGTGAGCATGCAGCACGAATGGTAGCCATGCAGACTGCTACCGACAATGCTGATGACCTCCTTCGTCAGTTGAACCTGCAGTACAACAAGTCTCGTCAGCAAGCCATCACAAACGAGCTCCTCGACCTTGCTGGTGGTTCGCAGAACTAATCTGTTGTGCTATTGGTTGTTTGTCTATAAACAAAAGTCTATCGCCTTTTGCAAGGAACATGGTATGCATTTCCTCTTCCTTTCGATTTGCCGGTAAACTTAGATATATGTCTGTTCCTATATCGTTTTTTATTATTATATCAACTTTACAGAGAGAAAATGTATTTCTCTTTTAAGGAACAGATAGAAAGCAAGATAACATCAGAGTATCTTGCTTTCATTTTTTTAAAAATGCCCAAAGTAATGTTTGTGAACACAACGAGAATAACACAAACGAACAGAGTATCTGCAGGGGGTATGACTCAACACCCTTGCAAATGAAAAACTCCCTAACAATTCTCTGCAAAAAAAACTCCCTGCCAAAAGCGAAGTGCTCAGGGCAGGGAGCGTGTGGGTTATAAAGTGGGATATGTCTTTTCCCACTGGTAAAAATGTTTATTCTGCTTCAGAGAACTGATCTTTTCCAACAGAACAGAGAGGGCATTCGAAATCCTCTGGGAGGTCTTCAAAAGAGGTGCCAGCAGGTATTCCTGCCTCTGGTACTCCTACGGCTGGATCATACTCCCAACCGCAAACGTCGCAAACATACTTTTTCATTGTTTTGTTATTACTTTTCTTTGTGTTAAACGTGTAGGGTAGACGGAACAGTTGTCCACCTGCCATTCTTTCATAAAAAAAAATTCCAAGTTAGGTAGGTGGGCAGGATTATAGAAATAATTTTGCACACCTATCTTAACTACTTAATTAAGTCCATTAATAGTTCTCTGCAAGAACCTCGAAATAAGACTGTGGGTGTGCGCAGGTAGGGCAGAGCTCAGGAGCCTCGGTGCCTACTACGATATGTCCGCAGTTGCGGCATTCCCAAACCTTCACCTCACTCTTCTTGAACACCTCCTGAGCCTCTACGTTGTGGAGAAGGGCACGGTAGCGCTCCTCGTGGCGCTTCTCGATGGCTGCTACGAGACGGAACTTTGCTGCGAGCTCTGTGAAGCCTTCCTCTTCAGCTGTCTTTGCAAATCCCTCATACATATCTGTCCACTCATAGTTCTCACCGTCAGCGGCAGCAGCGAGGTTCTCTGCAGTGTTTCCGATTCCTTCAAGTTCCTTGAACCAGAGCTTTGCGTGCTCTTTCTCGTTGTCGGCAGTGTGCTGGAAGATAGCTGCAATCTGCTCGAAGCCTTCTTTCTTTGCCTTTGAAGCGAAGTAGGTATACTTGTTGCGTGCCTGTGACTCACCTGCGAAAGCTGCTTCGAGGTTCTTTTCTGTCTGGGTGCCTGAATACTTGTTTGCCATAGTTGAATTTTTTAGAATTGTTTATTGTTTATGTATTTGAAATGTTGAAATTATTCTTGGGTTTTATCTTTTCTCACTGCAAAGTTACGATATATAGTTTTAATTTCCAAAAAATATTACGAAAAAAAATGGTAAATTTCTGCATTCTCTATTTTTTTAATGTTTATTATGCACAATTAGTGGGTAGAGGGATGATATTGCACACCTACTTAGTGGGGGCGGAGAAGATTTTCTGGCGGTGAAATGTTATTTTTTTGTAATATTTTGAATTATGTATTACGGTTTTCAAGATATTTTTTTACCTTTGCAGAAAAATAGTGAAATCATATATGAATGAATATGTGAGACAGATAATAAAGCATGTATGCGTAATATATATATAATGTATGGCAGAAGACAGAAATAAGAAAAAGCATGGAGGTGTAAGAGAAGGAGCGGGTAGACCGCGGAGTGAGGAGCCTGGACGACTATTCTCATTTCGTGCCTCAGGGAAGATGTCGTTGTTTCTCGAAAGTCGAGAGAATCGCACTGAGTTCATAAAAAGCTGTATAGAAAAGGGTATGGAGACTGTCGAGTCCGACTTCTCGCGGCTTGGAGAGGCTTATCCTGCCACGGTGGTGAAAGAGTTAGAGATTCCGTTCTTTAACGCAAAGATAGTGGCGGGGTTCCCCATTCCTCTCGACAACGATGAGCGCTCTGAAAGCATAGAACTCCTGCAGATGCTATGCCCATATCCGGAGTCTTCGTACCTCATACGTGTGAAGGGTGACTCGATGATAGATGCTGATATCCGTTCTGGAGATATCGTTATCGTTGACAAGAGCAATCGAACTCCAACAGCGAGTGAGGTGGCTGTCTGCGAGTTTAACGGAGAATACACGCTAAAGCATTTCGAGATGAGAGACGGAGTGGGGTGGCTGGTGCCTGCCAATCCCGCATATCCAGAGATTCCGGTTACAGAATACGACACGTTCCGCATCTGGGGTACGGTGACATACGTAATTCATAAACCGCATTAAATAAGTTGGTGTGCAGAATTCTTTATATAATCCTTCTTTTAAAAATATGTATGCATTGATAGACTGCAATTCTTTTTTCTGCTCCGTAGAGAAGGTGTTTCACCCAGGACTCGAGGGGAAGCCCGTTGTTGTGCTCTCAAACAACGACGGGTGCATCGTTGCGCTCACACCAGAGGCGAAGGCGTGCGGATTGCATAGGGGCGACCCCATCTTCAAGGTGGAGGGAATTGTGAACCATTTCGGTGTGCATGTCTTCTCTACAAACATGCAACTATATGCCGCCATGAGTAGCAGGATAACAAGCATACTGAGAAAATCTGTTCTCCATGTAGAGAACTACTCAATAGACGAGAGTTTCTGCGACCTTCAGGGATATGAGAGAAACTATAACCTCACGGAATTAATGTGGAACGTGAGGGAAAGAATAAGGCTATGTACAGACATACCTGTTAGCGTGGGTGTGGCACCTACTAAGACCTTGGCGAAGATAGGCAGTAAGTTTGCAAAGAAATACAGCGGATATAAAGGTGTATGCACGATAGATACGGAAGAGAAACGCCGAAAAGCCCTCGAACTCTTTTCCCTTGAGGATGTCTGGGGGATAGGTCGGAAGACATTAGAGAAACTGTGCTACTACGGAATAGGCAGTCCGCTGGCTTTTGCGGAAAAAAGTGAGTCGTGGGTGAAGGGACATTTCACAAAACCTGGTGTGCAGACATGGCTGGAGCTGAACGGCATCCCATGTATAGACACTACTGAGGTGGCAATAAATAAAACCATTTGCACAAGCAGGAGTTTCGGAGATATGGTTTCAGAGCTTCCAGCATTGCGAGCTTCAGTGGCTTCGTTTGCAGGCAGTTGCGCAAACAAGCTTCGCAGTCAGGGAAGTGTTTGTGGCACCGTGACCGTATTCATTTCCAGCAACCGATTTCGTGAAGATCTTCCGCAGTATAGCAATGCTGCCTCCTATTCGTTCCTCGTGTCTACGTCAGACACACTTGAAATTACAGAAGCGGCACTCCACTGTCTCGCTGATATCTATGTGCCGAATATAAAGTATAAGAAGTCGGGGGTGATACTCACAGAGATAACTCCCGAGGCTCCACTGCAACTACACCTCTTCGATACGAACACCAGACGGAAGGAGCGCAAAGAACTTATGAGGGTGCTCGATGGCATCAACCACCGCTATGGGGTTAAGACACTACGGTTGGCGGTAGAGGGTACGTCACGTCAGGCATGGCATGTGAAGTGTGAACACCGCAGTCCGAACTATCTCACGAATATCGACGAGATACTAACTGTGTAGCAGGGGCTGTGGAATCTCACAACGCTTGCAGGGAAAACGCCTAACCGCCTCTTCTACTTCTGTCTTTGTCTAACCGCCTCGAACATCAGTATTGCAGCGGAGACAGAAACGTTCAGAGAATCGAGCCTACCGAGCATAGGGATGCGAATATGTGCGTCAGCCGCTTCACGCCAAAGGTTTGTGAGTCCCGTGGCTTCTGTGCCCATAACGATTGCCGTTGGACAGTTCATTGGAGTGTCGTAGTAGAGTTTCGAATCCTGCAGCTGGGCAGTGAGAATAAGTATGTTCCTGTCTTTGAGAAATTTGATGCATTCAGAAGAAGAGGCAACAGCACAAGGAACGGTGAAAACGGCACCGATGGAAGCGCGGATGAGGTTTGGATTGTAGAGGTCGGTGAGAGGGTCGCAGAAGATTACGGCATCAACACCAGCAGCATCTGCCGACCGCAGTATAGCACCGAGGTTTCCTGGTTTCTCCACACCTTCGAGCACCACAACAAGCGGGTTCTCAGGTAAGGAAAGTGAAGCGAGAGAATGACTTGGGGTAGACACCAGCGCAACAACCCCCTCTGTTCCCTCCCGGTATGCTATTTTAGAGTATACCTCATCAGAAACCTCATAGACCCTGCATGCACTTCCGAGTGGCAGTTCTGAAATGTCAATAAGTTTCCTTTTCACGAATACGGAGTTGATGGAGTATCCGGCATTGATACAATGAGTGAGCTCCCTTTTCCCTTCGAGCACGAAGATTTGTTCCTTCTTTCTCTCGGAGGATTTCTGCTGTAGGCGGATAAGGTTCTTAATGTTCGGATTCTTGATGCTTGTAATCGTTTCTGTCATTTTTCTCTATTTGGTTGGAATACCGAATTCTTAGAATATGCATGCAATGAAGTAAAAAACATATGCATTGCAGTGAAGCAAGAAACATATGCCATGCAGGGGTAGAAAAATATTTCCCCCAAGTAGTTACACTTGTGTGATGGGGGAAATGATTACCTGTCGATCTACAGGTTAGAACGGAAGGTCAGAATCAGAGTCTGCAGACTGCTGAGGATTTGTGAACGGATCGTCGAAAGGAGCAGGCTGTGCCGCAGGAGCCGCTGATGATGTTATTGATGCCTTTATTGTCTGTGCAGGAGCAGGCTCAGCAAACGGAGGCATCTGGTCGGTAGCGCCAGGAACACCAGGAGCTGCTATTGCAGGTTGTACTGGTCTAACGTCAAACGCTCTAATATTATTGAACCATCTTCCATTGTATTCATGAGCATCGATATCGAAAGAAACGTTCACCATCTGTCCCACCTGAATGGCGAATCTCTGCAGTCTGTCGGCTCCGAAAACAGAGAAGACCATCTTTCTTGGGAACGAGTCCATGGTCTCGATAACGAAATCCTGACTCTTCCATTCTCCTCTTGCAGACACTCCGCTGCGTGGTTCGAGGGCAGCAATAATTTTTCCTTGTAAATCCATAAATAATGTAAAAATATATGTTTATAATTCAGTGTAATTTTTTTTCAAGATGCGAAATTACTAAAATAGTTCAAAAAAACAGAAAGTTTTCCGTTCTTTTTTTGTTTTTTATAAATATATTGCTTAAATTTGTACCTTGAAAGTGAAATGAATGGATATTTTCATGTCATAAGACTCATTCTCTTGATGCGTGATATGCCTGTTTCCAATAATCCGAAAACAAAAATAATAACTATATAGAAAAATGAGATTTACAGTATCAAGTACACAACTCGGAAACTGTTTGAGTAACCTTTCAAAGGTTATTGCAAGCAAGAATACCATGCCTATTCTTAACTGTTTCCTTTTCGAGATAACCTATGGGAATCTGATTGTAACGGCTTCAGACACGGAGAACATGATGAGGTCAACTATTGCGCTTGATGAATGCAATGGTGAGGGCTCTTTCTGCATTAACAGCATAACCATACTCTCTGCGATAAAAGAATTGGCAGAACAGCCAGTGACGTTTGACATTGACCTCGATACGCTCCAAATGAGTATTCTTTATTTGAACGGTGTCTATAATGTTGTTGCGCTGAGCTCAGAAGACTATCCTCGTGCCATAGAGATGCAGGGCGACGAGCAGGAATTCACCATAGAGTCAGAAATTCTGGCAAACGGTGTCTCTCGTGCTCTCTTTGCTACTGCCAACGATGAGTTGCGCCCTGTTATGAACGGTGTCTTCTTCGACCTCAAGCCAGAGGCTGCTTATCTGGCTGCAACAGACGGCCATAAGCTTGTGCGCACAACAGTTCCTTCTATCACCTTCGAGCAGGCAACGGGATTCGTTCTTCCAAAGAAACCAGCCACTCTTCTGAAGAATGTTCTCAAGAAAGATAATAGTACAGTCTCTGTGCGCTTTAATGGAAGAAATGCTGTTTTCAGCTTCGATGAAGGAGAACTGATCTGTCGTCTCACAGAAGGTCGATACCCTCTTTACAATTCTGTGATTCCTACCAATAATAACAATTTCGTGACAGTAAACCGCAGATTCCTTATTGGTACGCTAAGACGCGTGATACCTTTCGCCAACGACTCCAGTCAGCTGGTGCGTTTCCGAATCCTTTCAGGCAAAATGGAAATCAGTTCAGAAGATATTGACTTCTCTACGAGTGCGAAAGAGGAAGTGGCTTGCGAATACGACGGAAATCAGATCGTTATTGGTTTTAAGGGCAGTACGCTCAGCGAGGTGCTCAACAACCTTGACTCAGAAGATATCACCTTCCAGCTCAGTGATGGCGCACGTGCGGGAATCGTTGTTCCTTCTCCACAGGCAGAGAATAGTCAGGTGCTCATGCTCATGATGCCAATGCTGTTGAACGATTAACGCTCTAAGAAATCATTTTATCCCCGATAGAGAGGCGGGTGCAAATATCTTGTATCCGCCCGTTTTTTATAAAAAAAACCATATAATGAAACCAATTCTTAAAAGACCACTTATTGTCTTCGACCTTGAGACAACTGGTCTTGACCTTGCAAAAGACAAGATCATCCAGATCTCTTACATAAAGGTGGAACTTGATGGCTCAGAAAAGCCAGTAAACCTCTTTGTGAATCCAGAACAGCCTATTCCACCACTCGTTCAGGAACTTACTGGAATCACAGACGAGATGGTGAAAAACGCTCCCACCTTCCCACAGATTGCACAGAAGCTTAACAAAGAGTTTGCAGGATGTGATTTTGCCGGATACAACTCCAACAAGTTTGATATTCCACTCCTTGCAGAGGAATTCCTGCGTGCGGGCATAGACTTCGACTTCAGTAAGGTGCGCACCATTGATGCCAGCATAATCTTCAGAAAGATGGAGAGAAGAAACCTTGCGGCAGCCTATAAGTTCTATTGCGGCAGGAAAATGGAAGACGATTTTCAGGCACATCTTGCTGATCAAGACACTGCGGCAACATGGAAGGTACTGCAGGGACAGCTTGATATGTATGCACCAGAAAATCAAGAAGAGGAAGAAAGGCAGCTCTCGAACGATATCGATGCCATAAATGAATTCTGCAATGAAGACAACAGAAACGTGGACTTTGCAGGACGTGTGGTCTGGGCACCAGTATTGGGTCCTGACGGTACACCTCTCATGAATGCTGACGGTACACCGAAGAGGCAGGAGGTCTTCGCCTTTGGAAAATATAAGGATGTTCCTGTTATGGATGTGAACCGCCGCGACCCAGGATATTTCTCATGGATTCTTGCAAACGACTTCACTCTGAACACAAAGCAGGTGCTCACGCGTATACGCCTCAGAGCGATAGCGAAATCAAACGGCTGAGAAAGGTAAGGAGGAAAATGTTTAGAAAAAGAATCATACTCTCTTTTCTTAAGCGTCTCTTTGCTGCTATTGTCATGCTCACCCTCACCGTCCCTGTTCCTGCGCAAGAATTGGAGATGAAGGTGAATATCAACCATGCGAAGATACAAGGCACCGACGATTCGGTCTTTGAAGACCTGAAAAGGAACCTCGAAGACTTTGTGAACGGAAAGCAATGGACCACCTGTCAGTTTGCTAAAAACGAGAGAATACAATGCTCGATGAACATCACCGTCACGAAATACGACCGTGACGCAGGAACGTTCGAATGCTCTGCTCTTGTGCAATGCAACAGACCAGTCTACAATGCAGCCTATACCACCACTGCATATAGCAATACAGACGAGAACTTTGTGTTCAAATATCAGCAGTTCGACCAGCTGGAGTTCAACGAAGAGAATGTTGACAACCAACTGACTGCTCTCATTGCTTACTACGCATACCTCTTCATAGGCATTAACCTCGATACGTTCTCGCCAAAAGGAGGTACGGAGGTGCTGCAGAGATGCATGTATCTCGTAAACAATGCGCAGAACCTCGATTTCCCTGGCTGGAAATCGTTCGACAACGACCGCAATCGCTTTGCTATCATCAACGACTATCTTGACGGTGGCATGGAACCGCTCCGACAACTGCAATACGACTATTATCGTAAGGGGCTCGACGAGATGGCAAACAACGTAGACCGTGGCAGAACAATGATTTCCGAAGCCCTACAGCTTCTGAAGTTAGCTCATGAGAACAAGCCTCTCTCTCCACTCCCTCAGATATGGACCGACTTCAAGAAAGATGAGCTCGCAAGCATTTATAAAGGTAAGGGCGTTGCAAAGGAAAAAGAGGCAATCTACGACCTGCTGATGTCTATAAACGCATCGCAGAATGCCACTTGGGAGAAGGTCAAGGAACGCTAACTCCTCTCTCTTCTTTTCGGAAGAGCAGATAACGTTGTTTTGACACCTCTTGCTTGTCTTGAAGATTAGAAAGAACTGTTGTCTTTATTCCTCTCAAGGATTAAAAGAAATTATATGATAACAAATCTTACGATTAAAAACTATACGCTGATAGACACGCTGGAGATTGATTTCCAGCGTGGCTTTTCTGTCATAACAGGTGAGACGGGTGCCGGAAAGAGCATCATACTCGGAGCACTCTCTCTACTGCTTGGAAGTAGAGCTGATTCAAAGGCAATTCAGCCAGGGAAGAAGAAATGTGTCATCGAGGCACATTTTGATATCCGTGGCTGCAGGATGCAGGCATTCTTCGAAGAAAACGGAATAGACCTTGACGAGGACGACTGCATACTGCGCAGGGAGCTCTCTGACTCTGGTAAGTCGAGGGCGTTCATAAACGATACTCCCGTCTCTCTCTCTGTCTTGAAAAGTCTCAGTGAGCATCTTGTTGACATTCATTCTCAACATCAGAATTTGCTGCTCATGGATGCTGATTTTCAGTTGAACACAACAGATATCATGGCAGGCAACCAACAACTCCTTGACAATTACCATTCTGCATTCCGTATCTATCTCTCTGCTGGAAACAAGCTGAAAGAGATGAAAAAGTCTTTTCAAGAGAATATTGAACGCGAAGATTATATTCGCTTTGTGATCAATGAGTTAAAAGATTCAGAACTCAACGATGCTGACGAGCAAGAACAGTTAGAAACTCTTGCTGAAAGTATGGAGCATGTGGAGGAGATAAAAACCACACTCTACGAGGTCAACAATATCTTTCATGCTGAAAGTCGTGGAGTGTTAGCAAATGTAAAGACTGCCGTTCACGAGTTAGCAAGCATAGAAAAAGTCTATCCAGATGTCTCTGCACTCTTTGAACGTCTTGATTCTGCTTTGGTGGAGATGAAAGATATTGCTGGCGAAATTCAAGACTGTATGGAGCGTGTTGATTTTGATCCTCGTGAGCAGGAACGTGTAACAGAACGTCTCGACCTTCTAAACTCCTTAGAGAAGAAACACCACTGCAGCAGCGTCAGGGAACTCATCGCACTTCGAGACCAGTATGCTTCTGAACTGCATAACATAGACAATTTCGATGCCGACATAGAACAGCAGGAGAAGGTTTTGGCTGATGCACTTGAAAAGGTGAAACTCATTGCAGAAAAGCTTTCTGAAAGACGCAGGAAGGCAGCGAAGGAGATAGACCGTGTTATGCAAGAAAGTTTGAAGAGTCTGGGCATGGAGAAGGTTCGCTTCGTGACAGACGTCACTGACTGCGGAATATCGAAAAACGGAACAGATAAGGTTACGTTCCTCTTCAGCGCAAACAGTAGCATTCCTGTGCAGCCAGTGGCACAGATAGCCTCTGGAGGTGAGGTGGCGAGGGTTATGCTCTCATTGAAGGCGTTGATAAGCAATGCTGTCTCTCTTCCCACAATCATCTTCGATGAGGTTGATACTGGTGTCAGCGGAAAAGTGGCAGAGGCTATGGCGATGATAATGCACGATATGGGGCACAGTGGCAGGCAGGTGATCTCCATCACCCATCTTCCTCAGATTGCTTCCATGGGCTCCACTCACTATTATGTTCGGAAGACGGAAACAGATGAGGGCACTCGAACGGGAATGCACGTCCTTTCCGAGGAAGAGCGTGTGGAGGTGATTGCTCAGATGCTTTCTGGAAGTGATATCTCTGAGGCAGCCCGACAGCAAGCGCGTGAATTGCTTTCAAAGAATAGTTAAGTGAAAAACAAGAAAACATACTTATGAAACCATTGAAATTTCTTTTATGCTTATGCTTTTGCTCCTTTTGTGCACCCCTTTCTGCACAGTCACCACAAGTGAAGAAAGCTGCCAAGGCGATATTCTCTTTAAACACATTTAGGGCAGACGGAACACCCATTGCAACCTCTTTCGGTGTCTTCGTATCGCAAGATGGCACGGCTGTCTCACAGTGGAAACCGTTCGTGGGTGCAGCAAAAGCTTTCGTTGTAGACACCGACGGAAAGAAGTATAATGTGGAGGCATTGGTAGGTGCAAACGATATCTATGATGTCTGCAAATTCAAGGTGGAGGGACAGACTCCTTCTGCTTCTGTTTCACAGACTCCCGTGGCAGAGAAGGAGCAGCTATGGTTGGTGGGCTACAAGGCAAAGAGTCCTCGTTTGCTCCATAGCAGTGTGAAAAAAGTGGAGCCTTTCTCCACAACCACAGCAATCTCTTCTGAGAAAAGCTATGGATACTATATTCTTGACCTTCAGACACCTGAGAATGTCTTGTTCTCGCCTTTGTTGAATGAGAATGGTGAGGTGGTTGCGCTCTTGCACACTGCCAGCAAAGAGGGGGTGGCTAATGCGGTCTCGGCTGTCTATCCAAGTGATATGACTGCTCAGACAATAGGTGCTGGAGCAATAACGCTCTCTGCTTCTTCTATACCTGTTGTTCTGCCAACAGAATATAAAGAGGCTCAGCTAACTCTCATTATGGCATCGCAAAATAGAAAGGGGGAGGCTTACAACGCTCTCGTTGATTATTTCATAAAGAAGTTCCCTCAGAAGGTGGACGGCTACGAGGCAAGGGCAAGAATATTCCTCAGCAATAGGGAATATAAAAAGGCTGAGCAGGATATGCAGAAGGCAATAAGCATTTCTGAAGATAAGGCAGACCAACACTATGCTCTCTCTCAGCTCATTCTCGATAAGAACGTGTACATGCCGGAGGATTCTCTACCGGAATGGTCGCTCGAAAGGGCTCTGAACGAAACGGAAACGGCATACGCTCTGAAAGAGTCTCCTCTCTTCCTTCACCAGAAGGCAAAGGTGTTGGCGGCAATGAGAAGATTGGAAGATGCGGCAAAGGTGTATCTCTCGCTTCAGAACACTTCTCTTGCCGGACCCGATATGATGGTTGCAGCTTCCATGTGCCGTCAGCAGGCGGGTGCACCTTTTGAGGAGACCATAGCATTGATGGACAGTGCTCTCAACTGTTGTCCACAACCTTTAACGTTCCAGTCAGCGAAATATGTCTCCATTCGTGCGAACATGTATCAGCAGGAGGGACTCTACCGCAAGGCAATCAACGATTTCAACCTCTATGAGAAACTCATGGTGGGCTATAACCTCCATCCAGACTTCTATTATAACCGTTTTATCTGTGAGCGTGAGTCAAAACAGTTCCAGCAGGCATTAGACGATATCTCAAAGGCTATTGAGAAGAACAGCAATAACGAAGGCTATCGTTGTGAGAAGGCTTCTCTCCTCCTCCGTCTAAGAATGAACGAGGAGGCGATTGCTGAAGCAAATCGTGCATTGATAATAAACCCGGAGAGTGCCGATGCTTATGCTGTGCTCGGTGCTGCCCAGTGTTCTTTAGGGAAGAAACATGAAGGACTTCTAAACCTCCAGCAGGCAAAGAGCCTCGGTTACTCTTCTGCCGATGAACTGATAAACAGGTTCAGCAAGTAATTCTTTTCTCTCCTCCAGTCTCTAAACGTAAATCATTGGAGATACCGAAAAATGCCCTCTCACACCCTTGCGCGCAAGAATATGGATATAAAGCTTGTGAATAAACAAATAATTAAGGAAAGATGGATTTTATCGTTCTCAATCTCGGACATGCCAAGACAGTGCATAAATGGAGCAACAGAGATATCTCGTCTCCGTTCATACGTCTGTTCTATGTAAAAGAGGGTAGGGCGGTGTTCCATCTTCCTGAAAGAGACCTTATGCTCTCCCCTGGGCATATATACATGATTCCAACATACCTCCCGCATTCCTACGACTGCGACCCTGGGTTTGAGTTCTATTATCTCTTCGTCTTTCAGACTGTCCACAACGAGCAGGATATCTTTGAACTCTATGACTTCCCCATGGAGGTGAACAGCAACACTGCCACACAACTGCTCTTTGAAAACTACTGTACACTATATCCACAGTTTAGCTTCCCAACAGCAGATGCCGTGGCATTCGAGAACCACAGGGCATACAATGAGTATGCTGCTTCCTTCATGCAGATGAAAGAGTTCGAGCGCATGCAACTCCACGGACTTGTGGAGATTTTATTCTCCTATTTCATGAAGAAAGCTATCCCGAGGCGTCTCGTTCAAGACGAACGCATACAGGCGGTTATTGATTATGTAAACAGTAATCTCTCAAAGGCTCTTACACTCGACGATCTTGCTGACATCTCTTGTTTCACAAAGTCACACCTTATAAAGGTTTTCAACAAAACAATCGGGGAGACTCCACTACAATATGTCATCAGAAAAAAGATTCAGCATGCTCAGACTCTTCTTCTCAGTTCCACAATGTCTGTCAACGACATTGCTGAACGTGTTGGCTTTCACGACGCATCGTATTTCATTAGACAGTTTAAAAAAGTTTTAGGGTTCACTCCGAAGGAATATCGGGAGAAAATGATCGGGTAACGCAATTTCTGAAGAAAAGAAAGAGCAAAAAGACTTGTCAATGGAAGAACTGTAAGGAAAAAATATCTCAGAAAAAA
Source organism: uncultured bacterium (assembly GCA_945829115.1). Taxonomy (GTDB): domain Bacteria; phylum Bacteroidota; class Bacteroidia; order Bacteroidales; family Bacteroidaceae; genus Prevotella. The sequence continues at coordinate 2,720 of CALZTP010000026.1, read as the reverse complement.
TGAATGTATTCAACATAACATCACAATATAAACCAACAGGCGACCAGCCGGAAGCAATCAGACAACTTACGGAGGGTGTGGAGAACGGAGACAAATATCAGGTTCTGCTTGGTGTAACTGGCTCGGGAAAGACGTTCACAATGGCAAACGTGATTGCAAACTGTAATCGCCCAACTCTCATTCTCTCTCACAACAAAACTCTCGCTGCACAGCTCTATGAAGAGATGAAAGGATTCTTTCCAGAGAATGCAGTGGAATACTATGTCTCTTACTACGACTACTACCAGCCGGAGGCTTATATGCCCGCTTCTGACACATACATAGAGAAAGACTTGAACATAAACGAGGAGATAGACCGTCTGAGACTTTCTGCCGTTTCTTCCTTACTGTCTGGTAGGCGAGATGTTATTGTGGTGGCTTCGGTGTCGTGTATATATGGTATGGGTGGTCCAGCGGCGATGAAGAGTACTGTGATTGAACTTCACAGAGGAATGCAGATAAGTCGAAACGACCTGCTGAGGAAACTTGTAGATGCGTTGTATGTAAGAAACGATATATCTCTCGAAAGAGGAAACTTCCGCGTGAAGGGAGACACCATTGATGTTGCCATGGCATATAGCGAGCGCATTCTCCGCATCACAATGTGGGACGATGAGATAGACTCTCTGGAGGAAGTTGATGCCGTTACGCTGAGTCGTATGGAGAGTTTCGACGACTATAATGTTTTCCCTGCAAACATCTTTGTGACAACGAAAGAGCAGACGGAGAAGGCGATACGAGAGATTCAAGACGACCTTGTGGAACGTATTGCTTTCTACGAGGAACTTGGCGACACACTGCGTGCTGAGCGAATAAAAGAGCGAGTGGAATATGATATGGAGATGATAAAGGAATTAGGGCACTGCTCTGGAATAGAGAACTACTCACGCTATTTCGATGGGCGTAAGCCAGGGGAGCGACCATACTGCCTCTTCGACTTCTTCCCAGACGATCTTCTCGTGTTCATCGACGAGAGCCATGTCTCTGTTCCACAGCTGCATGCCATGTGGGGAAACGACCGCTCCAGAAAGCAGAACCTTGTGGAGTATGCCTTCCGCCTTCCTGCTGCTTTCGACAACCGTCCGTTGAAGTTCGAGGAGTTTGAGGAATTGGCAAAGCAGGTGATTTTTGTTTCTGCTACTCCTGCTCCTTACGAGCTGGAGCAGTCGGAGGGTGTTATTGTAGAGCAGATAATCCGTCCTACTGGTCTTCTCGACCCTATAATAGATGTTCGCCCTACCGCCAACCAGATTGATGACCTCCTCAACGAAATCGTTGAGCGCCAAGAAAGGAATGAACGCTCGTTGGTTATCACGCTTACTAAGCGTATGGCTGAAGAGATGTCGGAATATCTCCTAAACCATAACATTCCTACTGCATATATCCACTCTGATGTAGACACCTTAGACAGAATAAAGATTCTGAACGACCTCCGTGCTGGTGTCTACGATGTGCTCGTTGGTGTAAACCTCCTTCGTGAGGGACTCGACCTTCCAGAGGTGTCGCTTGTGGCGATTCTTGATGCCGACAAGGAGGGCTTCCTTCGCAATGCGAGAGGAATGACGCAGATGGCGGGTCGTGCTGCGAGAAACGTGAATGGTTTGGTGATAATGTATGCTGACCGCATGACTGCCTCTATGCAGACAACCATTGAAGAAACGGCACGGCGTCGTAAAAAGCAGATGAAATACAACGAAGAGCATGGCATCACTCCTCAACAGATAAAGAAAGAGATTCAGGATGGTGGACTGGCTGCCATGCGCCAGCAGGCGTTTGATGCTGTCAAGCAGACGGCTTCTAAGCCTGGTTTCCAAAAGTCTGTTTCTAAGCCTGTGCCATATATCGAGCCGTCTGAACGGAAGTATCTTCTTCCCGAGGAGTGTATATCAGTTGTTGCCGACCCTATTTCACGCTCCATGTCTGCCTATGAACTTCGTAAGTCTATCAAGAACACCACAAACCTCATGAAGGAGGCTGCGAAGAACCTTGATTTTATTCAGGCGGCACAATACCGTGATGAGCTCATCAATCTCCAGAATCTATTGGATTCTATGGAGGTGAAATAGTTATTTGTGATTTCCTATGGAACTGAGAATTATTCAAATACCTTATTCATCTGCCGTTCTACGCTTGACACAAAGAGCCAGCTGCTATCCGTAGGTAAGGAAGAGGAAATTCTCTCACTCCGTGAGAAAGAGGTCCTTCGTATGCTTGCAAAACATGTCAATGAGGATGTGAGTCTTTCCACCCCTAAAAAAGAAAAAATGAACAGTTTGAAGAATTTTTACCATTTTTAAAATTTTACGTTATGACAATTTTACTATGAAAAACCTTGATATTTGAAAAATTTTGATATGTGGAAATGTAAAATTTTAGGACGCTAAAAAGAATGGAAAAAAGTTACTTCTCGTCTAAAGTATCAACTGAGTAAGGTTTAAGATTTTATAAAAATATGAAGTGTGACAGTTAGTGTAATTAACGGATATATAAGTAGATATAAAAATATCAACATACGACTCGATGAACAGTAAACATCAGTTCTGAAATTATATTTTGAATATTAAGTAGGTGAACAAAATTAGTTTTATAATGCGGGTGTTATTCTCATGTGTGTAGAAAAGACCTACGTAACTACTCAGCACCCCCTGCAGCATGAGTTGGTCAATAGGACTCGTTAATAA
>CALZTP010000025.1 GCA_945829115.1 uncultured bacterium | reverse complement strand
GAGCATCTGACTACGGATCAGAAGGTTGCAGGTTTGAATCCTGCACGAATCACAAAAAGCCTGCCGACAGAATCTGTTGACAGGCTTTTTTGTTTGATTGCCCACACAAGAATAAGGATGTGTCAGCATTGCTTTTTTTTCTTTTTGACAGCCTTTTTTGTTTTGATTGCTCTCACGGTTTGAAACCGGTAAGGCTTGAACAGTTTGGATGAATTCGCAGGCAAAGCTTTGCTATTACCCTAAGAGTCGACGCTTTGTTTCTTCATATTCTTGAAGAAGGCGAGACATGATGGTGCTTACGGAATCAATGGAGGTGATAGCAGAAGCGACTTGACCAATCTCCACCTCTCCGTCAGCCGTTTCACCAAGGAAGATGCCACGCTTGGAGGCTGCTTGCCCTAAGAGTGCGCGAAGCTCCTCTGCCTCAGCACCCATCGCCTCCGCCTCTGCTATTCTTTCGTAAAGAGTGTTCTTCACAAGACGAGTGGGAGAAAGTTTCTTTAGACAAAGCATGGTGCCACCTTCAGAAAGGGAGAGACACAATTCCTTGAAAGCAGGCGATGCACTGCTCTCTTCTGCGAGTGCGAAAAGAGTACCTATCTGCACACCCTCCGCACCAAGAGCCTCAGCAGCAAGGATTGCTTGTCCAGAGCCTATTCCACCAGCAGCAATCAAAGGGAGTGTTGTTGCCTTGCGAACAGAAGGGATGAGCGCCATGGTGGTTGTCTCCTCACGACCATTGTGTCCTCCTGCCTCAAAGCCCTCAGCAACAATAGCATCTACTCCCGCCTCCTCACATTTCCTTGCAAAAAGACTACTCGAAACCACATGAGCCACCTTTATGCCCGCATCATGTAGACGCTGCGTGTATTTCTTCGGACTTCCTGCCGAGGTGAACACAATCTTCACACCTTCTGAAATGAGAATATCCATGAGGCGTTCTATCTCGGGATACATGAGAGGAACGTTCACACCCCAAGGCTTCTGAGTGGCTTGTTTCATTTTCTGTATGTGCTCAACGAGCGTCTCAGGATGCATGGAACCTGCTCCGAGAAGTCCGAGTCCGCCACAATTACTTACTGCAGAGGCGAGTCGCCATCCGCTGCACCATACCATTCCTCCCTGAATGATTGGGCGTTCAATGCCGAAAAGGGCACATATTCTATTGTTTGTTGTCATAAGTAAACAGGGTTTGAAAAGTTTTTTCTGCTGGCAAAGAGAAGATTACTGCTCTATGATCACTCCCGCCTTTATCAACTGCTCTGCAAGTTCCTCGAGATCAGCACGTGCCGTTTTCTCATCGACATCGTATTCTTTCAAGAGAATGTCAACCATATCGTCGATAGAAAAGATAGAAGAATCGGGAAGTCCCTGCCAGATGTCTAAGGCAACTGGACTAAGGCTTATCAAACGGCTGAAATCGATATTCTCTTCTCCTTCAGAGATGAGGAAATACTGCTCTCCCATTTTTCGGGAGACAACACCAGGACGTTTTCTCATAAAAAAAAGAATTGTTTTGAGGGATTGGGAATGGGATTGATGATTATGGAGTGGTGAAGAATTACCTGCGAAAGACCTTGCAATACGCACGATAAAGAATTATAATGGGCTTTCTGACGGGGTATAGCTTTGTCCAGAAGAAGCTATAGAGTTTCCATTTCCGTGAGGTGGAAAGAAAGACAGGCTTCTGTCCCCTTTTGATAAAGGCAGTCGCCCTACCCACTATATCGCTCCGCTTGCAACGCTCAATGGTTGTGTTGCCATCGCCACAGAGAAAAACAGTGTCGCCTTCAATGCCTACGACACGATGGAGGATAAACACCCCTGAAGAGAGTTCGAAGAGTATGGCATCGTGGAGAGCGAAATGCTCAGGGGAAGAGATAACCGCTTTGTTCCCATTTCCAGAGAGGAATGGCCACATGCTCTTTCCTTGCACGGGAATTGTTACGGTGTGTCCCGCTTTCAGCAGTTCACGGACTTGTGTCATGGCTAACGAGGCAGACAATCGTGTCATAACTTTTTTTTATTTACTGTGGTGTTTCTTGTTTACGCATACGGCATCGTGACAGACGATTGCCGATTCAGGATATTGTGTACAGAAAAGGTTATAAATGCCTACAGAAGAGACGATTCCCTCTACCGTTTGGCACACCTCACGATACTTCACGGCATCAGACTTCATACATGAAAAAGAAGGAAGTATTCTGCCGTAGGCAAAGACATCCTTCAGTTGCTCCACGTGGTTTTCTTTACTCCGCATGATGTTCACAATGCCACCCAATGGAGCCTTCACATCACGATAGCAAGGTGTCTTTCCACTCCATGGCGAGCCATAGCTCCACACCACCCCATTTTGAATGCGAAGGAGTGGATTGTCGTCGTTCATAAGGTCTGTCTGAGGAATCACCTTCAACCAATTGGCAGACTGCGTGCTCTTTCCCGTTCCACTCTTTGCCACAAAGCAATAAGAATAGCCTTCATGGCGTATCATGGAAGCGTGAATGACAACCGTCTGGCGTTGTGAGCCAGAATGCACGAAGGCAAGCATGAGAGCATTGCTGAGTCCGTAGATTCTACTGTCGGCATCTCCAAAGAGAGCGCAACGAAAGGAAGAGAAACCTTTGTTGCACATCAGGATAGCACAATAATCGTCGTGCATATCTTTTATCACAAACGTATATTCCTTCTCTTCAGAGAGATGAATGAATATCTTTCCGTTGGTATTCTCAAAGAGAGAACTCTTCTCCGCATATTCTTCCTTCAGCGAGGCGATGCCATTGTCGATGAGAAAAGAAAAGAGATGAGACTGTTCGTCGGCATCCTCCTCCTTTATCTCAAACGGAAGGAAATTCGGTATATACTGGCGGAAGATATCGTTCGACTCTGTTTGAGGGTCGATATCTATTGTCCAGTCTGCCAAACGGAAAAATCTCTTGCTCATTCTGTTTTAGGAGGTTCTATTATCTTCTGAGGATAACAGTTAAACAATACGTGAGTGGAAAGTGGTTGTGTGCAAAAAAATGGTTACACTTCATTTTCTCGAAAAGGAGCCGTCAGCCTACTCTGCTGCAGGACGCTTTTCGGACTTAAATGTAAACTCACCTTGCGGCAGCACCTTTAAGTTAGCACCGTTCTTCATAAGCTTTTTCTTTAGCTTTATGAAACCCTTCTCTGCTTTTTTACGGTCTTTTTTGAAGAAGACGGTGTTCAAGCGACGTTGCCCCTTCGCCTTGTAGTAAGCATCCAACTGACCAACATATTCTCTCATACCACCAAGAATATGCTTGTGTTCCATATATCCGCTATCTACTTTCTGTATATCAGTGATATAGGTGATGCTATCGTTAAACGAAGAAGAGACGGCATAGAGGAACACTGGTATTGACTTTGGTCCCTTCTGCTTCTTCTGCTTTTCTTTTGCTGATGCACAGAACGCCACTCCAAGAAAGAGGAGGAGAAATAGTATTTTTTTCATTACTGTTTTTTATTCTTTTTTGTTTATGAGTGATTGCCACTCTATTATGTCATTGCTTACGGTTTATTCAGAAAGATAAGTGCGCAGGAAACGATTCTTCGTCTTGGAACGCATGTGGCGAAGCGCCTTCTTACGAATCTGGCGCGCACGCTCACGAGAGAAGCCATATCGCTTGCCAATCTCTGCAAATGTCTGCTCCGGTTCACCAATGCCATAAAATGCCGTAACGACATTCCTCTCACGATCGTCTAACAGAGAAACAACACGAGCAATCTCCGCACGAGCAGCCACAACAGCTGTCTGACTGTCAGTGGCAGGGATATCGGCAGCAAGGATGTCGAGCAATGTGTTTGGTGCTCCCTCCCTGATTGGTGCATCGACAGAATACTGCCTTGAGCTGCCCTTCATGGCGTTCTTCACCTCTATCTCCGACATTTTCGCTGCTTCCGCCATTTCGTTTATGTTCGGTTTCATGCCATGTTCCTGCTCAAAAGCAGAGCGCAATCCGTTCAGCTTATTGATGCGGGAGAGGTCGTCGGAAGGCATTGTAACCACACGAGACTGCTCAGCAACAGCTTCCTCAATAGCCTCACGAATCCACATAGTGGCGAACGATGCAAAGCGAATACCCCTTCTGCAGTCGTATTTCTCCGCAGCACGCAAGAGTCCGAGGTTTCCCTCGTTTATCAAATCTGGGAGACGCAGCCCCTTTCCCTGTAATTTCTTTGCAATGGAAACAACGAGCTTTAGATTTGCCGTGACAAGACGGTCTTGCGCACGACGACAGCCCTCACGAGCTTTCATCGCAAGAGCCTTCTCCTCTTCTTCTGTAAGCAGTTCCTCACGACCTATTTCAAGGAGGTAACGCTCCAAAGAGGCGTCTTCATGGTTGTTTATCTGTAACATAGGCTATCGTTTTTAATATTCATTTGTTTATCAGAAAGTCTTTCAGACTTTAAGAATTTCGGGATTCAACGTCATTGTTATCATTCCTACTGCGATACCTAACAAAGGAGCACCCTGCTCTGTTAGAACTCAGAAGTGAAATGGAAGCGGATGTTTTTAAAGTCCTCTTGCGCCATCTGCAGCACATATCCCGAGTCGGCGAGGAAGACATCTCTTCCCTCCCTATCCTTCGCCATATACTGATATTTTCGCTTTTTGAAGTTCTCCAACTCCTGTTCGTTGTCGCTTTCTATCCAGCACGCCTTATAGAGATGAATAGGTTCCCAGCGGCACTTTGCGTTGTACTCTTTCTCTAATCGATACTGAATAACCTCAAACTGCAGCTGACCAACAGTACCAATGATCTTTCTTCCGTTAAACTGGTTTACGAAGAGCTGGGCAACACCCTCGTCCATGAGCTGGTTGATTCCCTTCTCCAGCTGCTTTGCCTTCATAGGGTCGTCGTTTTCAATGTATTTGAACAATTCAGGAGAGAACGAAGGCAGTCCGCGGAAATGAATCTTCTCACCCTCTGTGAGCGTGTCTCCAATCTTGAAAGTGCCATTGTCAGGAAGTCCCACGATATCTCCTGCCCAAGCCTCATCGATGGTTGACTTTCTCTGCGCCATGAACTGAGTTGGAGAAGAGAAGCGAAGCGTCTTTCCCTGACGAACATGCAGATAAGGCTGATTTCTCACAAACTTTCCAGAGCATACCTTACAGAAGGCAATGCAAGAGCGATGGTTAGGGTCGATGTTTGCCGTGATCTTAAAGATAAAGCCACTGAACTTCGGTTCCTCTGGGTCAACCATGCGCTCCTCTGCCTGTGTTGGGCGTGGGGAAGGTGCTATCTCTACGAAGCAGTCGAGCAGCTCCTGCACACCGAAGTTATTGAGAGCAGAGCCGAAGAAGACGGGAGCAACCTCTGCATCACGGTAAGCCTCAACATCAAAGTCGGGATACACTCCCGAAACGAGTTCGAGGTTGTCTCTCAGTTCCTGTGCATCTCGCTCACCAATCATTTTCTCCAGTTCCTCACTGTCGATATCCACCTCCACCTTATCGGTAACCCTCTGTTTGTCAGGGGTGAACAGGTTCAGCTGCTGCTCGAAGATATTATACACACCCTTGAACTTAGCACCCTGATTGATTGGCCATGACAATGGGCGCACGTGAATCTGCAGTTCCTGCTCCAATTCATCGAGAACATCAAACGGGTCGCGACCCTCACGGTCCATTTTGTTTATGAAGATAATCACCGGAGTCTTCCTCATTCGACACACCTCCATAAGCTTTCGTGTCTGAGTCTCAACACCCTTTGCGCTATCAACAACAATAATGGCACTGTCAACGGCAGTGAGTGTGCGGAAGGTATCCTCAGCAAAGTCTTGGTGACCAGGAGTGTCGAGGATGTTCACCTTATAGTCTTTATAGTCAAACTCCATGACCGATGTGGTTACAGAGATACCACGTTGTTTCTCTATCTCCATCCAGTCGGAAGTGGCTGTCTTACGTATCTTATTACTCTTTACTGCACCCGCGACCTGTATCTGACCACCAAAGAGGAGGAATTTCTCTGTCAATGTGGTTTTACCAGCATCTGGGTGTGAAATGATTGCAAACGTTCTTCTTCTTTCTATTTCTACGCTCATAAAAATGATTTTTCTCTTGTTTTCTGTCTGTTCTTTTTTGCTGGCTACCTTTTCTCTGATGGCTGCCTATTATAATGACTTCTCTTTTAAGATTCTTCTCTTTTAAGATACTTCTCTCAGCTGTTATTCCTGCATGTTTGCCATGCATTTTTCCAATGACTCTTCCCAATGTGGGATATGAATGCCATAGACATTCTTTATCTTTGTCTTGTCGAGCACGCTATATGCAGGGCGGCAGGCAGGAGTAGGGTATTCATGAGTATGAATTGGGCGTACATGGCAAGAGGTTATTCCTGCTATGCGATGTATTGCCTTTGTGAAGTCATACCAAGAGGTGACACCCTCATTTGAGAAGTGATAAATGCCAGGCTTTATGCCTTTCTCCACAATGGTCATGATGGCGTTTGCCAAGTCAAGAGCATAGGTGGGAGTACCTATTTGGTCGAAGACGACACCGAGGCTGTCTCTTGTCTCGCCTAATGTTTTCATTGTCTTCACGAAATTCTTTCCGTATTCAGAATACAGCCATGCCGTACGAATCACCACAGCCTCTTTGCACAACTCTACGACAACACGCTCCCCATCGAGTTTCGTCTTACCATATACACTCGATGGAGAAGTGGCAACATCCTCTGTGTAAGGCATATGAGCGGTTCCATCAAAGACGTAGTCCGTAGATACCTGTATGATCCATCCGTTACGTTCACCCATTGCCTTTGCAAGAATGGCAGGAGCTGTGGCATTGAGAAGTTGGCAGAAAGACTCCTCTTCCTCTGCCTTGTCAACGGCTGTGTAGGCAGCACAGTTCACGATGCATTGAATGTTATGTTCCTCAACAAAGGCAGAGACGGCTGCAGAGTCTGTGATATCTAACTTTGAGTAGTTTGCAACAGACGGACAGCATTCCTGAATGTCGGTATTATAGAAGCTATGGTTGGGGTATTCACCTTGAAGGCGCTGTATTTCGTTTCCCAACTGTCCGTTGCATCCTGTGATAAGTATGTTCATTTTTCTGACTGTTTTTATTCAAATTCGAGCCCCTCCTCACGGTCTTTCTTATAATAATCGGAGAGAGTGCCTATGAAGGTAGAGATCTCCTTTATGGCAGAGAGGGTATCTTCAGAAACCTCCTGCTTCCGCAGTCTAAGCAGCATGACACCATAGAGAGCATCGAAACAGGTCTCTATTTCGTTCACATCCTTGTCGCCTTTGTTGCGGAGCTCCACGATATATGGCAGCACCTTGTAGTAGGCGGCACTATAAAATGGAAACTTAGGAGAAGAGAGCAGCTGGTTATGGAGTTCCACGAGGTTCTGCATAACAACTTTGTTTATTTGCAGATGCCCACCTTCTCGCTTTCCCTCTTCAGTCATCATACGTATAAGGTCAGAATACCAGTCAGCCAAATCTTCACGGTCGTCGTCTGAAAGGTCGAAAGTACTCAAGTAGTTACGGCGGAGAGCCGGGAGATAGCAGTCGAAGGCACGTATGATATCCTCCACCTGCCACATATAGAGCAGATACTCTGCGATATTCTCCTTGCGGAGTTTATGTGAGACAAACATTTGCTGATTCTTATTGTTTTTTCCTTTTTTCTCTTAAGGTGAGGGATGGCAATCTCCCACCTAATTTAATATATAATAATAAGATTTTTCCGCTATTGGATTAGTTCTTTCAAAGCTGTTTCTTTTTTCTACCAATAGCTAAAGGTATAGAGATTGAAAGTGGTTCCGATGAACATCACCACCGAGAAGATGATGACGATAGAGCCTATGACACGGTTTATGAGAATGATGCCGTTATTTGAGAACTTCTCTCTGACCATGTCTATCAACCATGTCAGTCCATACCACCACAAGAGTGCACCAAACACAATGCAGAGATAACCGAACGTCATCTCAACGGGATGGTCGGGAACAACGAAGGCGAACTGCGCGAAACACGCCATGAAGAGGAATATGATCAGCGGATTGGAGAAGGTAACGAGGAATCCCGTGACACCGTTATTGAGCAGAGACCCTTTCTTTTTCTTCCCGCTGGTATGGATTTTCTTCGTAGGGTCAGAGCGGAAGCAATAGACTCCGAAAATCAGGAGCAGGATGCTTCCCGATAGCTGAAGAACGAACTTGTTCTGCGGACTGGTGATAAGGTCCATCACAAAGCTCATGCCCAAACCGGTTATGAGAGCATAGATGATATCACTCACTGCGGCTCCAACGCCTGTTATCATGCCATACCAACGCCCTTTGTTCAATGTGCGCTGAATGGTCAATACACCGACGGGGCCCATCGGTGCGGAAGCAATAATGCCTATCAGAATTCCCTTCAAGGCAAGCTCCATTAAGTCTATATGAAATGCAAATGGCATACTTTTTTCTTGATTTATGATGCAAAATTGCGAAAAATTCTTGAGAACGGCAAATTTACTGCAAAAAATCTTTATTTTATTAGAATTATTTATTAACTTTGCCACATAAAAATAAAATAATAGGTATATAATTAAAAACAAAGAGATTCAAAACTAATGGAAACTACAGTAACAAAACCTTACGTGATTGGACTGGACCTCGGAGGCACAAACGCTGTCTTCGGAATTGTTGACAAAGACGCAAACATCGTTGCACAGACGTCCGTGAAAACGCAGAAATACAATACCGTGGAGGCTTTCGTGGAAGAATGCGTTAACGCTTTGAAACCAATCATTGAAGAAGTTGGCGGAATAGAGAAAATTCAGGGAATGGGAATTGGTGCTCCAAATGGCAACTACCACCGCGGTACCATTGAGCTCGCTCCAAACCTCGTCTGGGCAAAAGGGAAGATTGTTCCGCTGGCAGAGATGTTCAGCAAGCAGCTCGGACTGCGTGTCGCGCTTACAAACGATGCAAATGCCGCAGCACTCGGAGAGATGACCTACGGAATTGCGAAGGGTATGAAGGACTTCATAGTGATTACTCTCGGAACGGGTGTTGGCTCTGGAATTGTTGTCAATGGGGAACTGCTCTACGGTCACGATGGCTTTGCAGGGGAATTAGGACATGTCACTATTGTGCGCGGAGAAGAGGGACGCCTCTGCGGCTGTGGAAGAAAAGGATGCCTTGAGGCATACTGCTCGGCAACAGGTGTTGCACGCACTGCACGTGAGATTCTTGCCTCAGACTCTCGCCCATCTTCTCTCCGTGAGATTGCTTTGGAGAAGATTGAGAGCTACGATGTCTACAAGGCAGCCGTTCAGGGTGATGCCATCGCAAACGAGATTTTCGCTTTTACCGGAAAGATGCTTGGTGAGGCATGTGCCGACTTTGCTGTATTCTCTTCGCCAGAGGCATTTATCTTCTTCGGCGGATTGGCAAAATCTGGTGACGTGCTTATGAACCATATCAAGAAGGCTTACGACGAGCATGTGCTGAACATCTTCCGCGGAAAGGCGAAGTTCCTGCTCTCTTCACTCGATGGTGCAGGTGCTGCTGTTCTTGGTGCTGCCGCTCTGGGATGGAAGGCGTAATCGCAAACCTACGTTAGAATCACATTATGGAGATGGAAAAACAGTCTTCAACTCCGTAAGAAGAATATATCTTGGAAATTCGTGAATAATACCCTTGTTATTCACGAATTTTTTCACACATACTTAATGCTTCACCCCACCCCATCTTAAGAAAACAATATGACAAAAGAAGAAGACATAAAGAATGCAGTGGAAACACTGAGAAATGGGGGAGTGATTCTCTACCCAACAGATACCGTATGGGGTATCGGATGTGATGCCACCAATGAAGAGGCGGTAAGACGAATATATGAGATAAAGCACCGCGATGACTCAAAAGCAATGATTTGTCTCGTGGACAATCCTAACCGCATTCAGCGATACGTGAGAAATATTCCAGAAGTGGCGTGGGACCTCTTTGAACTGTCTACGAAGCCCACTACGATAATTCTCGATGGAGCAGCAAATCTTGCGAAGAACCTCATTGCGGAAGACGGCTCCATTGCTATCAGGGTTACCTCAGAGGAATTTTCCAAGCAGCTATGCTATAAATTCCAGAAGGCGCTCGTAAGCACCAGTGCAAACATCAGTGGAGAGCCAACAGCACAGAACTACCGCGACATCTCTCCAGAGATTCTGAATGCCGTTGATTATGTTTGCTGGACACGCCGCCAGGAACATAAGCCCCACCAGCCTTCCAGCATCATTAAGCTGACGGGAAATGGCGAGGTTACAATTATTCGGAAATAAAAAACACTTATTCCCACAAGAATTATTTGGAAAAGAACACCCCTCCCCCTGAAAAAACTCATTATTCCAGTGAAAATAATCATACAAAAAGCCAATGCCTTTCTTGAGACAATGACCTCCTGGACAGAGGGCCATCTCTCAAAGCGCCAGCTGACACTGATTCTCGCCTTTGCCGTGGGACTGTTAGCTGCTCTGGCTGCGTATATTCTCCACAGCCTCATTCATATCATCCAGCACTTCCTGACAGAGAACTTCGCAAACAGTAGGTTCAACTGGTACTTCCTCGTATTCCCGGTATTAGGTATCCTCATCACGATGCTCTTTGTGAGATACGTGGTGAGAGACAATATCTCTCACGGAATAACGCGAATACTCTATGCCATCTCCACAAAGCAGGGACATCTGAAGGCTCACAACACGTGGACATCGGTGGTTGCCTCTGCCATAACAATCGGATTCGGAGGCTCTGTGGGTGCTGAGGCGCCTATCGTGCTTACAGGCTCTGCAATAGGTAGCAACCTCGCTCGCAGGTTCAATCTCGACAGTAAGACAATTTTCCTGCTCATAGGATGTGGAGCATCGGCTGCCATTGCCGGAATTTTCAAGGCTCCGATTGCTGGTCTCGTCTTCACTATCGAGGTACTGATGATTGACCTTACCATGGCTTCTCTCCTTCCAATTCTTATTGCCTCGGTGACTGCAACTTGCTTCACCTACGTGCTGGTTGGAGACAGTTCACTTTTCTCTTTCACACTTTCCGAGGCATGGCCAGTAGATAGGGTTCCAGCAGATATCTCATTAGGTGTCACCTGTGGTCTCGTTTCTCTATACTTTATACGTTCTATGACGTTCTTTGAAGGAATATACGGAAGGCTTTCTGCACATCCCTATATGAAATGGCTATTGGGAGGACTGGTGCTGAGCACACTGATTTTCCTCTTCCCAGCTCTCTACGGTGAGGGATATAACGCAATAAATATCCTTCTGAACGGCGAGTCGTCAGAAGATTGGAATACTCTTCTCTCTCACTCTCTATTCAGTAGTCGTCCAGAACTTCTCGTTCTTTACGTTGCCATGGTGGTGGCGACAAAGGCAATTGCCACAGCATCTACAAATGGTGGTGGAGGATGTGGTGGTACCTTCGCTCCTTCACTCTTCATAGGTGCCTTTGCAGGATTTCTCTTTGCCAGCATCTGGAATACGTTCATCAGCGACATAGAGATTCCAGAGAAGAATTTCGCACTGCTCGGAATGGCGGGAGTGATGTCGGGAGTGATGCACGCTCCACTAACGGGAGTTTTCCTTATTGCAGAGCTCTCTGGCGGTTACGGTCTCTTCATTCCGCTTATTATTGTGAGCACGGTGTCCTACCTGACGATCTATGTCTTCGAGCCTCATAGCATATACGGAATGCGACTGGCAAGGGAAGGAAAACTTCTTACACACCATACCGACCATGCCGTGCTCACTCTCATGTCGTTAGACACAGTGATAGAGCGTGACTGCTCTGCCATTCCACCGAACATGATGCTCTCGCAGCTCATTCACAAAATCAGTCGATCAAGAGTAGATGTGATTCCTGTGGTTGACGAAACAAACAGGCTACTTGGTGAGATTGACATGACGAAGCTGAGACATATACTCTTCCGCACGGAGCTTTACCACCGATTTAATGTCAGCCAGCTCATGACCGACCCTCCTGCTTTGCTTGGTGTAAACGACCCAATGGAGGATGTTATGAAGGCTTTCGACTCCACAAACGCACAGCAACTGCCAGTTATAGACACCGACCACAAGCTCATTGGATATGTCTCACGCTCTCACGTATATTCACTTTACAGAAAAATGGTGGCTGACTTGAGTAACGATTAATATTCAACCGTTAATTGCACCCATCACACGCACCCTTGAAACACCCCTGAGACACCCCTAAGACACTCCTGAGACACTCCTGAGACACTCGAAAAGAAAGAAAAAACATGATAAAGAAAGAAGACCTAAGAATTGTGTTCATGGGAACACCAGAGTTTGCTGTTGCAACGCTAAAGGCTCTCATAGAACAAGAATATAATGTTGTTGCTGTTGTAACACAACCAGACAAACCAGTTGGTAGGCATCAAGATACTCTCCAGGCACCGCCTGTGAAAGTTTTTGCGCAAGAGCATGGCATTCCGGTATTGCAACCAGTGAAGATGAAAGACGAGAACTTCGTAGAGTTACTTCGCAGTCTGAATGCCGACCTCCAAGTGGTGGTTGCGTTCAGAATGCTTCCAGAGGTGGTGTGGGCAATGCCACGATTCGGTACGTTCAACGTGCATGCTGCTCTACTTCCTCAATACCGTGGTGCCGCTCCTATCAACTGGGCTGTGATAAATGGTGAGACACGCACCGGAGTAACCACTTTCTTCCTCGACCATGACATAGATACGGGGCGAATCATTGAGCACCGCACATTCCCAATTCCAGACGATGCCGATGTGGAATATGTCTATGACGGACTCATGGCTCTCGGTGCAGAGATTGCAACAAGCACTATCAACAAGATTCTTGAAGGAGACGGTTGCGTGAAGTCTATTCCGCAAGAGGAGTGCATGGAATTTGTTGGTGCAAAGTCAGAGGCTGACCTCCATCACGCTCCAAAGATTTTCAAGGAGACCTGCGAGATAAACTGGCAGCAGCCGGCAAAAAAGGTGCACGATTTCATTCGTGGTCTTTCTCCATATCCAGGTACTTGGACTTCTCTCTCTGCTCCTGATGAGAAAGAGCTTGTTATGAAGATTTTCAAGACAAGGAAAACAGAGATTCCTGTAGGGGGACATGCTCCTGGAACTATTAGCGAAGAGAACTTCCGTCTCTTCATAGCCACTACCGACTTCCTACTCGAAATCCTTGAACTTCAGATTACGGGAAAGAAGCGCATGAACTCACGCGACTTCCTTAACGGTTTCAAGAAAATCTCACATTATTCTTGTAAATAGAAAAACAGTGGAAGGCAGAAAAGCCATCATCAAAAAAATCAAAGCAAGCTTTGTAGACCGAAAAAGGTAAACAAGAATTGTAAGCAGAAATTAACGCAGATATTGTAAGCAAAAACAAGCATGAGATACTTCATTTTCCTCGCCTACGACGGCACGAACTACCATGGTTGGCAGATTCAACCAAACGCATGCTCTGTGCAGGGAGAGATACAAAGGTGTCTGTCTACTATCCTCAGAAGAGAAACGCCCATCGTGGGAGCAGGAAGAACGGATACTGGAGTGCATGCAAGACGAATGGCTGCACACTTCGACTCGGAAGAGCCTATTGACTGCAACCAGACGGCATTCCGACTGAACCGTATCTTGCCGCCAGATATCTCGATTGAGAGAATCATTCCTGTAGACGACTCGCTACATGCACGATTCAGTGCAACCTCGCGCACGTACCACTATTATATACATACGAAGAAATGCCCTTTCAACCGGGGGTACTCTCTCGAAACACACTACAACCTCGACTTTGAGCTGATGAATAAGGCGGGTGAATATCTGCTTACTGTGAAGGACTTTGCTGCATTCTGCAAGACGGGTTCAGACGTAAAGACAACACTCTGCGATGTGAGAACAGCAAAATGGGTGGAGAAAAGTCCCGGGAGCTGGTATTTCGAAATAACTGCCGACCGTTTCCTTAGGAATATGGTTAGGGCTGTTGTGGGAACACTTGTTGACGTTGGGCGTGGACGACTCTCTTTGGATGACTTCAAAGCCGTTGTCGAAAGCAAGAAAAGAACAGAGGCAAGAGAGTCTATGCCGGCTCATGCTCTCTTCCTTGAAAACGTGGAGTATCCAATACAAGGTTGGATGTGAAAATCAACATTGAACACCATATATTACTTGATATACTCGTGAAAAGGAGGAAAATTGAATACGACTTAAAATCTCCGATAAAAAATTTTCAGGATTAAAAAAGAATTACAATTATGTGGTTATTGTTAGCATTTCTCTCAGCAGCCTTCCTTGGCTTCTATGATGTTTTCAAGAAACAGAGTCTAAAAGACAACGCCGTAATACCCGTATTACTTCTGAACACTCTGTTCTCTTCAATCATTTTCCTGCCGTTCATAATCTGTTCTGATAGCGGGATTATTGCCTCCGATTCTCTGTTCTTCACGCACAGTTATGGTTTCGAGGAGCATAAATACATCTTCTTGAAGTCATGTATCGTGTTAAGCAGTTGGCTTCTTGCCTACTTTGGATTGAAGCACCTCCCTCTTACAATCGTGGGACCTATAAACGCCACACGACCAGTGATGGTGCTCTTCGGAGCTCTGACATTCTTCGCAGAACGTCTGAACATATGGCAGTGGATAGGTATCGTTGTTGCACTCTTAGGCATTGAACTGCTTAAGAACACAAGCAAGAAGGAGGGCATCAACTGGTGGAGGAACAAATGGATTTACTTTGTGATTCTTGCAAACGTGCTTGGAGCACTCTCTGGGCTCTACGATAAATTCCTTATGGCAAGCAGAGAGAACGGTGGCATTGGGTTAGACAAGATGGCGGTGCAGTCGTGGTTTAATATCTACCAGTTCTTCATGATGCTACTGATACTCATGTTCCTCTGGTGGCCAAAGAGAAAGAATACGACACCGTTCAAATGGCATTGGAGCATACCACTAATATCTATCTTCCTCTCATGTGCAGACTTTGTGTATTTCTATGCACTCGGACTCGACGGTGCAATGATCAGTATTGTCTCCATGATTCGACGTGGTTCAGTGATTGTCAGCTTCCTCTTCGGAGCAATGATATTCCACGAGAAGAACTTGAAAGCGAAACTCTTTGACCTCCTGCTCGTGATAATCTCAATGATATTCCTATTTATTGGAAGTTACGAATAAGAGGAACCTACTTCCAAAAAATAGGTGTAAAAAATTAGAAAACAAGAAAAAACATGAAACGAATAGGTATTCTCAGCGACACCCATTCTTATTGGGACGACCGCTACCTGCTGCATTTTTCTGAATGCGATGAGATTTGGCATGCAGGTGATATCTGCGACCCTTCCATAATAGAGAACCTTCGTCAACCTTTCGGGACAGACGAAGAGGGGAATCCGAAGACGAGGATTGTAAGGGCAGTATGTGGAAACTGCGACGGAGGAGTTCTCCGCCGCATGTTCCCAGAGATTCTTCGCTGGAAGTGTGAAGATGTTGATGTTCTAATGAAACACATCGGTGGTTATCCTGGAAGATACGACCGTTCGGTGATTGGTCAGCTATACTCCCGCCCTCCCCGTCTCTTTATCTCTGGCCATTCACACATTCTGAAGGTTATGTTCGACAAGACTCTCGGATGCCTGCATATCAATCCAGGTGCTGCTGGCATTCAGGGTTGGCATAAGGACCGTACCCTCATACGCCTTACCATCAACGGCGACAAGATGTCAGACCTTGAGGTAATCACTCTCAGCGAAGAGGCAGAGCAATAGCCCTTATTGTTTCTCTTTAAGCGCAATCCTTG
The DNA here is from genome assembly GCA_945829115.1 of uncultured bacterium. Lineage (GTDB taxonomy): Bacteria > Bacteroidota > Bacteroidia > Bacteroidales > Bacteroidaceae > Prevotella. The sequence continues at coordinate 14,560 of CALZTP010000025.1, read as the reverse complement.
CCTCTTCAAGCATTCCTGCAATAAATGTATCGCCAAGAGAATTGTTTGTGATGAGTTCTTGAAGAGTTTTGTCGCAGGTGGCACGTTCATTATCCGTGAGCAAGTTGTGATGCTTTTTACATAGTTCTACAATTTTCACCACGAGTCCTACTCTTACGAGGCTACTTGTGGGATGCGTTGAAATGAACGATGAACGTAGGGTGCCGAAGCGTTTCATAAAGTCAAGATCGGTTTCTATGTTCTCTTTATTATTCTCGACTGTGCTAACGATATACCCACTGTTGTCAATAATCTGTTTTCCATCGTAATAGATAGAACGCATTGAATGAGATGCTGGGTCGTTGCCATAGATATGATAGCGGAGAATGATGACGTAGTCGTTCTTCGCTTGCTTTTTCTCATACCACACAATGGCGTAGGCATGACGCTTGGTAACATCAATGGTGTCGCGGAAGAGAGAGACAAGATAGTTATGGTCGTAATGAGAGCCAAACTGCACAGAATATTCGTTTTTAGAACCGTAAGGCACTTTGAATTTTGAATGTGGCATATCTCGGGATTCTTTCAGCATCTCATAGTGGTTGTACGCTTTTTCTTCTTTGAAGCTTTCAAAAATTCTTTTTTCGAGTTTTTCAAAATCAGACTTCCGCATTTTTACTTCACTGAACAAGCAGTAGGTGGAAGGATTATCAGCATCGTCCTCATAATGGCTTTTCGATAGCAACTCCTTCACAGGAAGAGAGTCTATTTCGTTGAACAGTTTCTCGATCTTTGTTTGTGCAGATGCCATAGCAACTGTTGCAATGGCAAGAAATAGAATTGAAAATCGTTTCATATTCATTTTATTTTTTTATAAGGAAAGAGGGATTGCCTCAATTAATAATATTCTTCATACTCAACATCGCAGAGCTCGTTGATTCTTATCTCCTGATAGACGGTTGCGGCTTCTATAAGGCGTTCTGCCTCAGAAAACGCAATAGCCATACTGTCAACACTGACACCATGAGCCTTCGCAGCCTTAGCAATATAATGCCTCGGAATAGGAGGTATATACGGCAGCTTGCGATGCTTCTTATTGCCAGACGGCTTAGAAGAGATAATGGCATCGTCTTGGCTGCTATCTTTTAAGGTATCGCTTGGCAGGGAAATTTTCTGCTTATCGGCAGCAGGAGCAACCGTCTTTCCATCTCTTGAGAAATCATCAATATTAACCGTTTGCTCATTATCAGAGTCAATCATAGCAACTATACTTGCCTGATTCCTATCTCTTATCGATATAACAGCAACAAAAACAATGGCAGCCACAGCAGCCGCAGCAGTCAGAAGCCACAGCCTTACCCTCCGACTCTTCTGAGGCATTTCAACTCCTTCATCAAGAACTCGGAACATCTCTCGATAAGCAATCCAGTCCTCATCACTGATTTGCTTTGGCTTTTCGGCATCGGAAGCTGTTTGGAAGAAGTCTGAAAGTATCTTCTCTTCCTCCAAGGTGGTTTCACCCGCCATAAAGCGTTCTAAGAGTTTTGTTTTTTCAACATCAGTCATTGTCTGTTTCTCCTTTTTATATCGTTGAACAATTTCTTTCGAGCATTAGAAAGCATCACCTTTACAGAAGATTCGCCAAGGCCAAGAAGGTTAGCAATCTCTTCGTTGGAGAGAAGTTCAGTATGTCGCATCCTCAACACTTGAAGTTCTCGGGGAGGCAATTTCTCCATCTGGCGGAAAAGCCACCTCTCCTCTTCCTCGTATTCCATTTTCTCTGAAGGAAGAGCCCCTTGCACTGACAGTTGTTCTGAGAGAAGACTGCCCTCAACGTTTGGCGGAGTTCGTCTTGCCTTTCTAAGGGCATCTATGCAAAGATTGCGCGCAATAACCATCGAGAGATTGAGAGCGTGCCCCTCGTCTTTCAGTTTTTCGTGCAAAGACCATAGGCGCAACATCACATCACTGGCAGTGTCCTCAGCATCATCCCTTGAGTGAAGCATCCGAAGGGTGATGCCAAGAGCCTTTGTACGCAGTTGCATAGCCAATGCTTCAAAATCTCGTTGTGTCATTGTGATTTCTTTTTCGGTTGGAATTCGCCAACATGTTTTCTAAACGATTGGGAGAGTGTTGCTCTTACGGTTCAGGAGTGATGTTGTTTACTGTCTTTATGCCAGAACCATTCTTTGAGCGTAGGTTATTCTCAATGCAGTTTCCGCTGATTGCAAGATTTCTTCTCTTTATCTCACCAGAGCCAAAGATAGAAGAAGTGAAATTCTTTACCTTACCATCCAATTCCATCTCTCCAGAACCAGCGATTTTGCATTTCAAATTTTTGCAATCAGAGAAGTGGGCATCTATTTCTCCAGAACCAGAGATGTTAAAAGTAGCTTCCTGACAACGAGGAGAGACTTCCTGAATGTCTAAATCTCCAGAGCCAGAGATTGTTGCAGTCAAATGGTCAGCATCTGCCTCGAAAAGACTTGCCTCGCCAGAGCCCGCAATTGCCAGCGACAATGATTTTGCAATAACTTTCTTCGTTGTTATCTCCCCAGAGCCTGTTATGGTAAACGAGAGAGATTCTGAGCGCAGGTTGTTCGTGGCGATGAACTCTCCACTGCCAACACATGTCATACCCTTTAATTCGGGAGAAGAGAGTCTCACAATAACCTCTCCAGAAAGTTTCTTTGCAATATTAAACCTCACACCTTCTATATCCTTCTCGGAGGTGACAGTAGATATTGTAAGTTTTTTGTCCTTCACCTTTACCTGAATTTTTTCCATGTCTTTCGGTGTAGCGGTAATGGAGCATGAGTATTTCTCACCTTGCTCATAGTATACCTTTACGCTCGACATAACCAACACTTCGTTGAAGTGAGTTACAGAAATTTCCTTTTCCATCGTTTCCTTGCTCATGGCAGTAAGAACACCGAAAAAAAAGGATAATGCCATTAAGAATAAATTTTTCTTCATAATTGTAAATCATTCTGTATTGTTATTCAATATAGTTGCATCTTAAAAGACTCAATAATAGCCATAACTATAGAGGGCATCAATCGCCATCAACAATCACCTCATAAAGGCGACATATTTTTTTGATAGGGCTCATGCTCTACCCTAATTCATGTCACCCTTACAGCACATGTGTCCAATATTTATATGCCTCTACTACATATATAAACGAAAAAAGCAGAAAAAGTTAATAGTATATTGGAAAAAATATGTATTTTTCTCAAAAAAATCACAAAGTTCTTGCTAAAGAATTGAAAAACCTCCTACAGTTACCTTTGCATGTAACAATAGTAACTGTAGGAGGCAATAAGCTATATCTGTAAGGGGAAGTGTGTTATAAGACCCCAATAATCTCGTGTATATCGTCTATTCCGTGGCTATCTAGCCATTGATTAATTCCATCCTTTACCTTCTTTGTCACTGCTGGATCTACGAAGTTTGCAGTACCAATTTCAATGGCAGTTGCTCCAGCCATGAAGAATTCAATGGCATCATGGGCATTTGATATACCACCAAGTCCGATAACCGGTATCTTCACTGCCTTTGCCACCTGATAAACCATACGAAGGGCAACAGGCTTCACACAAGGACCTGAAAGTCCACCAGTGCCGATGGAGAGATTAAACTTCCTTCGCTCAATGTCTATGCTCGTGCCCATGAGAGTGTTTATGAGAGACACACTGTCGGCTCCCTCTGCCTCTACAGCAAGAGCAATATCAGTGATGCTTGTGACATTCGGAGAGAGCTTCACAATAAGAGTCTTGCCATATGCCTTACGAACAGCCCTAACAACACTTGCAGCACCTTCACAGGTAACACCAAACGCCATACCACCATCGTGAACATTCGGACAAGAGATATTCAGTTCTATGGCACGTATATTCTCCAATTCTCCTACCCTTCTTGCACATTCCGCATAGTCTTCTGGAGACGAGCCACTGACATTCACAATCATCTGGCTATCAATATCCTTTATCTGTGGGTAGATCTTCTCACAGAAATAGTCAACACCCTTATTCTGAAGACCAACACAGTTAAGCATTCCCTGTGCTGTCTCTGCCATTCGTGGATAACTGTTTCCCTCGCGAGGCTTAAGGGTTGTTCCCTTCACAATTATTCCACCAATCTCATGGAGTGGCACAAGGTCTTGATATTCTATTCCATAACCAAACGTACCGCTGGCGGTCATCACAGGATTCTTCAACTCTAAGCCACCTATGTTTACATTTATCTTTGCCATAACAATCCTACCACTTTAGTTTTTCAATATCAAAAACAGGACCTTCTGTACATACACAAACATGCCCCTCAACCGTGTCCTCAACACAACAGAGACAAGCACCCAAACCACATGCCATCATATTCTCTAAGGAAACCTCACAAGGAACAGAAAGCTCACGAGCAAGGCGTGCAACCGCAACCATCATAGGCTTCGGGCCACAGACCTCAATGCGGTCAAACGACTCCTGATGCCAAATGGAATGATTTGTCACGAAACCTTTCTCACCTTCACTACCGTCTTCTGTGGTTAGGAAGACGCGCCCTATCTCACGAAATTTCTCAAGTTCAAGAAGGTCTTTACTTGCCCTTGCTCCGAGAAGGAATACTGATTCCCCACCAAGTTCTTTAATAGCCTTTCCTGCATAGAGGAGTGGTGCGACACCAACACCTCCACCCACAAGGAGCGTCTTGCCTGCAGAAATTGTAAATCCGTTTCCGAGTGGAAGAACAACGTTCATCTTCTCCCCAGGCAGGAGTGCTGCCATTGCTTTTGTACCGTCACCGATGGTTGCCACGAGTAGCCACAGTTCATTGTTCTTACGGTCAACATAGTGTATTGAAATGGGGCGGCGAAGGTATGTGTTCGGACTGCCCTCCACTTTTATCTCCACGAACTGCCCTGGGAGCATTTCTGGAAGTGGACTGTTGTCTGTTAGTCGCAGCAGGACATATTTCTCATTTAGATGTTCCACTGCCTTTACTGTAAGATCAAGACAATATTTCTTCATTTCTTAAGTAGGTTTATTCGTTGTAAGAGGCTGTAATCTCACAAATCTTGATAATCGTCTTCATAGCCTTCTCCATCACCTGACAAGAGGCAAACTCGTAAGGACCGTGGAAATTAACACCACCAGTGAAGATATTCGGACAAGGAAGACCCTTGAAAGACAACTGGGCACCGTCAGTACCGCCACGGATTGGCTCTACCTTAGGAGAAACGCCCACCTCCATCATTGCACGCAACACAATGTCGATAACATGCATCTGAGGGTCAATTTTCTCCTTCATATTATAATATTGATCAGAGACTTCTATAGAAACGGTACCCTCGCCGTATTTCTCGTTAAGTTTCTCAGCGATACGCTTCACAAGCACCTTGCGGTCTTCGAACTTCCCACGATCGTGGTCACGAATGATATACTGCAGAGAAGCCTCTTCAACACCACCAGTCATGTGGAGGAGATGGAAGAATCCTTCATAACCCTCTGTTGTCTCCGGACGCTCATCGGCAGGGAGGAGAGAGGCATACTCCATAGCAACAACATTAGCATTAACCATCTTTCCCTTTGCATAGCCAGGATGAACGCTAACACCCTTCACCATGACACGAGCAGAGGCAGCATTGAAATTCTCGTACTCAAGGTCACCGAGGTCACTGCCGTCCATAGTATATGCCCATTGGCATCCGAACTTCTCAACATCGAAATGGTGTGCACCCATGCCTATTTCTTCGTCAGGATTAAATGCGATGCGAATTTTTCCGTGCTTCACCTCTGGATGTTCCTTCATCCACACCATTGCCTGCACAATTTCTGCTATTCCCGCCTTATCGTCAGCTCCAAGGAGTGTATGTCCGTCTGTTACAATAAGATCTTCTCCAATATGCTGCAGAAGCTCTGGAAATTTCTCTGGTGAGGATACGATTCCTTCAGAGAGCACGATATCTTTTCCGTCGTAGTTTTTCACAATGCGGGCATTCACATTCTCTCCGCTGCAGTCTGGAGAGGTGTCGTAGTGGGCAATGAATCCGATTACGGGAGCCTCGCCCTTGATGTTTGCAGGAAGAGTGGCATAGACATATCCTTTCTCATCCATCTCCACATCTTCAAGACCTTCTTTCTCGAGTTCCGCTTTTAGGTAAGCGGCAAAGGTGAGGTGCTTCTCATGTGCGCTGGGCACTGTCTGTGAGTTCTCGTCTGACTGCGTGTCAAACTTTGTATAGTTTATAAAGCGTTGTATTAAATCCATATATTTTTTTTAGTATTGAAAATTCAAGAAAAAACTTTTGCGAATGATATTTCTACAGTTTTTGAAAACGTTTATTCCAAAAGGTCGGGGCGAAGGCGTCGTGTTCGTTCAAGAGATTGCTCCATCTCCCACTCCTTTATTTTTGCCTCATGACCAGAGAGAAGTATATCTGGAACTCGCCAGCCTTTATAGTCGGCAGGGCGTGTGTAGATAGGTGCAGAGAGGAGGTTGTCTTGGAAACAGTCGGAGAAAGCGGACTGCTCATCACCAATAACACCAGGAACGAGTCGCACAATGGCATCTGCCATTACTGCTGCTGGCAGTTCTCCTCCAGTGAGCACGAAGTCTCCGATGGAGATTTCTCGAGTGATGAGGTGGTCGCGCACTCTCTGGTCAATTCCTTTATAATGCCCGCAAAGAATGATGATATTCTCAAGCATGGAGAGTTCGTTTGCAATACCCTGATTGAACTGTTCTCCGTCTGGCGAGGTGAAGATAACCTCATCGTATGCACGCTCCTCCTTCAGTGCTGAGATGCAGCGGTCAATTGGCTCTATCTGCATCACCATGCCTGGAAATCCACCGTAGGGATAATCGTCCACCCTCTTCCATTTATCGAGCGTATAGTCGCGAAGGTTGTGAACATGAATTTCCACAAGTCCTTTCTTCTGTGCTCTTGCGAGGATGCTTTCGTTCATGAATGGCTCTACCATCTGTGGAAGTACTGATATAATATCTATTCTCATTTTCTTCTTTACATGTATCTAAATGATTCCTTTTTTCCGCTTGTTTCCTATCTTTCTTTTACTTGATATGTGAAACAACTGCAAAGGTACGGAATTTTAAGATAAAAAGCAAATATTTTTTTGGAGTTTTCACATATATTAATGTGAGACACAAAGAAAAATGTTATCAATACGAAAAGTTAGAATAGCTACAAAAGACTATCTGAACGTAAGGAGTAAAGATAGTAAGAAAAAAAAATCCGGAAGCAGTGTTGCGGAAAGAATATTGCAACACTGCTTCCGGGATTCAGAAGGATAAAATTGTTTAGAACGGCTTCTTGCTAATCAAGCAAAGAGATTAGAACGTCATATTTATTGCGAAACGAATACCGTTTCTGATTGCCGTGTCAAGGTCACGGTAAGTCATTCGGTGTATGTAGTCAATCTCCAAGAACTTGAAGATATTATGAACACCTGCTACAACCTCTATATATGGCTTTGAACCCATTACATGACACCCCTCAGGGAAGAGGAAGAGTTTGTCGCTCGTGAGGTTCTGCTCAAGGAACGGATTGTTCTTGTCGGTAAGTTTTCCATACATGCCACGGAAGCTGAGATACTCGCGCCATTTCAACTGTCTGAGCAATGGTATTCTATTGAATATTTTTCCGTTAAAATCCATGGAGATATGCCACATGGCGTAGCGGTCGTTTAGGAACTCCATGTTGTTCATCAACTGGAATGTATAGGTTCCCTGCTGACCAATCCAACTGAGGTTCACCTTTGGCATGATAAGGAGCGGGAATGGAACTGTATTCCACTGTGCACCCGCTGAGGTGTAGATATCAAGCTTTCCCCATGAGTTCTTAAACCAGAAGCGCTTATAAATGCTTGCCTCTGTGAAGTTCATCTTGTATTTTCCACCAAGGAAGCCGTCTATAGCCACCGTATGGTCGATGCTGAAGATAGGCGCATCGAGATTTATTGGGTAGCGGCGCTGTTTGGTATTTATGAATGTCTCTCCAGGAGCAAAGCGAAATCCAAGATGTGCCTCTGTTGTGCGCACCTCTCCATGGAAGTCCGTTCCGTCCATTTTCTTGAACGTCATGGCTGCGGCACCTTCTATCGCCTCTGTCTTCAATCCGAGTGTTGTTGCGAATCCTGCAAGTGTTTCGTACTTAAACTCCAACTGCTGACGGTTATAGAAGTACAGTTTATCGATGTCTCTTGTTTTGAACGCCATAAAGAGGTTATCCTTGTTTGTGAGCAAGAACTTGTCTGACGGTGACATGATATCGTACTCAGAAAGGAATGACAACTGGCGAATAGGAAATTCCCAAGGCTCGTTGTTTTTCTTGTTGAATGCGTAAGTGAAGAGTGTAGAGTAATACCAGCGTTTGCTATCAAGACCGTTCGCAATATATCCGTTCCAGAAGAGATGAGGGTTCAACGCAGCATTTGTTCTTCCAGAGAGTCGGAATCGCCATCCGTCTACAATATTCTTGTTGACAATGGTGTTCACCGGACCAAAATCAAACTTCGAAGGAATAGAGTCGTTACCCGTAAGACTGACGTAATTATTCATAAACGCCTTGAGAACGAAGAGGACTGTCTTCATGCCAGGGACACTGGCGAAGCGTTTTGTGAACTCTCCCATCGAAGCCTCCGACTTTGTAAGCTCCACAGAGCGGAAACGATTCCAGAAATCCTTACCACGATTCCTGGCATCGGCATCTCTTACAAAGGTTGCAGTTCCTCGGAAGTTCATCTTAGGAATCTCGTCGAACTTATATTCTGTGAACTTTGTGGAGCGTATGATTGCAGCATTTTTCACCATACGGTTCAGCTTCATCTCCACGAGCATGTTATCGGTGTCGAGTACCCACTGTCCGTCTGGGAGCTTCACATACTCCTGCTCTATCTTCATGTTCTCCACGAAGTTTACGTCGCTCTTCTTTGGAATTGTCAACGACACCTTGCGTACATGCAGTGTAGAATCGTTTATCACCCAGATGCTACCACGGAATCCGAAGTCCTGCTGGTTGTTTGGCACGAAGGTGAGCTCGATGCACTGGTCTTTATTTATGTAGCAGGTATCGGCGATATAGAATCGGTAGAAATTAATGGCATCGTTACCGATAGGAGAGGTGAAGGGATATTGTAGAAGGCGTATTTGGTCATCGTAGATGTCAACGTCGGTAAAGACATCCTTCATCATAGCGTCAAGAATATTTCCTGCTGTCTCAACAAGGTTTGCCACACCCTGCGAGCTTTCTCCCAAGACGGTGGTTTTCTCGTCTTTTGGATTCTTTCTATATACCTTTCTGCTAACCGTCTCACTTATCTGCACTGGACAAATCAGTTTTCCGTTCATCTTGCAGACTTCAATCTGGTCAACGAGCCAGTCTTTGTTGCCCTTTTCCTTCTGTTCTGCAACATCGTCGGGAGTTACATTGTTCTTTGCGAGAGTAAGTTTCTGGTATTTATAATATTCGTAGAAATCGTTGTTTCCAAGGTCTGTCTTCTTCTTTGCGGCAATAACCCTTTTCATCAGTTCCACAGCAGGATTATTCTTGCGTGAATACTTGTTTCTCTTGGCTTTCACCACAACCTCCTGAAGCTCTTTTGTGTCAGGCTTCAGTTTTATAACAAGATGTTTCTTTGTCTTGCTATTCACGAGTATGCTCTCTGTCTTATAGCCCATGGCGGTGATGAACAGTTTCCATCCCTCGTGACGTTCAATAGAGAAGCAGCCACGATGGTCGGCAGCCGCCATCACATGATGAGAGCGGTAGACAATTCCTGCCATAGGAATACTGTCTCCCGTATGGGCATCTACAACAACGCCTGTTATCTTTTGTGCACATGCGCTCGCTACTATCATCAGCAGCAGGGCGAACGATATAAACAATCTTTTCTTTATCATCAAATTCTTGAGGAGTGTGATTCTTACTATGTGGAAGCGGAGGAATCCCTACAAAGAAAGGATATTCTCTCCTTGTTTTCCATTTGCTTGAAAGGGGTGTTTGTATCAGGGGGAGTGGAGAAGAGAGTGGAGCTATGGTGAGAGACAGTAAAAATTCTGAAAACAGTATGCTGTCTTGCCATAACTCCACCGTTCTTATTGTCCTATAGGATCTAGGAGGGGGGTACAGAAAAACTGCAAAGCAGTGTTTCGCTCCCTTGCCTGCATGAGTCCTTTCTAGACAAGTGGGAAAAAGTCGTATTAATCGAGCTCTTCGTCAGCCTCGTAGCCACCCATTTCACGAATTGCGTTCTTGAGCATGGTGTACTGCTGATAGAGGTGGTTTACAGGTATCTCGTTCTTTGTGTAGTCGTGCATAGGAGACTTCAGGAAGAAAGAGAGGAAACGCTGTGTACCTACCTTTCCAGCGCGTGCAGCGAGGTCAGAGAGGAGCACGAGGTCAAGACAAACTGGTGCTGCGAGAATTGAGTCGCGGCAAAGGAAGTTGATCTTGATCTGCATAGGGTATCCCATCCATCCGAAGATGTCGATATTGTCCCAAGCCTCCTTCTCGTCGTTGCGAGGAGGGTAGTAGTTGATGCGCACCTTGTGGTAGTAGTCAGTATAGAGATCTGGCTGGTTTTCTGCCACGAGGATAGACTCGAGAGTAGAGAGCTTTGAAACCTCCTTTGTACGGAAGTTTGCAGGCTCGTCGAGTACGAGACCGTCTCGGTTTCCAAGGATGTTTGTAGAGAACCATCCGTTGAGTCCGAGACAACGTGTACCAATGATTGGAGCGAAGCCTGACTTCACGAGAGTCTGACCTGTCTTAAAGTCCTTTCCGCAGATAGGCATCTGAGTCTTCTCTGCCATCTCCCACATAGCAGGAATGTCGACAGTTGTGTTTGGTGCACCCATGATGAATGGCGCTCCTTCGGCGAGTGCGGCGTATGCGTAGCACATAGAAGGAGCGACGTTTACAACATCGTTTGCCTTCATGGCAGCCTCGAGGTGTTCGAGAGTGTCGTGAACCTCCATATTTATTGGTACGTAAACTTCAGTAGAAGCAGCCCAAAGCACTACTATACGGTCGCAACCCTTCTCAGCCTTGAAATTACGAATGTCAGCACGTAGCTGCTCAACCATATCCCAACGGTCCTTGCAGTCCTTTACGTGGTTTCCGTCAAGACGGCTTGCAAAATTCTTGTCGAATGCAGCCTTCATTGGAACGATAGCCTTCAGCTCGTCCTCAACGGGGAGAATGTCTTTTGCCTTGAGCACGTCAGCGTTTACAGCGGCTTCGAATGCGTTTGCAGGATACACATCCCATGTAGCAAACTCGATGTCGTTGAGGTCAGCGATAGAAACGATCTCGTTGTAGTGGAGGTACTTCTTCTCGTCTCCCTTGCCAACACGAATCTTGTCGTACTGTGTCATTGAACCAACAGGCTTTGCAAGTCCCTTGCGGGCCATGAGCACACCTGTCATGAATGTTGTGGATACCGCACCGCATCCAACAACCATTACACCCAGCTTACCAGTAGCTGGCTTAACGTTTGATTGTGCCATAGATATAATGTATTTATATATGTTATTTGAACTTTTTTGAAATGTTTTTATATTATAGTATTTCGAATTAAAATTTCTGAAGCCATGCCCCTACCCTTTCATACATTCTTCCTACAGACGGAATACGCAGTAAGACGCATTCAAAGAGAGAGATTCCAATAACGGTTGTCAGCAATCCGAGAGTGGCGTCTATTATGTAATGATGACTGCTGTAGACGGCAGAGAAGCAGATGCCTATAGAGACAATGGCAAGGATTGTCTTCCAAAGACGAGTGTCGTTTGCCTTGAAGGCATAGAACAGAGCCACGGGGTTGTAGGCAACATGCAGAGAAGGGATTGCTGCGAAGACATTCGCATTCTTTGCATAAATGCTATGGAAGATAGGTATTCCCGTTATGTTGTCAAAATGTTCGAAGCCCGCCACATTTCCTGGAGTGCCGAAGACCGGAGTAAAGCCGTAGTCAATGGCATACCATGGTGGTGCTGCGGGATGTATGTAATATCCAGCAAAGCCAATGAGGTTCACAAGCAAAAAGGCTGAGGTGAGGCGAATAGCCTCTCTGCCATGCCCTCTCATCAGCAGTGTAATGGCATATATCACTGGTAGCGGTACCCAGCATAGATAGAACACTCCCGAGAGTATATCCATGAGCCAGAAATGATTTCTCTGGAAGTATTCGCATGGCGTCACTAAAGTACCATCAGCAAATGCCATACCGAAGAGGTTCTTCTCCAGGGTATATACTCCCTCGATATCTATCTCGTTGAAGAGATAGTTTGGCCATTTCCCGAGGAAGAAATATAGTGCTGCAAAGATTCCAATCGGTATCAGCACAACCACTATGCGCATCAGTGTTTCTATGAGGCTCTTATTCATGCAATTGTTTTTTTACGTGAATGATGCGATGGAAGGCTGTGAGATTGGCAAAGAAGGCAATGATGATCTGTCCACCAACGACGAACCAAATGCTGTCAAATGCCACAATGCCCTGCAGGAATCCTGTAAGCAACATACCGAGTATGGTTACCACGACACGCTCTGGGCGCTGCATGAGTCCTACCTTACAGTCAAGTCCGAGCCCTTCTGCTCTTGCTCGCACATAGCTAACCATTATGCTTCCTATCAATGAAAGGAATGTCACCACGGCAGCCCAAGCCAGGCCGATGTTCATGAAATAGAAGGCAAGACCTGAGAGGGTGAGCAGTTCGCAGTAGCGGTCGAGAACGGAGTCGTAGAAAGCTCCAAAGGTTGTGCACATATTTGCTGTGCGTGCCATATAGCCGTCTACCATATCGAGCACTGACGACAAGATTATCACCACTCCTGCCCAGCCGACAAGGCTATAGTCAGCTTTCTCACAGAAGAGTGCTGCATATACAAGCATGGCAGCTCCGAATGCGTTTCCTAACACTCCGAGTGTGGTAACGACGTTTGGCGTAATGCCTATCTTTACCGCTGCTCTAACTCCAGGGTCAATGACCTTGTATACAAGGTTTTGTATTCCGTTTCTAACAATTGGATATACAGACATGTTCTTATCTTCTTTTTCCTTCGTTTTTGTTGTTCTTGTGTGCGCACGTAAGGCACTCTTCCATTAACGTTTTGGGGTGATTTTATTTAACTTCTTGAGGTGATTATGTTCACCTTTTGGGTGTTTTTGTTTAACTTCTTTTATATACGTAATATTTCTGCATCATGAAATTCCAAAATATGGCAACGAAAATGCTCACAACCGCTTTGACAAAAAGCACGCAAGTGATACCAGCAGGCATACCAGACTCACTGCCATCGGTAAGCGCTTTCCACAATTTCACGCCCCATTCCGTACCAGAGGTGTTCAAGACAATGCTTCCAAGCCACACCAAGGCATATCTCCATGCTATGGCGCGCTTTGAGCGTACCGTGCCCTTGAAGGTCCATCGGTAGTTGGTTGTGCAGTTCACAACACCTCCTGTCACAGCTCCCACCGCCGTACTCAGTACAACGTGCTCCGTGATCTCGTACATCACTGCCGTTACAAGAAAGTCGAAAGCTGTAGAGAAAAGCGACGAAACCTGTGCCTTTCCAAATTCCTTTGCTCCTTTTACTGCCATTATTACATGTTTTTAGCGTTGACAGAAAGGCAGTAATGGAAGAAGAAACTCTACGGCAAAGAGCACTATTCCTCCGTATATGCCAGCAAGCACATCATCGAGCATCACCCCCCAGCCACCGTGAATTTTCTTATCGATAGCTCGGCAGCCGAGCGGTTTCGCAATATCCATGATACGGAAAAGCAGGAAGGCGGATATGACATAATACCATTCCTTCGTTGAAGGAACGGCAAGAAGCGTAATCCACACGCCAACCATCTCGTCTACTACCACCTTGCTCGGGTCTTCTCCCCAAAATATCTCTAACCTATCAATAGGCCTTATACTTATTAGTGTACCAACGACTGCAAGCAGCAAAGTAATTGCAATCACCGTACTGTAGCAGCTTATCTGATAAGCATACAGACACCATATTACTGTCGCTAAAGCGGCACCAGCTGTTCCTGGGCCCCAGGGCCAAAAGCCTGCACCAAAGCCTGTTCCTATAATAACGTCAGCAATACTCGGATTGTGTCTTTTCTTGGTAGGCGATTGAGTGTTATGTTCGTTTTTTCTGCACATATAGTCAATTTCTCACATACCTGTCGCTATACCGCGAGACTGTTTTTTTATAAAGTGCAAAATTATAAAAATGTCTACAAGAATAGGAAACTTTTTAGTGTATTTTGGTTTTGATAAGAAAGTTTAAGGATTGTTTGTAAACAAAAGTCAATAATTCTCACTTTTAGTTTGATTTATCAAATTGTCAGTTTGAGATAGTATTTTCTCCGTTTCAGCTTTTAGACTCGAGGATATTTTTCTGGAAACCGACATACGAGGTTACAAAAAACGTAAAGCGATAAATCCCTCCCTAAGCAGGAAGCATAGAGAGGGATTTTGTTATTTCTGTGTTTCTTGTTCCTCGCAAATCTAGTAGTCTGTAAAGTCTAAAAAGTGACTAAAGGATATAGATGCTTGAGTTTAA
>CALZTP010000024.1 GCA_945829115.1 uncultured bacterium | reverse complement strand
CTGATTCTGCATCACTAATCAATACAATCATTATAAAAATAATTTTGCACACCTATCTTAATTAGTCAAAAATATATGAATATTCTTGAATTATCAGAACAGGAAATTATTAGACGTCAGTCGCTGGAAGAACTAAGGAATATGGGCATTGAACCATATCCAGCAGCAGAATATCCAACAGACGCATTCAGTACAGAAATTATTGAGAACTTCCAGGAGCCACAGACCGATGAGGAAGGGAATGTTGACAAGAGCACACTGAGAAGAGTGAGCATAGCAGGACGAATGATGTCTCAACGCATCATGGGAAAAGCAGCCTTTGCAGAAATTCAGGACTCCAAAGGTCGTATACAGGTTTATGTCACTCGCGATGACCTCTGTCCAGGAGAGAACAAGGACATGTATAACAAAGTGTTCAAGAAACTCCTCGACATTGGTGACTTCATTGGTGTAAAGGGGTATGTCTTCCGTACACAGACTGGAGAGATTTCAGTTCACGCAGAGGAGCTAACACTCCTTTCTAAGTCGCTCAAGCCACTGCCTATTGTAAAGTACAAGGATGGTGTGGCATACGATAAGTTCGACGACCCAGAGCTGAGATACCGCCAGAGATACGTAGACCTCGTTGTAAACGATGGTGTGAAGGAAACATTCTTGAAACGTGCAACAATCATACGCACCATGCGAAATATACTCGACAATGCAGGATATACCGAGGTCGACACACCTATCCTGCAGAACATAGCAGGAGGAGCATCGGCACGCCCATTCATAACACACTTCAACGCCCTCAATCAAGACATGTACATGCGTATTGCAACAGAGCTGTACTTGAAGAGACTTATTGTGGGAGGATTTGAGGGCGTTTACGAAATGGGAAAGAATTTCCGCAACGAAGGCATGGACAAGACCCACAATCCAGAATTCACCTGCATGGAGCTCTATGTAAGTTACAAAGACCTTAACTGGGGTATGGGCTTCACAGAGAAGATGCTGGAGACCATCTGTACTGCTGTAAACGGTAAGCCAGAGGTAGAGATTGATGGCAAGGTCATTTCTTTCAAGGCGCCATTCCGCCGTCTTCCTATCCTTGATGCTATCAAGGAGAAAACTGGCTATGACCTCTATCCAATGACAGAAGATGAGATTCGTGAGGTTGCAAAGAAACTCGATATCGAGGTTGACGAGACCATGGGAAAGGGTAAGCTCATTGACGAGATTTTCGGTGAGACTTGCGAAGGCTCTTTCATTCAGCCAACATTCATAACCGACT
Organism: uncultured bacterium; assembly: GCA_945829115.1. Taxonomy (GTDB): domain Bacteria; phylum Bacteroidota; class Bacteroidia; order Bacteroidales; family Bacteroidaceae; genus Prevotella. The sequence goes on along the minus strand of CALZTP010000024.1, from coordinate 29,342 downwards.
ATCCAGTGGAGATGTCGCCACTCACGAAGATGCACCGTTCAAAACCAGGACTGACAGAGCGCTTCGAGCTTATGGTGAACGGGAAAGAGCTTGCTAACGCATATTCTGAACTTAACGACCCTATCGACCAAGAGCAGAGATTCATTGACCAGATGAAACTTGCAGACAAGGGAGACGATGAGGCAATGATTATTGATCACGACTTCCTCCGTGCACTTCAGTACGGTATGCCACCAACCTTTGGCATAGGTATCGGCATAGACCGTCTCGTGATGCTCATGACAGGAAAGTTCGCTATCGGAGAAGTGATGCTCTTCCCACAGATGAAGCCAGAGAAGAAGGCTCCTCGCTCTACGAATGCCGAATGGACAGCCATAGGTGTTTCAGAAGAATGGATTCCTCTCTTCAACAAAGCAGGCTACTATCTCGTTTCTGACATCAAAGATGTGAAGGCTCAAAAGCTTCAGATGGACGTCTGTGGAGTGAACAAGAAGTACAAGCTCGGCATGGAAAACCCAAAGGTGGACGATTTCCAGAGATATATCGACAATGCAAACGCATAAGAATTAGGAAGGAGAAAGAAAAATGTACAACTGTGGATCAATAGCAATAATCGGTGGCGGTAGCTGGGCAACAGCAATCGCCAAGATTATTATCGGTCATACACACCATATCGGATGGTACATGCGGCGAGACGACCGTATCGAAGATTTCCGAAGGCTGCAACACAATCCGGCTTATCTGACAGGCGTTCATTTCAATATCGATGAGATATTCTTCTCTTCTAATCTCAACGAGATGGTACAAAAGTACGATACACTCGTTTTCGTGACTCCATCGCCATTCCTCAAAAATCATTTGAAGAAACTGAAGACACGACTCTCCGAAAAATTTATCGTGACAGCGATAAAGGGTATCGTACCTGACGAGAATCTCGTCTGCTCGGAATATTTCCATCAGGTTTACGATGTTCCGTATGCGAACCTAGCCTGTATTGGCGGCCCAAGTCATGCTGAGGAGGTTGCACTCGACCGCCTCTCCTACCTCACCGTTGGTTGTGCAGACTTAGAGAAAGCTCAAGCCTTCGCAGATGTGCTCACATCAAACACGATAAAGACGAAAACCTCTACTGATGTGCTCGGAATAGAGTATGGCTCTGTGTTGAAGAACGTCTATGCCATTGCTGCTGGAATCTGTTCCGGCTTGAAATATGGTGATAACTTCCAGGCTGTTCTGATGTCTAACGCCCTTCAGGAGATGAACCGTTTCCTTACCGTAGTGAAAGAGATGCAAGATTATGAAAGTGAGGCTTCCACGATTTCCTCAAAGGCAACATCTATTATCGACTCTGCATACATGGGCGACCTACTTGTTACGGGCTATTCGAAATTCTCCAGAAACAGAACCTTTGGCACGATGATTGGCAAGGGCTATTCCGTAAAATCAGCTCAGATAGAGATGGAGATGATTGCTGAGGGCTATTTCGGCACGAAGTGTATGAAGGAGATAAATCGCCGCATGCATGTTAACATGCCAATTCTTGATGCTGTCTATAACATTCTTTATGAGCGCATTGCTCCTCAGATAGAGATTAAACTTCTTACAGACTCGTTCCGTTAATTGTGAACAAACAGAACAGTGTAAAAAAAATAATCAACCGCTTGATACTTAAGGACGCCCTTACGTTTCAAGCGGTTGATTATTTTTCTATTAAGCCTTTCAGATTACTTGCGAATAACCTTACCGTTAATAATCACAAGCCCCTTGTAGTTCTTGTCAACCTCCTGACCAGAAAGATTATATACCTTTCCAGAAGACTGCTTCTCTGAGTTTACAACACTGATGCCAGTGGTGAGACCATTGTGAGAGTAGATATAGCCATTGCCAATCTGGTTAGAACCGCTGTAGTTAACAAGCTTGCCCTTCAAAATAACCTTATCACCAACCTTCAGCACATCTGCTGTAGCCTCTGTGAAAGCACTGTTTTCGAGGTATTTCAAACGGAATGCCTTGAGAGCCTCCCCATCTGCTGCATCTCCAATGTTGAAAGTAGCATTGCCAAACTGAGCAGACACCTCTGTGACTTCTGTAACAACACCCTTAACGTAAACCTCAGAAGCGAGTCCCTCGCCAGCAGCAATAAGCTCTATAGCCTTCTTCACGCTATATGCAGTCTCTGGAGTGTTAGAGATATCTACTGCTGGAGCGTTAGGCTTTGTCTGTCCGTTGATAGAATAGATATAAGCATCATTCTGAGCCGTCTCTGGAGTACCATTATAGTTTGTGAGATAACCGTTAACAATAATCTCATCACCTGCCTTTACGTTTGGCTCCTCACCATTCCACTTCTTGTTTTCAAGATAGAGGGCACGATAAACATAGAACTGACCCACCTCTGTGCCATCTTCAGAAAGGTAGAGAGACACATTTCCAAACTGTGTGCTGAAGGCACTCTTGATAGATGCCACCTTTCCCTTGATATAATAGGTGGTTGCCGACTTATCTCCAGATGCCAATTCCAATGCCTTCTGGTTTGCTGCTGTGCAGTTGAACGGATTCTCAAGAGTTCCATCACCCTTGGCTGCAGGAACCTCAGGAACCGCTGGCTCGTCCACAGAACTACCCTTCTCATAATAGGCAATAGAGTTCAACTGGATGATGCCGTTTGCACCAGCGGCCTGACAGTCACACACCAACTGATATACTTTGTTTTTTGCTGGAGAAGAGATTGTTACAATCTGCTCGCCTGCCTCTTTCGTAACATCGATTTCCTCGTCAGCAGTCACACACGTCAAGTCAGAGCAAACGCGAAGCTTTATGGAGTTTATCTTGTCGGCATTCTTTAATGCACCGAAGTTAATAACAATCTTCTCAATTGCCTTGTCCATAACAAATGCTGTTGTCACAGAGGCAACAGAAGCGTTAGACTTTCTTCCGCACTTGATAAAAGCCCAATCATTTTTGTAGCTGTTGTTGTTGAAGTTCTGAATAGTCCATGTGTCTTCTCCAATCTTTGCAGTCCACTCCTTTTCATACGAACTGACTTCCTCTTTTCTATCATCAGGGAAGGAAAGTGTCTTGTATGCCTGGGCAAAAGACATACTACATGTAAGCATCATGATGCCCACAACTAAAAAACGTAAATGTTTCTTCATACTCAAAAAAGTTAAGTTAGTAAAAATGGTTTATTGTTATATGATGCAAAGTTACAAACAAAAAATCGAAGAAAAAAAATTTAATCCGTTTTTTTTATTATCAGCCTATTTTTTTTATATAAATGACAAATTTTATCATATTTTGCAGCATTTTTTCTACTTTCAGAAAAGATTGTTGAAGAAAAATTAGGTTATTCTGTTTTTTTTGTGTAATTTCGCAGCGATTTACCTTATATAGAATAAAATAGGTATAAATAAAAGTGTGAACTAATCATCGAATCATAAACTAATAACAAAAGTAATGATGGACTCTCAAGAAAAGCGCTATGACACAATAGCGCAGGTTATTGAACGTGTAAAAGAACTGGCACAGAGTGAAGAAACTCCTACAAAGGAAGAAGTGGAGCAACTGAAAAGCTTGTTCTACAAACTGCATATACAGGAAAGGGAGCAACAGCTGAAAGAGTATCTTGACGCTGGAGGAGACCCAGAAAAATATATCATTAAGCCAGACAACACCGAGGCGGAGTTTAAGGCAGAAATGGCTATCATTCGTGAGCGCCGGCAAAAAGTGTTCCTGGAGCAGGAGGCTGAGAAGCAGGAGAACTTGAAGAAGAAGCAGGACATCATTGAGAAGATTCGACAGATGGTGACATCACCAGAAGAGGCGAACCAACAATATCAAGAGTTCAAACAGCTCCAACAAGATTGGCGCGAGATACAGAGCGTACCAGCAGAAAACGCAACAGAACTCTGGAGAACATATCAGCTTTATGTTGAGCAATACTATGACCTTCTGAAACTGAACTCAGAAGCGCGTGAATACGATTTTAAGAAAAACCTCGAAGCAAAGACACGTATCTGTGAGATTGCAGAGAAACTAGCAGATGAACCAGATGCAATAAGCGCCTTCCACCAACTTCAGGATCTGCATCAGCAGTACAGAGAAATCGGCCCGGTGGCAAAGGAGTTTAGAGAGGAAATTTGGGTGCGTTTCAAAGCAGCCAGCACCATCATCAACAAACGCCACCAGCAGCATTTCGAGGATATCCGTGCCTTAGAAGAGGAGAACCTTTCCAAGAAGACTGCCCTCTGTGAGAAAGTAGAGGCTCTTGCCGCTCAGGATTGCAAGAACTCTTCCGACTACGAGAATCTGACCAAAGAGATTATCTCTCTTCAGGCAGAATGGAAAACCATCGGCTTTGCTCCTCAGAAGATGAACGTAAAGATTTTCGAGAGATTCCGTAGTGCTTGCGATTCTTTCTTCCAGAAGAAGAACACCTTCTTTAAGGAGATGAAGGAACGCTTTGCAGAGAACATTTCTAAGAAGCAGGCTCTTGTCGAGCAGGCAACCGCATTGATGGACAGCACTGATTGGAAGGCTACTGGCGATAAGATTCAGGAACTGCAGAAGGAATGGAAGAAGATTGGTATGGTTCCAAAGAAGATTGGCGACCAGCTTTGGCAGGACTTCCTCAATGCCTGCAACCATTTCTATGAGGCACGCAATGCTGCTTCAGCAGGAGCAAGGAACGAAGAGCGTGAGAATCTGCAGCAGAAGCGAGATATCATTGCAGCACTTGAGAAGCTTGCAGAGACTGCAGGAGAGAATCTCCAGAAGTCAACACAGGAGCTTATTGCGAAGTTCAATGCTATTGGTCATGTTCCGTTCCGCGATAAAGATAAGGTTTACGATGACTACCACTCTGCCCTCGACAAGATTCATAAGGTTATGAATGCAAATAGTCAGCGCAGACGCATGGACTCTTTCAAGCAGAACATCAAGAATGCAGCAAAGCGTGGTGAGGGCGCAGTAGAAAACGAGCGTCTTCGTCTCAACCGCCGTCTCGACCAGCTGAAGCAGGAGCTGAAGACATACGAGAACAACCTCGGATTCCTCTCCATCAGTTCAAAGAAGGGCAATACTCTCCTTGACGAGATGAACCGCCGCGTAGAAAAGCTGAAAGAGGATATCAATCTCGTAATGCAGCAGTTAAAGGAATTCTAAAAACGGCATTATTCTGCAATGAAAGACCTCCGTTCTCAAGTTTTAATTCTTGAAAAAACGAAATTATAAAAATTAGGGGTGTGTCAATTTTCGATTCTTGACACACCCCTTTTTCTGTTTCTTTTCTCCTGCATTTTCTTATTCACATTTCATTTTTAGCAGAGAGGAAAAAGAGTAGGTTAGTTTATGAGGAAAGTCTTTGTAACTCCACGCCATGTGGCTTTCACAGTAGCCCTTCCTGCGTTTATGCTGCTCTTTTCGAAATAGACCTCAGGAGAATCAGCGGAAACTTCAAGAACAGATTTTTCTGTTATTCGACCATATACCTGATAATGGTCTGTCTGAGTATATCCGTTCTCGTTTGTGGAAAGAATAGCATTCTTTGGGATTATCAGCCTCTCACCATCTACCATGATGGTAACCTGCGGAACAATCTCCGGACCATTCTTCTCTGCTACACCCTTCGAGAAACTAATTCCAAGCATGTCAAAGAGACCGTAACGCTGCTCTATCCTTCTACCCCAGCGAGGCTGCTCAGGAGCCTTCACCTCAGGACCTTCCACAACGAGATAAATGGCATGCTTTCCTGTGAGTCCCTCAACAGTCGGAACCTTTACCGACTCCACAAACTCTTTTCCTTTTCCTCCATTCTTCTCAGGATGAATCTCGAAGCATGCAATCTCCTTACCTTTCCAAACCTCATTATCTACTGGTCCATCGAGCATCACACGAACCTTGAAAGGTTGGTCAGAGCCGTACGTTCCAAAGAGGTTCAAATAAGTATTGTCACCAACCTTTGTTCCTTCAAACGCCTTGCAGCCCTTAGTATCTTGAGCAAGGCCGCCAAATCCGAAATACTTATAACCAATCACCGTACCGTTCTTAAGTCCTGTAAGCGTCTGAGTATTGTTCCAAACGTCACGCTGATCCTGCATCGCATCATTGTCGGTTATATGGCATGCAATACCCCCAGAATAGAATTTGTAAGGGTCAAGTCCAAAGATCTGGAAGCCCTCAGAGGTTACCTCTGCCCCTGTGTACACATTTCCGTTACTTGCCTTCGCCATCCATTCGTTGTCTGGAGAATAAGGGTCATAGCCAACAATACGCACCTTACCACCCTTTGCCACAGGCTTCTTATCCCACTCTATCTTCACTGGAGCAACCATTGCCTGACGCGCATTTCCGAAGCCGCGAGGTGGACGGTGGTAGAAGACATACCACTGACCGTTTATTTCCTGCAGTGAGCCGTGAGTGTTATGCCCGAAGTTTGTCGTTGTGAGAGCACTCCCATCGTTGTTCATCACAACACCTCTGGAGTCAACCAATACACCTCCAGAACGCCACGGACCGAGTGGCGAGTCGCCATAGGCATATCTCAAGGCTGAGTTTGTTGAGCCAAGACCGTAATCGGGTCCGCTATAGCCAGAGAACACCATAACATATTTGTTTCCTATCTGTCTGATGGAAGAAGCCTCAAAGAAGTTAAACTCCCCTGGATTCTGACCTTTATAGAGAGCAGGATATTCTGTTCCCTCAGGGTCGCGCAACACTCCGTATTTCAAAGACGAAGGAATGAAATAGTCGTGGATCTGTGTTCCAGGGCGCACGGAATACATTGTCTCTTGGTCGAGCTCAGCAGCTATAGAATGCTGGAAGCCGTAGTAGACATATGCTCGGAAGCCCTTTTTGTAGTCCGGGTCTTTCTTCTTCGTCACTGGCTCTATGAACACCGAAGGGTCGAAGTCTATCATTGAGCCTTCCACACACTTCCTTCTGTCAGCAGTGAGGTTAATAGGAGTGAAAGGACCATCAGGACGCTCGCCTTTGCAGACCATCGGAATGCGTCCCCAGCCACGAGAGTGCGGATAGAGATAGTAGACTTTCTTCCCGTTCTCCATCACCTCCACAAGGTCTGGAGCAAACATCGTATCCCACTGTCCGTCTACATAGTGTGTGAAGACAGCACCCTCGTCTCTCCAAGCAGAGAGGTCATCTACTGGAGCCGACCAAATACGAATGTCGGGACCGCAATAGTCTGTGTTCTTCACATCGTGAGAGCCGATGATATACGCACGCATCTTCCCTGGACAGTCAGGGTCTTCGAATACTCGTGGTTCTCCGTCTGGCAGATGTTCCCAGAGTGGGAGATACGGATTCTGTGCCTGCATGCTTCCTGCAAAGAAGAAGGCAGCAGCAAGTGCAAGAAGATTCTTTTTCTTCATTGTTGTTTTTTAGTTTGTAAAAATTAGTAAAAGTGATATTTTTTTTGGGGGGGTTACAAGGTTATTTCTCCTGAACCGTAACAGCGGTGGTGTGAGGAATCGTAGATCACACAGAACTGCCCAGGAGCAACTCCATGAATCGGCTTCTCCGACCTCACCATGAATCGTCCGTCTTCAAGCCAAGTGAGAACAGCATGGTTGTAGTCTGCCGTGTGTCGAATCTTAAACGTGATGTCAAGATGAGTGGCAGAAACATTCTCTAAAGACTTTGAATCAGAAACATTCTCTGAAGAGCATTCATTAGAAACGTTCTCTGAAGAGCATTCATTAGAAACATTCTTAGGCACATCAGAAGCCCTACCCCTTTGCTCCTCTCCTGAGAACGGATTCACAGTCAACCAGTTTATATCGTGAATGATAAATTCCGAGCTATAGGCATCCTCTGGGTCGTAACCGTGGGAGAGATAGATAATATTCTTTTTAACATCCTTCTTCACCACAAACCACGGTCCGCCACCGAACCCAAGACCCTTTCTCTGACCGATGGTGCAGAACCAATGCCCCTTATGCTTTCCAATGACCTTTCCCGTCTCCAGCTCTATCGCCTTTCCCTCGCGCTCTCCGAGGAACTGGCGGAGGTAGTCGTTGTAGTTTATCTTTCCAAGGAAGCAGATGCCTTGCGAGTCTTTCCGCTTTGCATTCACAAGTCTGTTCTCCTCAGCAATTCTCCTCACCTCCTCCTTTTTCATGGCACCAATAGGGAACAGTGCCTTTTTCAGCTGCCAATCGAAGATCTGTGCAAGGAAGTCGGTCTGGTCTTTCACTGGGTCTGGACTTGTGCAAAGCCATTTCCTTCCCTCGCAATCATATTCTGTAGTGGCATAATGCCCAGTGGCAATAAGGTCATAGTCTTTTCCACGCTTCTCATGGAACGCACCAAATTTAATCAGTCGGTTGCACATCACATCGGGATTGGGAGTAAAGCCCCTCCTCACCTTCTGCATCGTGTAGGTCGTGACACGGTCCCAATATTCACGGTGACAGTCAACAACCTCCAAGTGGCAGCCGTATTTCCGGCACAAAGCAGTTGCCATCTCCAAATCCTCCTCGGAAGTGCAGTTCCATTCCTTCTCAGGAGTGTCCGCCGGACCAATTTTTATATAGAAGCAGTCTGGCTTCAGTCCCTCCTGACAGAGAATGTGCAGAACCACAGCAGAGTCCACTCCTCCCGAGAGTAGTAATGCGATGCGCTTGTCTGTTATTTCTGAGAATTGTGACATTGTTTCAAGTGATTGATTAAGCGTGTGTGTGTGCTTTTTGCAGGGTTTTTTAATAAGCCGCACGATACTTCCCCTCCTCCTTGTCGTTTAGCATAGAGAGGTAGGAGTTATAGCGTGAGAGCGAGATAAAATGGTTTTCAACAGCTTCAAGAACGGCACAACCTGGTTCGTGGGTGTGAGTGCAGTTATTAAAGCGACAGTCTTTCGAGAAGCGGAAAATCTCTTTGAAATAAGAGCAGATCTCCTCTGGCTCCATATCGAACGTTCCGAAACCTTTTATTCCAGGAGTGTCTATCACCCATCCACTGTCTGTTGTTCCTTCCACGAGAGGGAGCATCTCCGAGAACGTTGTGGTGTGCATGCCCGTATTGTGTGCGTCAGAGATTTCTGATGTTCTGAGGTTTGCATGTGGAAGAATGGCGTTCAAGAGAGTAGACTTCCCCACTCCACTGTTTCCGCTGAACAACGTCACCTTTCCATCTAACCGCTCCTTCAAAGCCTCTATTCCCGTTCCCTCTGTTGCCGAGAGTGCGAGGCTGTCATACCCAATGTTCTCATACAGAGAGAGCATCATCTCCTGAATGTGCCTTTCGTCTTCAGAGAGAATATCGGTTTTGTTGAATGCAAGTATAACCGGAACAGAATACGCCTCTGCAGATGCCAAGAAGCGGTCTATGAAGGTTGTTGAGGTCTCTGGATAGTTGATCGTTGCCACAAGCACTGCCTGGTCAACATTTGCAGCAATGATATGGCTTTGCTTTGAGAGGTTCTGCGACTTTCGAATGATGTAGTTCCTTCGGTCTTCTATCTCCGTGATAAATGCCGTTCCCTCTTGATTCGGTTGAATGAAGACACGGTCGCCCACGGCAACAGGGTTTGTGCTCCTAATGCCTTTCAAGCGAAAATTGCCTTTTATCTTACAATCCACGGTGCCCCCCTCATCGGTGAGCACCGTGTACCAGTATCCTGTATTCTTTATTACAAGTCCTTTCATCAGGCAGAAAATCGTTTATACCGTCATGATCTCCTTGTTCTTCTCGGCAAGAATCTCGTCAATGCGCTTGATATACTTGTCGTGAATCTTCTGGAGCTTCTCCTCAGCGTCTTTCTGCTCGTCTTCAGCAAGACCGTCTTTCACTGCCTTCTTCAGAGTGTCCTTGTACTCTCCGCGAGTCTTGCGAACAGAGACCTTTGCCTTCTCACCGATACCGTTACACTGCTTTGCCAGTTCTCGGCGTCTTTCCTCCGTAGGGACTGGAATGCAGAGGCGGATAATCTCTCCGTTGTTGTCTGGTGTTATTCCCAAGCTGGAGTTGATGATAGCCTTCTCGATGTCTCTGATTGCCTTCTTGTCCCAAGGACGGATGGCTATTGTACGAGGGTCTGGAGTAGACACGTTTGCCACTTGGTTAAGAGGAACCATGGTGCCATACGATTCCACCTTTATACCATCCACGAGAGCAACATTTGCTCTTCCTGCGCGTATATGCGACAACTGTTCTTCGAGGTACATGCACGCCATGTCCATCTCTTCCTGAGCATTGCTCAAAGTTTCTTTTACGTCAATCATAGTAGAACGTTTGATTATTGTTTTTTTTCAACAGCAGGAATTCTGACAGGTTTGTTTCTGTCTCCTAAAAAAGGTTCTTCCCCACGGTCTTTTCTTTAAGGAGGGTAGTTGATAGATGCCGTTTTTCCTAACTGCTTCTATATTTTAAAAAGGTAAAGGAGTCAAGAAGTCAAGGAGCTGCACTCATGCAACTTCTCACCTCCCTGACTCCTTCATGTTTGCAGTTCCTTTTTCAAGAGAAGCCTATTTTTACTCTGCCTTAGCAGGAGCTTCCTCAGCTTGTGGCTCAGCAGCCTTCGCTGGAGTAGCCTGTACGTCTTGCTTTGTCTGGCTTACACCGAATCCTGGGAGGTTGTTAGGGTTTGTAGCGCTCTGCTCAGTAGCAGCCTTCTCAATCACGCTCTGCTCAGACTGTGCTGTTGGAGCTACATATGCGCACACAACGCTGAACACCACCATAGCGAGAGCGAGTGCCCATGTCGCCTTCTCAATAAAGTCTGTTGTCTTACGAACGCCGAGCACTGCGTTTCCTCCTGCGAATCCAGTAGAGAGTCCTCCACCTTTGGATTCCTGAATGAGTACGATTCCAATCATCAACAATGCCACGATGACGATAAGAATTACGAATAATGTGTAGATCATTTTTTTATTTGTTATTTTTTGTTTTTATTATTGTTCACTATTAATTTTTCGAGGAATCGGATTTGGTCTGCAAAGTAAGCATTTTTTTTCGGATTATCCAAATTTAAACGCTTAATAATTTCTAAAGCCTGCGAATATCTGCCTTGGCGCACGTAGATTTGTGCCATTGTCTCTGTGCAGATATCGTCTGGAACAGGTCCAGAGCTCTCGCTCGTGTCTTTGACATCCGCCTCCAGTTCTGGCAGAACGATTCTTCCTCCGCCCTCCTTTGAGATAAACTCATCAATGAGCGTCTGTCCCTTCATCTGTGGAGTCTCTTCGCTATCGTTCTCGAACGCTCCACTTTCAAGGAGGTATGCCACATAGTCAACAGCAGCATCGGCAGGAGTCGGTTTTCGGCTCTTTGGCTTTTCGCGATCTTCATCGGGCATGGTGCCAAGGAAGGAGTCAATGAGTTCTGCTGTTCTGTTTCCAGCCTCCCCATGTTTTTTCTCCTCTCGTTCCTTCTCTTCGGCTTCCCTCTTCACCGTTTTTATTCTGTAGTGAACCGCCTCAATCATTTGGAAGAGCACTCTTCTGTCGGTGATGTATACGGCAGCCCTTCTGAGTTCCTCATCGAAGGTGGGGTCGTGAAGCAGGAAGAGGTTCTGGAGCATGAGAATCCGTGCCGTCTGATAGTACGGGTGAAGCGCTGTAAGACTCCTCAGGTCATACAGTGTTTCTCGGTCCATTCTTTCTGGATGTTGTATCAGTTCCGTCAGGTTCATGCTTCTTTAGTTACAATTAGGGTGCAAAGATACAAATTTTTTACGAGAAAAGCTTCTTCTTATAATAAAAATCTCTCTGAGAGGCTATTTTTTTCTATTTTTGTGTGATTATTGCACCATTTTTTGTATCTTTGCAGGGATATACGCATTAAAAGCGCAAAAAAATTGCGTGCGCACAATTCTGATTGGAAGGTGTTTCCACCTCTTTGCAAAAGCATGCAGGCTGATGCATTGTGGGCGAACTCTGTCCTTAAAGAGACTTCAAACCACTCAACACATATTTTTTTTCATTTTATGCAAAAGAAAACGTCACCCTGGTTGTGGGTACCAACACTATATTTTGCGGAGGGTCTGCCAAACGTCCTCGTCACCGGATTGGCAGCTGTTATGTACATGCAGATGGGACTCTCAGATGCTGAGCTCGGACTCTACACGGGTTGGCTTGCCCTGCCCTGGGTTGTGAAGCCGTTATGGAGTCCATTCATAGACCTGCTGCAGACAAAGCGCTGGTGGGTGCTTTCCATGCAGCTCCTCATCAGTTCTGCCCTTGCTGGCATTGCCTTCACCATCCCCACCGCATTCTGGTTTCAGGCTTCAATGTTCTTTTTCTTCGTGATGGCATTTGCAAGTGCCACACACGACATCTCTGCCGATGGGTTCTATATGATTGAGCTCGACGACCACCGTCAGGCGATGTTCGTGGGAATCAGAAACACCTTCTATCGACTTGCCGTGATCTTCGGAAACGGAATACTCGTTTCCTTAGCAGGCGTACTGCAGATTATCTTCCGAAACCGCATTGCCTTCACGTGGAGCATAATCTTCTATGGTCTTGCCGGACTCTTCATAGCACTCTGGCTCTACCATGGGCTGAAGCTCCCCCGACCCGATAGTGACGGGCAGAAGGACTCTACCGTTAGTGAGGTGGCAAAGGGGCTGAGGAAGATGTTCATGGCTTTCGTGACGAAGTTTCCCCTCCGCGACACTCTCATCGTTCTCGTCTTCCTGCTTTTCTACCGATTCCCAGAGGCTTTGCTGAACACAATGACAAAGACGTTCCTCATGCGACCAAACAGCAGTGGCGGACTCGGGCTCTCTCCTCAGGAGTATGGTCTTGCCAATGGCACCATTGGTCTAATCGGACTTCTCCTCGGTGGAATCCTTGGTGGAATCCTTGTTAGTAGAGATGGCATGAAACGATGGCTCTGGCCTATGGTTTGCGCCATCACGCTACCAGATGTTGTTTACATAATTCTCAGCTATACGCTCTGCTCTGACATCGTCATTGTCAGCACATGTCTATTCATAGAGCAGTTTGGATACGGACTCGGATTCACCATCCTCACTCTCTACATGCTCTACTACAGTCAAGGGAAATACAAGACCTCTCACTATGCCATCTGCACCGGAATCTCCTACCTCGGTCTCATGCTCCCAGGCATGCTCTCGGGATATATCAAAGATGCCGTAGGCTATCAGATCTTCTTCATCATCGTCATGGCAAGCTGCGTGATCACCTTCCTCGTCACTGCCTTCTTGAAGTTCGACCCAATGTTCGGAAAGAAGAAAGAGGACTGAGTGAACATCGTTTTTTCTCAAACAATTCTTTCTCTCTCGCAAATCAAAAAAAGGAAACTCAATAACTTCAAATAAAAAAACATGGAAACAGGATTAACATACACCAGTGAGATGACCGTTCAGGAGTGCCATCTCGCAATGAATGTGGGCAGTGGAGACCTTCCAGTGCTTGGAACACCCGTCATGCTTTCGCTCATGGAGAACGCTGCCATGAATGCCGTAAAAGACGCATTGAACGAAGGCGAGACAACCGTAGGCTCTTTTATCTCCTCCTCACACGTGCGCCCAACAAAGCAGGGCGACACCATCCATGCAGAAGCAGTTCTCACTGCCATCGAGGGCAGAAAGCTCACGTTCAAGGTAGTGGCTTCTGACAGCAAAGGTGTCATCGGAGAAGGCGACCACATCCGTTATATCGTAAATATTGAGAAGTTTCTTTCCAAATTGGTATGATTTCTCCCTTTTTGCCTTCAAAAAGTAAATAATTGTATTCCACACCTTGATTATTATCAAGAAAATATTGCTTTTTTGAATATTTTTTGAGAAAAGCCATACGATTTTCTGCCTTTTTCTGTACTTTTGCATCAAGAAAAAAAAGACGCGCAACGCTCTTATTTCAATAGACACACGAAAGGCAAGAAAATTGAATTTGGTAAAAAGGTTTTAGGAATCCACACGCTCTGCGTGTAGAGGAAAAAGGGAAAAAGATTGATTCTTCGGACAAAGGTAAAACTTTTGTCCGTTTTTTTTGCTCCATCAATAAGCACCCGCAACTGTTTGTTTTCATTCACTTCCGTTTCGAGGACTTCGTCATCGGTTGCTCAAAGTATAGGCTTATAGACTAATCCTTAACTGAGGTTTATGTGGTTGTTGTTAAGAATCCACAGATGCTAAACAGATGTAACATGCAGATTTCAAACAGATATTTTTATAATATTTTTATAATCATCGGAACCTAAACGGATTTAACGGAATCAGATTAAGTTCCGATTAAGTTCTGATTAAGTTCCGACTAAGTTCCGATGAAAAAAAGTCAAGGTTAATGTTTAGGTTAAGGTAGATTCATATAAAAACAGAGAAAGGTCTTCGCATTGACATCTGGAGATGACTGTCAACACGAAGACCTTTTTTTCTATTTTTTCACAATCCTCACGCCATAGATCTGTCCCACCTGGCGCCCCTTGTGAGCAACAAACTTCACCCTAACCTCTTTCTTTCCCTCGATCAACGAAGCAGGGATAGGGTATGTCACGTTCTTAAACTGCGTTGTTCTCCATCTGTGAGTGTTGTTAACACTTTCCATCAGAACATCGTCAATGAAGATATCAAACTCTGAAGAGCGCCATTCGTCTTGCCCCCAGAACGTAAGCATGAGCGAGAGAGAAGTCTCGCCACCCGTCTTCATAAGATACGAGAAGAAATTCCCGTCTCTCGCATCACGATAGAAAACGCCCTCTGTGCTTCCCCCCTCCGAATCGCTTGTTTCCATTCGGTGGTCGGTCTCAGGCTGCTGCTCTCCCGGCATCACCTTGTCAACGGTAGCCGCCTCCAGCTGCTGCCTCTCTTTCTCCTCTTTTGCGAGACGTTCCGAATACTCTTTATACTCCTTCTCTCCCAGTGCCAACCAATACATCATGTACCTTGCATCGTGAATCTCAAAGAAAGGCTGCAGCTCACCGTTTGGAATGGCATTCTCCATTCGTGTAGACAAAGTGAAATGGAGCGGTTTCCCTTCCACTGGCAGCAGGTCACGAGTGATATCATCGAGATTCTTCGGGAGGAGAACGGGAGCCTTGTCGAGCGGCAGCTTCCTACCTCCCGCATACTGTCCAAATCGACTATCGTCAGCAATCAGCGAGATCATATCCTCCGTACCCGTCTTCATACCCAGTACAATCGGACCATATAATATTGCCACATACTGCGAAACGTTCGGCATGTGCTCTATAGCTGGCTGCATAGGCATCTTTATTGAAATTCGGTCACCCTTCTTCCACTTCCTCTTGATACAGACAAAGCCATCCTCCTCATATTGCTTAGCTTCAAAGCCCACGCCTTCCACAACAAACGCCTTACACCATCCAGGCTTTCTTATTTTCAAGGTAAACGCGCCATTACCCTCTGCAACCGTTATCTCAGAGCACTCAGAATAAGGGAATGCCGTCTCTTGTCTCATCACGAATCCCCTCTCCCGCCAATTCAGTTCAGAGGCGAGGAAGAGGTTCACGAATAACACATCGTCAGAAGTCGACTTGCCCCTGCTGTGAGTCCATGCCCACTGTCCGTATTTTCCGTGGTTCTCCATTCCTGTTCCCACACAACACCACATCGCCATATTCGCAGCAGAATAGTTTCTATAGTGCCTCGGACGAGCCGATGTGAAATAGACATACCCTCCATGCTCTGGATGTTGTGTAGAGAGAATATGGTTGAACAACGCCCTTTCATAAAAATCGCCATACTCTCCCTTTGGTGTTGCTCTGTTCAGAAACTCTGTTAGCTTCAGCATGTTGTATGTGTTGCACGATTCTGGTCCGTCAATATCGTTCACATAGTCTATGCACGTATCCTTTGTAGGGAAATGCTCCCTGCGGCTGTTTCCCCCAATCGCTAACGAGCGTTCCCTAACCACCTTCTCCCAGAAGAATTCACTCGCCCTGTGCCAGTCGGCATCGTTGTCCAGCTCAGCAATTCTCTGAAAACCAATCACCTTCGGAATCTGAGTGTTGGCATGCATATTATCGAGACAATCGTCACCCTTCATCATTGGCACCAACAGCTGACGGTGAGCAAAACGGCGAGCACAGTCGAGATAACGCCTCTCCCCCGTCATCTTGTAGGCATCTGCTATCACCTCATCCATACCTCCATGCTCATTCCCTAACATGCTCTCCATCTGCTCATCGCTAAGAGCAGAAGTGATGTACACTGCCCAATCGCAGAATTTCAGGAACAACATCCTCGCATCCTCATTCCCGCAATACACCCACGCATCACGAAGACCCGCATACATCTTATGGAGGTTATAGAACGGAGCCCAAGAAGCGAAATACTGTTTGAAATCACCCTCCCGGAATGTCTCCCACAATTTCTTACTGTTTGGGAATCCGCCAATATAATTCCTTGCCCATTCCTCCCCTCTTCTATCGTTCTGCTCAGCACATATCTTCAGTTCCGCGATCATATATTCCATTCTCTCCCGACACTCCTTGCTTCCCGTGGCAGCATTTATTGCCATAGCAGAGAGATAGTGCCCTCCAACATGTCCATCGAGCCCATCCCAGTTCGGGTAAGTAGGTTTTCTTGGCTCCAGTCCCGCCTCTTTCCGATATGGAGCGAGCAGGCGGTCGCAGTCGTATTTCATCAAGTTCGTTATATTCAAATCCCTTGCCCGCTTCATGGGTCCGTCAAGAAGCGTTATGTCTCCCAAAGGAAATTCGTCTTCATACAGTTTCTCCTGAGCGAAGGCGCCCCATGCCGAAGTGAGGCAGAAGGCAGTAATGAAAATTCGTTTTGCAATCATTGCGATAGTATTTTTTGTTAATGGAATAATAGTTTTTTGTAGTTAATGAAATGTTATTTTGGAATTTAATGAAATAGTAATATGATAATTGTTTTTATTTTCGATAAGAAGACTCTATTCCATGAAGAAGAGAAGTCTGATATCCCCCAAGGTCTATCACGACACGTTGGAAGACAAGTCCAGGGGCAAGTGGACGAATGTTCAACTGGTAGACATTCCCCTCTATCGGCTTCGCCTGCAGCTCCACTTCAACTTCGATCACTCTGGCAGCACCAGCAGGATACATCAAGTCATAGCAATGCTTCCAGTTCATATCCTTATTGAGGTTCCTGACAACAGGCTCACATCCTTCAAATGCCATCTCTACATTATGCCCACCCTTTATGAAAGGCATAACAGAAGAGAAAACAACCCTCACCTTCATCTTCTCCTTTGGGCAGGAAGAGACGAAACGGTAGGAGAGAGAACCAAAACCACCATTTCCATCGTGACAAAGCATTGGGTGCAGAGGAGAGAGAGGTCTAATCTCTATTGCCGAAGATATTTTTCCAAGCCAAGGAATCTCAATGCAATCCATTCCCTCTGGAGTTTCCACAGAGAAGAAATGTCGTGCATCGATAACCACCTCTCCACCGTGTTCCTCAAAGACACATCCACCCTTCATAGCCCCTCTGTCACCAACCTTGCTGACAGAAGGCATAGTGTTGAACTGTGGAGCATGCCAGGATGTGTATCCAATATGCACCTGTTCCATAATGCCATCCCATTTCCCATCCTTCATAACCTTATTATAGAAATGAGTAAGTAGAGAGTCACGCTTGAAACAATACTCCACTCTCTTGCCCCACACATTTGCCTCAGAATCGTTTCTCTCTGCAAGGAAGCGATTCATTGCCAAAGAGAAATACATATCGTAGAGGTTCGCAAGTGCTTGTACCGGATAAAGGATAATCTGGTTGTAGGCATCACG
The DNA here is from genome assembly GCA_945829115.1 of uncultured bacterium. Classification (GTDB taxonomy): domain Bacteria; phylum Bacteroidota; class Bacteroidia; order Bacteroidales; family Bacteroidaceae; genus Prevotella. Next base: position 11,624 of record CALZTP010000024.1, on the reverse strand, counting down.
GGAGTTGGGAGCAATCTCCTCCTTCAATCTCAATGCCTCTGCCTCCAGCGCCATGAACTCGTCTCTCACCTGTTTCCATTCACCTGTGACTAAGCTATAGGTCTTATCGTCGAGCATTTCTGCTGTTTGTCGAGAAGCATACTTATTATACAGACTCAATATTCTTGCAGCCTCGTATGAATGCTTTCCAGCAAACTGTCTGCAGAAAAGTTCCGTATATTCCATGAGATTCTCATGACCGAACCGTTCTGGATTCCATGCCATATCCATAAAGAACTGAGTCATGAACTCAGCAGGCTTTATATCCCCAACATTTGTTATCCACACCTTATCTATTCCAGAGCGATAGGCAAGGTCCATCTGATGCCACACTTGCTGAATCTGCATCTGTTGAAGCCATTTCATGGCACGCGGACCACCATAATAGCTAAAATGATAATACATGCCATATCCGCCCTTCCCCGTCTTTGTTTGCTTTCCAGAGTTAGGAACAGGAATCTTGCGAATGTCGCCCCAGTTATTGTCGCAAAGCATCACGATAACGTCTTCTGGAATCTGAAAACCATCCTCGTAATAGTCGAGCATCTCACTATATAGAGTCCACACCAGTGGAACCTCTTTTGCCCGCTTTCCCATGACACGGTTGATGATTGTTCTCTGGTCGTTGAAGATCTTCCTCAACAGACGCATGTTCTCTTCCCTTCCGCCAGCATCTTCCATAGGTCGGTCTTCTTCGCCCCTCATCCCCACGGTAATCATGCAGTCGAAGTCTTTCGTATTCTCTATGCCTTCCTGAAAGAATTTCTTTAGCCCCTGCTCGTTGGTGAGGTAATTCCATTGCCCGTTACCGTAATTCTCACGAGTGCGAACCCACTCCTGCTGAGAGCGTTGCATTGGCTCGTGGTGTGACGTTCCGACAATAACCCCCATCTCATCGGCAAGACGAGGATTTTCAGGGTCGTCCCAATTGAAGCAGTTGCCCTCGTTTGTGCCATCTGGATTCTGGAAGACAGGAACGAGCGGTTTATACTCTTTGAAAGTTCCCCACATTCCAGGCCACAGGAGGTTCGCCTTCATTCTAAGCAGCAGTTCATAGACACGGAAATACATTTTTGAGTTCATGCCTCCAAATTTCAGTCGTGCCCATTTCTGCATACATGGATTTTCATCGTTGATAAAAATGCCACGGTATTTCACCTTTGGCTCACCATCTGTATAGCAGCCTTCCTTCAAATAAACGTCCTCTCTGTGAACCACAGGAATGTCTGCCCACCAATACCATGGAGACACTCCCAACTGGCGGGAGAGTTCATAGATGCCATATACACACCCCCTTCTGTCAGAGCCCGCAATAATTATCGAAGCGCCTCGATTCCCTTTCGCAGCAATCGGCACAATGACATATTTCTCCCATTTTCCCTTCAGTTCCGCCCTTTTTATGATTTCCCCTTTCAGAAACCTGCTAAGAAGAGGAGAGTCTAACGTTCCAACAATAATCTCCCCAGCTATTCCACTACCGTTTGATTTCATCAAACCTTGTCTCGCCACGGCAGAGGTCTCAAACAAGTTCTGACTCTGCTCATTTGGCATAGCGAAAACATTCTGCTGCTCCACCCTTTCTCCACAAACCATAGAGATATCGTTTTTCAGATTCTCCAAAGCATGGAGAATTGCCTTGTCTTCGTTTCTGTCCACAAGGATACGCATGTTGCAGATGTCCGCTTTCCAATAGCCCTTTTCTGGTGTAAAAGCAATGAATCGCTCTGCGGCATCAGCATTTGCAATAGTCAATGCCATTGCTATGACAATAATTATTCTGTTTGAAATTGTCATGACTGTATATATAGTTGATAACGTTATGTTTTTTTCTCCCACATCACTGCTATGGAATCTTTTTGCAAAGATACTACTTTTTCTGCTTTTTCGAGTGTAATAATGTTTCGAAAAACCATCGATTTGTTTCATTCCATGCTTTTTGCCCTGAAAAAAAGGAAGGAGTTGCCTTAGGAAATGAGAAACTCCTAAAACAACTCCAAAAGCTATATATAAACAACTAACCTCCTTTATCAATTATATCCAGGGTTCTGTTCTATCTTTGCATCTGTGTTTGCCTCGATGAAAGACTGTGGAATTGGGAATAGAGAGTAGTGGTCGTCATAATCCTTTCCGTCAGAAGAATGTGCTGCAGAATAGTACGGATTATATTTCTTCACACGCTCTGTCATCATGCCCGTGCGAGAGAGAGTTAGCTGCCTTTGCTCCTCAATGCCATACTCACGGAGACGCTCGTCAAGAATGTAGTCCATATCCATCTGGTCGGCAGTTGCCATTGAAGCATGTGCACGGCTGCGAATCACGTTGATGTCAGCGGCAGCCTTGTCCTTCTGTCCGAGCTTCACGTAAGCCTCTGCTCTCAAGAGGTAAGCCTCTGGAAGGCGGAAGAGATACTGATCCTGATATGTCTTTCCGGCAGAACCCGTTAGTGTCCATGTTGACTTATTGGCATATTGTGCGTCAGGATGGTTGAATGGAGACGTACACTTTGTCTGGTAGGCACCCATGTAACGGTTCGGGATTGCATTTGGTGCGGAGGTGATGCCTGGCTTATCTTCACCAGTAATGATGTCCCATCCTTCTGGGAGGTTAAGGTTCATGAGGTCAATCTCTTCACCGAAGACGCTACCCCAATTTGCTATGAACTGAGGGTTGTTGAACTTGTAGGAACGAGGGTAATTATACTTTGAGTTACGAATATCGTTCTTAAAGTCCTCGCTATCCTTTCCACCCCAAATGGTGAGGAAGTAATGCTGTGTGTTATAGTAGTTTCCTATTCCACGACCACCGGTATAGTCGCCTACTGGCCATGAGAAAGGACTCAGCTGTGTGCCATCAGATTTTTTGAATCGGAACAATCCTGTCTGAATTCCAAACCAGCGCTCCTGCCAGAAGTCACCGTTTACCCAGAAGGCATTACCTGTGTTTCCTGCACCTCCCGTTACGTTTGGCTCTATCTGTATAACCCAGATGCCCTCGGTATTTCCACTTGCTCGGTTCTGGTTGTCGCGACGGAAGAGATCCCAATACACGTCACCCTCTTCAGTGGCACGAGAGCCGAAGCGGTTTTTCATAAGTGCGAGTGCACCATTATTAATAACCTTTGTTGCCTCATCGGCTGCCTTTTGGTTCTCGCCAGCAGCAAGATAGAGTTCAGAAAGCAATACCTGAGCAGCAGGCGCACTTATCTCACCATCTTTCACCTTTGTGATGTCAGGAAGATTCTCGGCTGCAAACTTCGCATCAGCAATAGCCTGTGCTATGGTTTCCTCCTTTGATGCTCGAGTATAGTCGGTCTTCGGAGCAGAAACCTCTTCTAGAACGAGAGGTACGCCACCATAATAATAGCACAATGTGCGATAAGCCATTGCTCTGAACATTTTTCCCTTAGCCTCATAGAGTGTTTTCTGCTCGTCTGTCATAGAAGACTTTGGAACTCGCGTGATGACAGTGTTTGCCTGTGCTATGAGCTTATAGAGATTCTCCCAATGCCACTTTGGCAGCTCTGCAGTTGGGTTCAGTTGTGAAGCGAGGTTAGACATTGGAGGGTCTGCCTGAATGGCGAAATCCGTTCTCAGCAGGTATTCGTTCATTACTCCGTATGTTCCGCAGTAGAACTCTTGTCTAATGAGGTTATATAGTCCGTTGATAGCTGCATCAAAGTCTGCTGCTGTTGAATAGGAGTTGTCTCCACCCATGAAGTCGAGTGGTTTCTCTTCCAGGAAACTGTCTTCATCACAACTCACCATAGTAGCTGTTGCGGTAAGTGTAGCAGTTGCCATCATAAGATGGAAAATATATTTTTTCATAATAATGTTCATTGTATATTTTTTAGGTTTAGGAATTTTGAAAAGTCTTTTCCTTGAGTCATTCTAAACGGAATGTTGTTCAGAAGAAAAAACGGAATGCGGTTTCTGCTTTCATTGTCAACCTTTGCTCATGGAAGCGGAGCCGTGTTATATATAAAAGCAGCCGTTTCTCTTCACTCAACAATAAGTTAGAAGTTTACGTTAAGACCGAAAGTAATGCTTCTCATTACAGGACGGTTGCTGTAACCACTACCAGTGATTATATCACGTCCGTTACCGTCTGTGGCAGTCATATCAGGTTCTGGGTCCCATCCGTGCCATCCAGTAATGGTGAGAAGGTTCTTGCAGTTCATATATACATTGATACCATCTATGCCTATCTTGCTCATCCAAGCTTTTGGAAGATCATAAGAGAGGGTTACGTCCTGAAGGCGGAGGAAGTCGCGCTTCTCGTAACGGTGTGGAGACTGTCCCAAGGCACCGTCTTGTGCAGCACGGTCGTAAATGCCATCAGGGTTACTTGGAGACCAGAAGAGATCTGCCTCTTCGGTAAAGTGGTTGTAACGCTTACCGTTATCGTCTGGGCGCACCTGATTTGTATTTTGTCCAAGGAAACCGTTCTTGCCACCCACCATTGCATAAAGGAAGAAGCTAAGAGTGATGTCCTTGTAGCGGAACTTATTGAGCAAGCCCATGCGAGCGGCAGGGTCTGTTTTGCCTATTATGGTGCGGTCGTCGGCAGTGATTTTTCCATCCTCGTTGGTGTCAACAACGCGATAGTTTCCAGGATGGAATCCCTGTGGAATATCGTCACCAATCTGATAGATGCCATCAACCTTATAGTCGTAGATTGCAGAAAGAGACTCTCCAATGAAGAGGCTGCTGGCAGTCATATCGTCCTCAACACCGTCTCCGTCTGAATCTTTTCCGGTGAGTGACTTAATCTTATTGGAGTTATGTGAGATATTGAATGTAGAGCTCCATTCAAAGTCTTTGGTGATGATATTGCGTGAGTTGATTGTGAGCTCAACACCAGAGTTCTGAATCTTTCCTACATTTGAGCGTATGCTGGTGAAACCAGTAGTAGAAGGGATTGCGACATCGAAGAGGAGGTCGCGTGTTGTAGTGCGGTAAGCCTCAAACGTACCAGAGATTCTGTTTGCGAGGATTCCGAAATCCATACCGAAGTTGAAGCCAGCAGTCTTCTCCCATTTCAGATCAGCATTTCCGAGAGAGGCGAGTTCTTGTCCGAGCACACCAGAAGTAGCTCCGTTGCCAAATACATAGCTGATGCTTGAATTTACTCTTGAGAGAGAAGAGTATCTGCTTGTCTGGTTTCCGCTGACGCCATATCCTGCACGCAGCTTGAGATGGTCTATCCATGAAACATTGAACCATTTTTCCTCGTTGATCATCCATCCGAGTGCAACAGAAGGAAACACAGCGAACTTGTTGTTTGCAGCAAATCCAGAGAATCCGTCACGGCGAACAGTGGCTGTCAAGAGGTATCTGTTGTCGAACTTGTAGTTCAGACGGAACATCTGATAGAGGAGTGACTCCTTCCATGCATCTGAGTTGGCATACTGCTCCTTGCCCTGCTCAAGGCTGTTGAAGCCAAGGTTCAGGCGAGCAAAAGCCTTTGCCTCTGAGCCTGTATAGGTGTATTTTCTGCGGCTGGCACCATAAACGAATGTTGCACCGATATCGTGCTTTCCGAAGGTGTTCTGATAGTTCACGATATTGTCGAAGGTCCAGTCGTAGTAGATAGAGCTGTTTTTATATGCCTGACCGTTAGGGTAGTTGCTGTAGATGTTGGCATAGTTATGCTCACTAACACGATAGTTGTTACCAAAGTTGAAACGGTATGTGAGTCCTTTCACTGGCAACTGGAACTCAGAATAGATATTTGCGAAGAAAGAGTTCTGACGCTCCACATCGTCAGCAACAGATCCCATGTAAGGGTTGTCGCGCATCACACCACCCATTGGGTAAGGAACGATTTCTCCGTTCTCGTCGAATGGATATGCAAACGGGCTATAGGTCACGAGGAATGGAAGATAAGTCTCTGCACCATCCTTGTTTACAAAAGAGCCAAACGCTTGTAAGCCTGCCTTCCACCACTTTCTTGGCTGCACATCAATGTTCGCACGAATGCTGTTGCGCTTAAAGTCATCGTTGAGAAGAATGTTCTTCTGGTTTGTATTGCTGAAAGAGAGCATATAAGAAGCTGTTTCATTTCCACCAGAGATATTCAGTTTGTTTTCAAAGATGCTACCTGTGCGTGTAAACTCGTCCCACCAGTTATAGTCGGTTGTGATGAGATTGCCGTTCTCGTCAAGCATATAAGAGTCTGGAACCGTACTTGCAACATTGAAGTCTGGGTTTGGTTGTGTGTAGCCAGAAGCCTCTGTGTATGCCTTGTTCCATTGAACATCCTTCATCCACTGAATCATGCCCTCACGGTTCATTGGGTTGAGGTCCTTGGTAGGGTTCTGAATACTGTAAGAAGAAGAGAACGTGATCTTTGCCTTTCCACTTGCACCCTTCTTTGATGTCACGAGGAGCACACCATTGGCAGCCTGAGCACCATAGACAGCAGTGGCTGAAGCATCTTTCAAAACATCGATACGCTCAATGTCGGCAGGGTTTATGGATGCCATGTCTCCAGTATAGATAATTCCATCGAGAACAATCAGCACGTCACGACTTCCAGAGATTGTGTTCCGACCACGAATCTGGATTGATGGCGAGCCACCAGCAGTAGATACCTGTCCGATGTTAAGTCCAGGAACCGTACCCTGAAGAGTCTGGATGATGTTGGTGTTTGGAGCCTTTTCAAAGTCTCTGAGGTTTGCGCTCATAACAGCTCCTGTGAGGTCGCTTTTCTTTGCGGTTCCATAACCAATCACAACAACCTGGTCAAGCATCTTTGTATCGTCTTCCAGCACCACGGTTATTTCGGTCTTTCCTTTAACAGAAACGTCCTGAGTGGTGAAGCCGAGATAGGAAACGCTGATGGTTGCATTTTCCTTCACACGGATTGTAAAGAGTCCGTTGATGTCGGTAACCGTACCATTTGTGGTACCTTTTTCCAAAACGGAAGCGCCAATGACAGGCTGTTCTCCATTAGCTGATACCACCTTGCCTTTTACCAGCTTGTTTTGTCCCCATGCTACTGCACAGAAGAAAAACATCAAAAGAAATAATAGTTTACTTTTCATACTTTTAGTTAGTTTTATTGGTAGTTTTTTGTTTTTGTTTGATTTCGTTGCTTCATCTCCCCATGATTTTTTTCAGCAAAACTGGGAGAATGGGGCTGCTAAGCAGGTCTGCAAGGTTTTGAAAGACAAACCTGCTTCACCTTATTTGTATATATATCAGATGAAAGTGATATGTTGTGAGTAAAACGGTTCTATTTCTTTTGCAAAGGTATGAATTTTGACACAAATCAAACACGAAAAACGTTTCATAAAACTAAAAAAACGTTTCAGCATCAATATACTGAAACGTTTTTTAATGAAAAAAGAAAAAATCACTCTATTTTCTCTGTATATTCTGAAGGTTTCACTCCATAGTACTGCTTGAAGACTGTAGAGAAATAATTTGTGTCATTGAAGCCAACACTGTAGGCAACCTGCGTGATATTCACCTTTTTCTCAAGAATCAACCGCCGAGCCTGCTCCATGCGAATGTTGCGAATGAATTTTCCGGTAGAGACACCTGTTATCTCTTTTATCTTTCTATGAAGCTGCACACGACTCAGACCAGTTTCCTGAGCAAGGATATCAACCGAGAAATCGCAGTCTCCTAAATGAGAATTGACTGATTTCATCACTCTCTTCATCAGCTGCTCGTCATTCCCTTTCAGCTCCACCTTCTCAACCTTGTCTTCCTGCTGCTGACTGCCACTAAACTTCGTTCTAATCATCCTCATATTGTTCAGAAGGGTGTCTATACGAGCGTGAAGCTCATCGATATTGAAGGGCTTGGCGATATACGCATCGGCTCCACTCTTGAAGCCTGCAAGTCTGTCTGCTGCCTCAGAACGTGTAGAGAGCATAACAACCGGGATATGGTTTGTTTTTGGATTCTGCTTTATTTTCTTCAACAGTTCAATACCGTTCATTCCTGGCATAATGATATCGCTCACCACAAGGTCGTAGTTCTGAGTCAAGGAAGCATGAAGAGCGTCAATACCGTTTGAATAAATATCAATATGATACCAAGGATTCAATTCGCTGGCAACATAGGCAGAGAGTTCACTGTCATCGTCAACAATCATTATTCTGTTCTTCTGATAGATGGCTCTCTTCTCTATGGCAGGCTTCTCTTCCTCGTGATAGATATCTTCTGGATTGAGATGAGAGTTTCCAGAAGGGAGGGTGATAATGATGCACGCTCCAGAGGTTCCATCGGTTCTGTTTTCAGCTTCTATCTTGCCTCCATGGAGCTTCACGATGTTCAGAGAGAGATTCAGTCCGATTCCCGTTCCGCTCAATTCGCTGTCGCCCGAGTTTCGTCCTTGATAGAATCTTTCGAAGAGACGTTTGGTGTTCTCGTTGCCAAAGCCAGAGCCACTGTCAATGATGCGTATTTCCACCTCTCTGCCCTTCTTGGAAATCCCTATTCCTATTTCTCCGCCATCAAACGTATGCTTAAAGGCGTTGGAGATGATGTTGGTGAGCACTTTGTCGAAGTTGTTGCGGTCGATCCAAGCCATCACCTTCTCTTCAGACGACATGACATTCAAATCAATTCCTCTTTGCTCGGAGGTATAGTTAAAAGAGAGGCAGATGCCCTTGACAAACGCAACAAGATCTGTTTCTTGACATTTCAAGCGCATCTGTTTCTTGTCTATCTTCCGCACATCGAGAATCTGGTTCACGAGCAATAGCAGACGCTCGGCATTCCTATTGACGGTATCCACATAATGGTCCATGAGTTTCTTGTCGGCTTCTGCTCCTGTTGTTTTCTCTACGAGGTCTTTCAGTTTCTCTATCGGACCGAGAATCAATGTCAACGGAGAGCGTATGTCGTGTGTGGCGTTTATCAGCAGCTGCATCTTTTCTTCATCCAGTGCCGCTTCCTGACGTCTCTTGAAATATCTCACTCCCAATGCCACTGCCGCAAGAAGCAGAACAGTGTAGAGAATCTTGGCAAGGGTGGTGGCATACCATGGTGCTTCAACAGTAAAGACAATGTTTCGTGTGCTTGATGAATAGTCACCACCCATTGTTGCCCTCACCTCGAGGTTGTAAGTTCCAGACTTCAGCTTTATGAACGTCAGAGAGTTGCTGCCACTTTCGAAAGGAGTCCATTCACTTCCGTTCAAACGGTATTCGTACCTCAGATTCTCTGCTTTCTGATAGTCAAAGAGCGTGAAGAGCATTGTTACGCTATTGTCGTCCCAAGGAACTGTGAACGTATCGGAAAAGGGGTTAAAGGTCTTGGTGAGGGTGGAGAACCGGGTAAGGAAGATGTCGCTGAGAATAATCTCTGCATTAGTGACTTCCTTTGGATTGAAATAGGTTATCTGACCATTCGAGCCGAAAAGAATTTTTCCGTCTTGAGTCTGGAAGAAAGAATTCATACAGTATTCTTCCTCCGTTATGCCGTTACAACCTGCATAACTCACAAGGTTCATGCTTTCGGGATTATACTGCCAAATGCCCTTATATGTACTTATCCACACCTTACCATCAGAGTCTCTTGTCATGCACGAGATATTCATGTCTTCCAAAGCACTCCCTCCAGGAAGCCGCTCAACAGTATTCTTGTCGCGATGCCATAGATACAGACCTCTCGTGGTTCCAATAATGAGATTAGAGGAAGAGGTCTCGCAAAGACTTGTAATGCTCGTTTCGCGCATTATGCCGTCTCCTTTCGCAAGGTCCACGAAATAGTCCTTCTCTGGATCATAACACCATAAGCCGCTGGTGGTGGCCATCCATACTAACCCTTTGCTGTCAGGGTATATCATTCCCACCCAGTCGTTGCCAAATCTCGCTCCCGCACGTTTTGGACGTCTCTTCGTGCTATAGTGGCGCTTCTCTCCGCTTTTTCTGTCCAGAATCTTGAAACCGTCTCCAAAGACGGTATAGTAGATTCTTCCTTCATGATCTTCCGTGATACATAGCGTTCCGCGACCGTCAAGGTCGTCTGCCATCACCATTCTGAAGGTAGCAGGATTGTAGGTATACAGTGCGTTCCATGTTCCCACCCATATTGTGCCGCTCGAATCTCTGAACACGGCAGTAGTGTTGTTCGGGCACCCTTCGAGCTTCCTTGTCTTGCCCGTACTGTCAATTCCGAACAGTCCGTTGTTTTCTAACACACACAGCAATCCCCCACTATTGTCTCCTGTCATGAAAGTGACACCATCATACATTCGTTTTCCGTTGTAGGTAAAATTCCATGAGTTGAACACTTTCTTCCCCATTGGGCAAAGCAACAGTCCGTAGCGAGGACTCGTGAGCCAAAGGTTGTTGTCTTTGTCTTCCAAAATAGAGTTTATGGAAAGGTCGTCTGTGTTCGAACGTTTATCGTAAAAAGGTTCGCGAATAGCTGTTTTGGTTCCGTTCCTTATGATGAAAAGACCTTTTCCAGACGTTCCGAGCAAGATGTCTCCCTTAGAGTTCATTAAGGCAGATGAGATACTTATGTTTTGTGGCACTGAGAGTCCAGAAGGAATAAGACTGTTTGTTGCTTTGTCAAAAAGCTTTATTTCATCATAGAAAATAAAGAACACCATATTCTGACGGCTCAGAATTTTCACGGGAGTCTTTCCAATACCCTTTATCGTTGTCACTTTCTGAAGCTGGCAGCCATTGATGGAACATCTCATGATACGGTTATCGCTCGCAAGCATCCAGAAGATGCCATTGCCTTCATTGAGCATTGTTTTGACATACCTACTGCCGAAGCGTTCCTCGAAACTGCTTTCCTTCAGAATTTCTGAACGCTCTTTATCGATCACATAGAATCCATGACCAGAAGTAGAGACGAGAATATGTCCCGATGGTGTCTCTGTTACCGACGACACTCTCGGCTGAATGCTGTCTGGAAAGGTATAGTTGAAAAAGCAGTCACTCTTATAGTCGTATCTTGCCAAGCCCTTGTTTGTTCCAATGAACAGTTCTTTCTTGCTTGTGGCTGAAAACGAAGTGATAAGATTGTCAGCTATTGAGGTCTCGTCATGGCTATAATGGTAGTAGTTCTCAAACTTGTAACCATCGAACTTGCTCAGTCCGAAGTCGGTAGAAATCCATATCATGCCATATTTATCCTGACAAACACCAGTGATAATGCTGCTTGCCATGCGGTTCGACTCATACATAATTCCCTCTATCGCCAACAACCTCAAACACGGCATCAGCATCAGCGCAAGGGAAAGCAATCCTCTTCTTATCTTTCTATTCTGTTTCATTTCGATGAGGTTTTAGTTCGGTTTTTGTTCTCAACCAACAGAATTCACGTCCAATTCACGAATAAATTTCTGGACCTTCACGTAAAAATCTTTCACAGAATTTTTCGTTAAATCGGTCCGTTGAATTGGACAGAAATACCGTAAGACCATGATTTTACTATGGATGCATAACACGACAACAAAGACAACGGGAACAACCTTAGTTAGAGCAACCTTTGAGCAACTGTTTTAGAGCGGAGCTTTGGTTTTTTTTCTAAACCCATGAGATATTTTCACAACGTCATAATCTCTTCTTCCGACAAGCCTGTCACTTTCATGATATCTACTATACCATA
>CALZTP010000023.1 GCA_945829115.1 uncultured bacterium | reverse complement strand
CTGCATCACCAATCAATACAATCATTATAAAAATAATTTTGCACACCTACTTATCGTGGGGGAAATATGCCTGCACGATATTCTGACTTCCAAATACGCAACGTAAGGGCAAAGCGTGCCGATTCGTTCGCCATCTATTTCGATGGAAACTCTTCTGAGCCCATACGAAATATCTCGGTAGAGAATTTCTCTGTCCTTGAGGCTCGCAATGCCACTTACCTATACAAAACCTTAAACTGCTCTTTCAAAAACTGCTTTGTCAACAGTTCTCCACTTCCTCTTATGCCAAAAGAGGATATTGAGAGAAAAGGGTGCGATGTATGGTAAGAGATTCTGAAAATGGAAAAATAGTTACTGAAGAAACAGAAAAAAATGAAGAAGAGAAAAATATTAGTTATAGGGCTTGTTGCTCTGATCCTTTCAGCATGTTCCTTGACCGGAAACAGTGGAAATGGTGAACAAGGAAAACAGGAAACAGAGCAAAATTCTGAGGTTCAAGAAAAAGAAGACATTCTCTCTCATGGAGAAAATGAAACCATGGAGAACAATTCTGAAAAAAGAACCATGGAGAATCAGCAGAGAGCAGATGCTGAAATGATAAAAGAAGGCATTGAGATTCCTGACCCTTTGCCAGACAGGGCAGAACAGATTATTCGGCATACTGGCTATACGCTTTCTTACAACAAATCTCACAACACTGCAAATTGGTCGGCATGGGAACTTACAGCAAAGGAAGCGGAGGGTGAGTTGCCAAGAAAGAATAAGTTTTGGGCAGACCCAAACATTGAGACTGCATACCGTGTTGATTGGTATGAATATAAAGGAAGTGGGTATGACAGAGGGCATCTCTGCCCCGCTGCAGATATGAAATGGAGCGAGGATGCCATGCACGACTGCTTCTATATGTCGAATATCTGTCCACAAGAGCCTCGACTGAACGGAGGCGCATGGAAAAAGTTGGAAGAGGAGTGCAGAAACTGGGCATTACGTGAAAAGGCTATCTATATTGTCTGCGGACCAGTATACAAAAAAGGGAAACACGAACAGATAGGCATCGACCATGCTATCGACGTTCCAGAAGGATTCTTCAAGGTTGTCTTGTCGCTTAAGAAAGGCAACGAGAAAGCAATCGGTTTCTATTATGAAAATACTGCCGATAAACAGTCAATAACAAAAGCTGCCACATCTGTTGATCGCATAGAGGAACTGACAGGCATTAACTTCTTCCCTGCTCTCCCCGACTCCATTGAAAATGCTCTTGAAAGCAGGTTCTGTCTTTCTGATTGGAAGTGATAAGTAGGTGTGCATAATTACTTACAAAAAAACAATAAACTATGAAAAAACTATTTGTATCAGCCTTGTCGATGATAGCATTTATCTCTACGGCAATGGCACAAAACGCAACAATCACTGTTCATCCTCAAGATGGCAAGGAGATTATCCCGAAAGAAATCTACGGACAGTTTGCAGAACATCTTGGAAGATGTATCTACGGTGGACTCTGGGTTGGAAAAGACTCAAAAATTCCTAATGTGGAGGGCTACAGAAAAGATGTTTTTGAGGCTATAAAGGCTCTCGAAGTACCAGTGATGAGATGGCCTGGAGGATGTTTCGCAGATGAATACCATTGGATGGATGGCATTGGAGATCTTAGTGAGCGCCCTCGTATGGTGAACACGAACTGGGGAGGAACTGTTGAAGACAACTCGTTCGGAACTCACGAATTCCTGAACCTTTGTGAGCTTCTCGGCTGTGAGCCTTACGTATCAGGAAACGTTGGCTCTGGAACAATGGAGGAGATGGCGAAATGGGTTGAATACATGACGAGCGATACCAACTCCACCATGGCAGAACTCAGAAGGAAGAACGGGAGGGAGAAGCCATGGAAAGTGAAGTTCTTCGGAGTGGGCAATGAATCCTGGGGATGCGGAGGAAATATGCGTCCTGAATACTATGCCGACCTTTTCCGCAGGTATGCCACCTATGCTCGCAACTATGGCGACAACAAACTATACAGAATCGCTTCTGGTGCAAATGCCAACGACACCAACTGGACAGAGGTTCTCATGAAGCAGATTGGTCCGAGAAAGAATATGGCTGGCTACTCCGTGCATTACTATGCAGTTAGAAATTGGAATGCGAAGGGCGAGGCTGTGAACTTCACTCCACAGGAATACTATGAAACACTATCCCGCTCTTTGGGAATAGAAGATTGCATTGTCAGCCACATGAAGATTATGGATAAGTATGACCCAGAGAAAAGAGTCGGACTTCTTGTTGACGAATGGGGAACATGGTGGGAAGTGGAAAAGGGTACAAACCCAGGCTGGCTTTATCAGCAATGCACCATGCGCGATGCTGTTGTTGCCTCTTCATCGCTCGATATCTTCCATAAATACACCGACCGCGTGAAGATGGCAAATATCGCACAAGTTGTTAACGTGCTTCAGTCAATGATTCTAACAAACGAGAAGAATCCAGAAGACGGTATTGTTCTCACACCAACATACCATATCTTCAACATGTACAAGGTGCACAAAGAGGCTACTTTCCTTCCTTCAACAATCGTCTGTGATAGCGTAAGAGTAAATGAAAAGGAAATTGTGCCTACAATAAGCACCACGGCTTCGAAAGACAAGAACGGCATCTTCCATATCAGCGTCACAAACATGAACATGGAAAAGGCTCAAGAGGTGACAGTCGCTTTGGAGGGTGTTAAGGTGAAAACGGTATCAGGAACAATTCTTACCTCTGAAAAAGTTGCCGACTATAACGACTTCTCACACCCTGCCACAATCGCACCGCAACCTTTCAAGGATTGCAAGGTGAAGAAAGACGTTATTACACTAAAGGTTCCAAAGCATAGCGTTGTAACGCTTGAAGTGAAAGCATCGTAGTGAATTGCAGGCACAGGAAATTCTCTAAACAATACCCGTGCTAACACCTCTCAAATACCCATGCAAATTCCTCTGCAAACGCCTCTGGAAACACCCTTGCTTTTAGAATATCTCTGCTAACACCTCTTCTACCCTATTCATAGGTACGAGTACAGAGCGGAAGCCTAAAGCATTTGCAGATTCTACGTTCGCCTTTGTATCGTCAAAGAAGAACGTCTCAGAAGGCTCGATTCCCGTCTCTTCCACTACATGTAGGAAAATACGGGGGTCGGGCTTTGCCATTCCAAGTTTTTGAGAGAGGAATACCCGCTCAAAGCAATCTGACGGAGAATAACCTGCACGTGCAAACTCCCTGAGAGTGTGTTCCCAAGCAGTGTCATAGAGGTTGCTCAAAAGAAAAATCCTATATTTCTCCTTGAGACGAATAATTTTTTCAATTCGCTCACGTGGGATATCATCAAGCACAGCGTCCATAGACCACAGAATCTCACTGTCTGTAACCTTTTCCCGACAGAAGGGACGAATGCCAACGAGGAACTCGTTTTCTGGAATCAAGCCATTGAGATAAGCCTCCATAGGTTTTCGTATTCCTTCATTTGCGAGGCAACCAACATAATCGGGAAGTCCAACGGAATGAAGCGCAGCGGTATCGCGCTCTATGTTCAGATTCATAACAACCCCCACAAGGTCAAAAATTATCGCATTCATTTTCTTTTTCTTTATTCAGTAAAAAAATCTACCAGTAAACACATTTCCACAAAGGAGACTAAGGAAGCAAAGGCCACATCATTGACAGTACTGCCGCCCAATGTGAGATGGCACCGAGAAGCACGAAGACATGCCAAATGGCATGGTAATGACGGTGGATGTCTTTTGCAAAAAAGTAGGTCCCTACCGTATAGAAGATTCCTTCAGCAAGAAGGAGGAGGAGGGAAAGAGTTGAGACATTCTCATATACAGGCTTTGCAATAAACACCACACTCCAACCCATCACGAGATAGAGTGCAAGAGAAAGTCGAGGATACTTCCCTATTGCCACAATCTTATAGACACTACCTGCAATCACTATTAACCATAGCAGGGCGAAGGTCAGCCACCCTACTAATCCTCCAACCACCGCAATACATATCGGTGTATAAGAGCATGCTATCATTACGTAAATGCTGATATGGTCACATTTACGCAGAATATTCTTTGCCATGCCAGGACGTAACCAATGGTAGATTGTTGATGAGAGGAACATTAGGAACATTCCGACAATGAAAAACAGGATTGCCATAGTCCACTCCCATCCCAATCTCACAGCAGGCCATACTGTCCAAATACACGACAATGCAAATACAACACCGATGAGGTGTGTCCAGCGATTTCCCTTTTCTTCTGTAAATTTTTGTGTCATAATGCAAATTTACGAAGAAAAAAAGAGCGAAACAAACATTTTTCCAAATATTATTGCTAAATTTGCACTTTGTTAAGGAAAAAAACATATTTTCAGAAAAAATAATTATGCACACCTACTTAGAGATAAACTTTGTAACGGTTATCGACTTCATCGGGACATTCGCCTTTGCCATAAGCGGAATAAGGCTTGCCAGCGAAAAAAACTTCGACCTTTTTGGGGCATTTATAGTGGGAATGGCAACAGCGTGCGGAGGTGGAACAATAAGAGATGTGTTCCTTGGAAACAGTCCATTCTGGATGACGCAATGGGTATACCTTGCCATTACTGCTTTCGCACTGCTCGTATATATCTGCTCGCATTCCTTCATAAACAGGATAGCAAAGACAATGTTCACGTTCGACACCATCGGACTTGCACTGTTCACTGTTGTTGGTTTCGAGAAAACAATTAACGCAGGATTCCCCTTCTGGGCGGCAAATATCATGGGTATGATGACTGGTGCGGCAGGAGGAGTGATTCGTGATATTCTCATCAATGAGGTGCCACTGATTTTCAGAAGGGATATCTATGCTTTGGCATGTGCTGTAGGTGGAATTATTTACACTATCGGCATCGTATTGGAAATTCCGGATCTTTGGGCACAGCTCGGATGTGCGGCAGCAGTAATCATCATACGTCTCTGTGCAGTTGTCTATCACTGGCAACTACCAATCCTTCGCGAATGATTCAGCACACCAATTTAGAGTAACACATAACCTTCAAACAACATAAAAGAACATGAAATACAAAAATATTATTTGGGATTTAGACGGCACTCTTCTTGACACTTTGCAAGATCTCGCAGATGCCACCAACTACGCTCTGAGAACGAACGGTATGGAAGAGAGAACGCTGGAGGAAATTCGCCAGTTTGTTGGAAATGGTGTGAGAAATCTCATTATCCGTGCTGTACCGCAAGGCGAGGATAATCCGTCTTTCGAAACTGTTTTCCAGACATTCAAGGAGTATTATATCTGCCATTGTCAGGATTCCACAAAGCTATACCCAGGCATAAAGGAAACTCTACAGGCTTTGAAGGAGCGAGGAATAAGGATGGCTATTGTCAGTAACAAACTTCAGAAGGGCGTCACGGAACTTTATGATTTTTGGTTTAGGGATTATATCGATGTTGCCGTTGGCGAACGTGAAGGTGTAGCGAGGAAACCAGCTCCCGACATGGTGAAAATTGCTATGGAGGAATTGGGAATTGAGAGCACCTTTAATGAGAGTGATAAGAACATCAATGAAAAGGATTGTGAAAGTATCTGCGAAAAGAACACCTCTTGTTTCTCTGATACGGTTTATATCGGTGATTCTGATGTTGACATAGCTACTGCACACAACACAAACCTTCCATGTATCTCCGTTCTTTGGGGATTCAGAGACAAGGATTTCTTAATCAATCACGGAGCCACGACATTTGTCTCAACACCAGAAGAAATTCTTAACTACGTGTAAGTTCGAATATGGGTGGAAGTCGCTAATTTGTGTGATGAATCATTTTTCTAATGATTGTATTGAAGTTTGATACAGTTTGAAACCATATAGAAAATGCTGTGACAGCAACGCTGCCACAGCATTTCTTTTATAATGTTCTTAAACGTTTATTTTGCATAAGCAACAGAGCGAGTCTCGCGGATAACAGTGATCTTCACCTGTCCTGGATAAGTCATCTCTGTCTGAATTTTGTTTGCTATTTCTCCAGAGAGCGCCTCTGTCTGTTCGTCTGTCATCTTGTCTGCACCAACAATGACACGGAGTTCACGACCTGCCTGAATAGCGTAAGTCTTTGTGACACCAGGATAAGACATCGCAATAGCTTCAAGGTCGTTGAGACGCTTGATATAAGCCTCTACAATCTCACGGCGAGCACCAGGACGAGCACCAGAGATTGCATCACACACCTGAACGATAGGGGCAAGAAGTGTCTGCATCTCCATCTCATCGTGATGGGCAGCAATGGCGTTGCAAATATCTGGCTTCTCCTTGTATTTCTCAGCAACCTTCGCACCATAGAGAGCATGTGGCATCTCATTTTCCTCGTCTGGTACCTTACCTATATCGTGGAGGAGTCCGGCACGCTTTGCCTTCTTTGGATTAAGACCAAGTTCAGAAGCCATTACAGCACAGAGGTTTGCAGTTTCACGAGCATGCTGGAGAAGGTTCTGACCGTATGAAGAGCGATACTTCATCTTTCCTACGATACGCACAAGTTCTGGATGCAGACCGTGAATACCAAGGTCGATGGTTGTACGCTTTCCAGTCTCTACGATTTCATTGTCAAGCTGCTTCTTAACCTTTGCCACAACCTCCTCAATACGTGCTGGATGGATACGACCATCTGAAACGAGCTGATGGAGAGCGAGACGACATATCTCACGGCGGATAGGGTCAAAGGCAGAAATTACGATAGCCTCTGGAGTGTCATCTACAACAATCTCCACTCCGCAGGCAGCCTCAAGGGCACGAATATTTCTTCCCTCACGACCAATAATTCTTCCCTTCACCTCATCGTTCTCAATGTGGAACACGCTGACTGAGTTTTCAATGGCGGTCTCTGTTGCTGTTCGCTGGATGGTCTGAATGACAATCTTCCTTGCCTGCTGATTTGCATTGAGCTTAGCCTCTTCAACTATCTCGTTGATATATCCTGCAGCATCGAGACGAGCCTTGTCTTTCAGGCTTTCCACAAGGCGAGCTTTTGCCTCATCGGCACTGAGCCCGCTAATCTGCTCCAGTTTCTGAAGCTGCTGCTCCTCCATTTTGTTAACTTCCTCTTCCTTTGCTGAGAGGAGATTACGCTCGTTTTCGAGTGAATGTGCGAAATTGTCGAGCTCCTGACGACGGTGGTTTACTTCGTCAAGTTTCTGAGAAAGGGTTTGTTCACGCTGTTTCAGACGCTGCTCTCCCTGTTGAAGTCTCTGGTTTCGCTGTTGTGCTTCTTTCTCAAGTTCGTTTTTCTTGTTGAGATACTTAGCCTTTACTTCGAGGAGTTTGTTTTGCTTCAACACCTCCGATTCTTTTTCTGCTGTTGCCAGCATTCCGTGGTATATTCCTTTTATAATGTATCTAAAGAGAACATATCCTATACAGATGCCAATAAGCAAAGCAGCTACGATAGATATGATCTGTATTGTTGTCATTCTTGTAGTTGTTTGTATTGAAATATAAGATTAGTTAATAATATGTACTGTTTCACTAAAGCAGGACGGTGGAAGTATCTACAGTCTTGCCTATGAGACGCACACATCACTCCTTACAGGCATCTTCTATCTCTTTTGAAAGTTTCTTAAGGGCTTCCGAATAAGGTTCGGTATTATTGCGCTTTGCTTCGACCTCATAACGCAAAGTGATGTCTACAAGAGCCATGTAAAGAATTTCTTTCTCACTCTTCAAGCCCTTGTAATACTGCGTGTAGTTTCCAACCACCTCGCTTATGAGTTGCGACGCATGACGATACATTTCTTCATCGCTGCGGTTTATCTTCACCGCCATGTCTGTATCGTAAATATGCAATCTTATGTTTAACTTATTGTCCTCAGCCATAGTCACCCTCACTTTTGAGTAGAATTTTGTTCTGTGAGCAATGTGATACATCTGTCTACATCGCGAATGAGCTTATTGACGCGCTTCTTGGTAGCAGCAAGGTCGTTGTCGCCTATTTCAAGCATCTTTGCCGTCTTAAGTATCTCATAGTCGCGCATGGAAGCATTTGCGAGAGTCTCCATATCAGCAGTTTCTCGCTTCTGAGCCTCTAACTCTGATTTCAACTGGCGCAATTCCTCCTTCATCTCACCGTATTTTTTGATGAGATACCGTACCTGCACTGTAAAATCAAATATTTCCTGCTCAGTATTAGCCATTCAGATAAATAATTATTGTTCTGTTTACAAATTTAGTAATTAAAATCGAGGTTTCAAGGGGTTCTCGAGAAAATTTAACTTTTATTAAACAAATCAAATCCTTTTACGACTCTTTTTCCTGCCGTTTACCCTCGAATTCTCAGAAATCACTGTTGTGGTGCTGGTTGTTTCTTTGCCAGCATAACGAGCTGATAGACGAAGTCAGAAGTCCATTGCTGCGAAAAGCCCAAACGCTTTGCGTACTGTCGGATTGCAAGCACCGTTTTCATGGTTGCTGGGTCGCTATAATCGTTCTTTGTAAAGACATCGTTGACAGTTTTCTCAGTCATTGTTTTCAATGCTTTTCGGAAGAAGGACGGTATTCTGAGTTTAAACTTCATGAGGTTTCCCATAAGCATCATAAGGTCCTGAGTATAGTTCTGGAACTGGAGGAGGTATACCTGCACGTCTTGTAGCTTTCTGCAATTTTTCTTTACGCTTTGGTCGATTTCCTTGAAGAACAACTCTTCTGTTCCATATATCTCCATAAGCATCTTCATGCAGCGTTTTTTTTCTCCTGCTCCCAAACGACCGTTTTGTGTGGGCACTTTGAAAGCCGACTTAAACGTACGAAGATCGGGTAGCATTGCGAGGTTTGTGATACCAACATTCGAGGCTATTGAAGCCTGAAAATACACTCTGATAAGCATCATGAAATCTTCCATTCCTGGTTCTGATGCTTCATTCTTTTTCTTAAAGATTTTATCTAAAAAACTCATTTTTCAAGTTATTAAATGATTCTTTTGAACGCAAAATTACTCATTTATTACGGATTATGCAAGAAAAAACCACTCATTTTCGTATTTATTTTAAAAAAAATTTGTTCATTATATAACTTTTGTGTAAATTTGCATAAGAAGAACGCAAATATAAGTAAAAAAGCAAAATGCCAAGAGCATGGAAACAACCGTTTACGGCAATTAGGGGAAAAGAAGAATTCCGGAACTGCTTTCCCCATAAAATTAAAACCTGGTTCTGGAAAAAAGATCAAAAAAAAACAACCTATGAAAGGCCAAGGACAGAAACTAACGAGCGGAAGCAAGATTGTATTTGCAGTGGTATCATTGATTGATATTATACTTGCAAACATTGTATACGGATTTCTTGTGAACAGTAACTTGATTATTGTTCCCGAGGGATTAACGGGTGACTACGACCGTGGTGTTATCTGTGCCACTATAGCAGCAATCATAGGCATAATGTTTTACGGCAACAGAATTTTCTACCAGCGAATTAGTATCTGGCAGGTTGTTTCCCGAGCAACGAAGATGTCTTTTTGCCAAGCATTGGTATTGCTTGCATTAGTACGACTAACCTCAGGAGTCTCTCAGAGTGTGCTCCGACTCACATTCTTCTATTTTGTCACTTATCTTGCAATAATCCTTGTCTTAAGATTCATTGAGCGACTATTTCTAAATAGTATGCGCAGTCGGGGACACAATAAACGCTCTGTTGTATTCATTGGAAGCGATCCTGCAATTCTCTCTGTTTACAACGAGATGCAGAACTCTGCAAGTACGGCATATAACATACTTGGATACTATAGCAACCAGCATCTTGAAGATTGTCCGAGGGGGCTTCACCGACTTGGCACACGAGAAACACTTATGGAGAAAATCTCACGTGGAGAAACACCTTTTCAGGCCGATATCGTTTTCTACTCGCTTGTTTCTTCTATGGACTATCCGAATGCAGCAAAGATGATAGACTTTTGCGACCGTAACGTAATGGAGTTCTTTCTCGTTCCGAGGATAATGTCTACCCTAAGCGTGAGACTCACCCCAGTGCAGATAGGGGGGTTGGTGTTCTTCACAAACCATTCGAACAATATCAACCGTTTAGATAACAGAATCATAAAACGTACGTTTGATATCTTCGTGGCTTCTATGGCTTGCCTGTTCATGTTGCCGCTGATTCCGTTTGTATGGCTTATGATAAAAATCCAAAGTCCAGGACCACTATTCTTCTGTCAAGAGCGAACGGGACTGAATGGAAAGACGTTTAAGATGTACAAGTTCCGCTCTATGCACGTAAACAAAGATGCAGACAAAGTGCAGGCAACGAGAAACGACCCTAGGAAATTCCCATTTGGTGAGTTTATGAGACGTTCGAACATTGATGAACTCCCACAGTTCCTAAACGTGCTGAAGGGAGACATGAGTGTTGTAGGACCAAGACCACACATGCTCTACCATACGGAGATGTACTCACACATCATCAGGAAATACATGGTGAGACATTTCTCTAAACCAGGAATAACAGGACTTGCTCAGGTTACAGGTTTCCGTGGAGAGACAAAAGAAGTATGGCAGATGGAAGAGCGTGTAAAGAAAGACATCTGGTACAACGAGAACTGGTCGTTCGCACTTGATGTAGAAATCGTGTTCCGCACATTCCTACAAATCTTCAAGCACGACGAGAATGCTTATTAACCTCACTTTCCTCACCATGTTGGTAGGCATAGGAAAAGGAAATGAAAGAAACAATGCGCCCCACCCCATCAAGAAATTAAAAAAGAGAACTTAATATTATATTTTTATAATAAGGTAACGCTTCAGAATGAAACAAGACTTTATTGACGAACAGACCATAAACAGTGAAAATACCAGCTTTGCTGTGGAACAGGAAGAGGATACCCTCCTGAATTTTATTAACCTTTTCTCCATTTTCGTGATAAACTGGAAATGGTTTGTTATTTCTATTGCATTATTCGTTGGTGGAGCATATGCATATCTTAAATACACCACTCCAGTATATCAAGCTCAAGCGAAGGTGCTGATAAAAGACGAGAGTGGCGGTGGACGCTCAAGAAGGAGCTTGCTGTATTCTGAGAACCTGGGCATGATGAGTAACTCCCAGGGTATTGACAACGAAATGGAAATAATAGCCTCACGAACAATCGCTCTTGACGTAGTGAAAAAGTTGAAGCTACACACATCTTACACCTTGAAAGGAAAAATTGTTGACAAGGACTTATACCGAATACAACCTGTCTCTGTAGACCTTGACGAAAACGGACTGGAAAACCTTAATGACCCCGTGTCACTTTCCATGACGTTTCAGAACAGACAGTATCACGTAAAAGGCACATGCTTTGGAAAAGACAAGAACGGCATGTACCGACAGTTCGGTATAAACACGTCTATAAAGAATCTTCCTTCGACAATCAAGACAGCTGCCGGCTCACTGACATTCTCCCTTAATCCAGAAAGGAAAAGAATGATGAGTGACGGGGATGAGATTTTTGTTAGAATAATTCCTGCAGAGAATACAGCATCAATGTATGCCTCACGTCTTGCTGTTACCCCAACAAGCAAGATGACCACTATTCTCATGCTTACTTATACCGACATAAACATCCAGCGCTCTCTGGACTACCTCCAGCAATTAGTGACAAGCTACAACAACGAGGCTAACAACGACAAGAATATCGTGGCTGTTCGCACTGAGGAGTTCATAAACAACCGTCTGGAAAAAATCAATATGGAGTTAGGAGCTACCGAAGGACAACTCGAGAGTTTCAAGAAGAAGAACAACGTTGTTGAATTAAGTCTGAAAGCAGGAAACGCATTCACACAGTCAAACACCTTCGAAGGGAAACTGGCTGAGATGGCCACTCAGGAGGCTCTTCTGAAAAGCATCTCTGACTATATGGAGCTTCCACAGAATAAATACCAGACTTTGCCATCAAATGTAGGACTTACCGACGAGGCGGCTTCTTCTCTCATTGATGCCTACAACAAAATTGTTCTTGAGCGCAACAGACTTCTGCGAACTGCCAACGCTAATAGCCCTACGGTTATTCCGCTTACCGAACAGCTTAACGACTTGACGGCAAGTATAAAGCGTGCGATGGCGCAAACGAGAAACAACTACGAGATAACACGAAGAGGAATGCTTGGGCAATACTCAAAGTATAACGCACAAGTGCAGGAAAGTCCTACCCAGGAAAGAATTCTCAATGAGATAGGAAGACAGCAGGAAGTGCGTTCCGGACTATACCTCATGCTCCTGCAGAAACGTGAAGAAAACTCTATCTCGCTGGCTGCAACCGCCGACAAAGGAAAGCTAATTGACAAGCCTGCATACACAGGACAGATAGCACCGAAAAGGAACAAGATTCTTGCTGGAGCCTTCGGAGTAGGACTTGCCATTCCACTCGTTATACTTCTCATAATACAATTCATGAGATACAAGATTGAAGGCAGGAACGATGTAGAACGGCTCACACGCCTGCCAATCATAGCAGATATTCCAGTGGCAAGCAACACAGCGAAGAAAAGGGCAGATATCGTTGTGCAGGAAAACCAGAATAACATGATGGAGGAAGTTTTCCGCTCATTGCGCACAAACCTCCAGTTCACTTTGAAAGACGATGAGAAGATCATCATGCTCACCTCAAACTCTTCTGGCGAAGGTAAAACATTCATTGCAGCAAACCTCGCTGTGAGCTTCGCATTGCTTGGAAAGAGGGTTCTTCTCGCTGGTCTCGATATCCGTAAGCCACGATTATCAAGTCTCTTCGGAATAGAAACCGACACTGGCATCACGCGCATCCTCATACACGATGAGCCTACAGAGGAAATGGTTCGCGAGCAGATCATCCCTTCGGGAATTAACAGAAACCTTGACCTTCTAATGTCGGGTCCTATTCCTCCGAACCCTGCCGAGCTCCTTGCCCGTCAATCCCTTGATGTCATTTTTGAAAGGCTAAAAGATATTTATGATTATATCATCATAGATACTGCTCCTGTTGGTCTTGTGACAGATACAATCACGATAGGAAGAGTGACAGACGCCACTGTTTACGTCTCTCGTGCCGACTACACACCGAAGAGTGCATTTGCATATATAAACGAATTGGCAGATACTAGAAAATTGCCTAACGTTTCTGTTGTGATTAACGGCATTGACCTTTCTAAGCACAAGTACGGCTATTACTACGGCTATGGAAAGTATGGAAAATATGCTAAGTACGCATCCTACAAATCATACGGAAGTTACGGGAAAGCAGGCAGTTATGGAATGTACGGACATTACGGTGATTATTCCATGAGCCACTACAGCAATCAAGAAGACGATTCTTACAAGAAATAGCTGTAAAAGGCAGAGGCAAAAGATAAATATTGATAATTCAAGAAAGTGATAATCATTTTCCACGACTATGTCCTTCCAAGGCTTTGCGCATGGTTGTGTAAATGCAAAAGAAAGTTATAAGTAAAAAAAGAATTTATGGTTATTGCAGTTGATTTTGACGGAACGATTGTTGAGCACAGATATCCTGAAATCGGGAAAGAGATAATCTTTGCGACAGATACCCTTAAGGCACTTATAAGGGATGGACATAGGGTTATTCTCTGGAGTGTGAGAGAAGGAGAACTGCTTGAAGAAGCAGTGAAATGGTGCCGGGAAAGAGGAGTGGAGTTCTATGCAGTCAACAAGGACTATCCAGAGGAATCGCCCTCTACTCCTGACTATTCACGAAAGCTGAAGGCAGATATCTTTATAGATGACAGAAACGTTGGTGGTTTGCCCGACTGGGGCTCTATCTATCAGATGATCTCACAGCAGAAAAGCATGAAACATATTCTGGAAGAGAGAATGGCGCATCGCTCTTTTGACGATTCTACAGAACTGAAGAAAAAGAAATGGTGGCAGAGAGGATAACTCTCCGCCACCATTTTTCTATATTCCTTCGTTGTTAACTCCTTTCGAAAAAGTGAGCGAGAAATAGCTACTTATGTAATAACAATAAAATCTCACGAATAAAAAAGTGAGCGAAAAACAGCTACTTCTGAATATGAGCATGAAAATCCTGGCAACCAGTGCTTTCTTATTATGACATTGGCTACCAGTATCAACCGACAGAATAAACCATTTCAGTTTTTAGAGCGGTTGTGAACGCACTCGAGACAGAGTCTCGGGAGTCATCTGAAGATATGAAGCAATATATACAAGTGGAGCTCGGAGTGCCACTTGCGGCATGAGCTTGCAGAACCTTGCATATCTGTCGTGTGCAGTTTCAAAGCGTACCAAGTCGGCATGAATCTGAGAGATTATCAGAGACTCTTCAAGAATCTTTCGATAGAGAATCTGAATATTGTTGTTGTGAAGAGCAACAGATTCAAGTGCCCTTTTTGGCAGAGCGAAGATATAGGTATTCTCGAGGGCTGTGATATCCTGTTTTGTTGGAATCTCCTCAAAAAGGCTCTGTATGCTCATGATGATGTTTCCATCAACGCCAAGATACTCTGTAACCTCTTTCTTGTTCTTTACATACGACTGGCGCACTAATCCGGTGTGAATATAATAAATATATTTACACACCTCGCCTGCCGAAAGAATCTTCTTTCCTCTCGGAAAAACCTTTGGAACGAGAATATCCTCCAAGGCATCTAACTCTTCGTGAGTCATAGTACTGTATTTCCTCGCAAGCTCGCGAGCTATGTCACGTTTTAAAATCGGTTGTTGTTTCATAAGTATTAAAAAACTTCAATGAATACTGTCCCTCGTGTTATTGGGGGATAGCCTGACGTTAGTTATTCATAGACACGAATATTGACTTAAAAGCCTTTTTATGTCAAATGACTCTTCTTTGTTTTTTTTGAATGGCTTGGTCTCACGTTTCTTTTTCTGTAAGACCAAGTCCATTATTCCTTTCATCTTTCTTATGCGATAAGAAATAGTTCTGGAAATAGAGAAACGCATTGAAAAGAGGATACAATGCTTAATCGAGCTTCAGCACTGCTAAGAATGCCTTCTGAGGCACTTCCACATTGCCTATCTGCTTCATACGTTTCTTTCCTTTCTTCTGTTTTTCAAGAAGTTTGCGCTTTCGGCTGACGTCTCCACCGTAACATTTTGCGGTGACATCTTTTCTGACACATTTGATAGTCTCTCGCGCCACAATCTTCGCACCAATGGCGGCCTGAATGGCGATATCGAATTGCTGGCGAGGAATCAGTTCCTTCAGCTTCTCACACATTCTTCTACCGAGAGTGACAGCATTGTCGACGTGTGTTAGTGCAGAGAGAGCATCTACGCTCTCGCCGTTGAGCAGAATGTCTAACTTCGCAAGCTTTGACGGACGGAAGCCATCAATATGATAATCGAACGATGCATAACCCTTCGATATTGATTTCAGCTTGTCGTAGAAGTCTATGACAATTTCTCCGAGAGGAAGCATGAAGTGAATCTCCACGCGGTTTCCAGAAATATATTCCTGCTTTATCAGCTCTCCTCGTTTGTCGAGACAGAGTGTCATGATAGGACCGATATAGCTTGTATCAGTAATGATAGTGGCATGTATGTACGGCTCTTCGATATGGTCTATTGACATAAGGTCAGGCAAGCCAGAAGGATTGTGCACCTCCTTTGAACTGCCGTGCTTGTCAAAGACGAGATATGAAACGTTTGGCACCGTAGTGATAACGTCCATATTAAACTCACGGTCAAGGCGTTCCTGAACAATCTCCATATGAAGGAGTCCAAGGAAACCACAACGGAAGCCGAAACCAAGTGCAACCGACGACTCTGGCATGAATGTCAGTGAGGCATCGTTCAACTGCAGCTTCTCTAAGGATGCTCTTAGATTCTCATAATCGGCAGGGTCTATCGGATAAACTCCAGCAAAGACCATCGACTTCACTTCTTGGAAACCAGAGATTGCCTTGGTGCATGGTGTAGCTACATGTGTGATGGTATCTCCCACCGCCACTTCCTTTGCGTTCTTTATACCACTAATAATATATCCAACCTCTCCAGTTGACAATTGCTGCCTTGGAACCATGTCCATCTTCAGCACTCCGACTTCATCAGCGGTATATTCCATTCCAGTATTGAAGAACTTCACTTTGTCGCCCTTGCGAATTGTTCCGTTCTCAATCTTGAAATAGGCTATGATGCCACGGAAACTGTTGAACACAGAGTCAAAGATCAAAGCCTGAAGAGGAGCTTGCGAGTCACCCTTCGGATGTGGGATTCTTTCAACCACAGCATCGAGCACAGCTTCAATGCCTTCTCCTGTTCTTCCAGAAGCACGGAGTATGTCTTTTCTGTCACACCCTATGAGTTCGATAATCTCGTCTTCCACCTCATCGGGCATTGCCGATGGCATATCAATTTTGTTTATGACTGGAATGATTTCCAGGTCATGGTCTATTGCCATATACAGATTTGAGATTGTCTGTGCCTGTACCCCTTGTGTTGCGTCAACAATAAGCAATGCTCCTTCACATGCTGCTATTGATCTGCTCACCTCATACGAGAAGTCCACATGGCCTGGGGTGTCAATCAGGTTCAGTATATATTTCTCGCCATGATAGAGATATTCCATCTGAATGGCATGGCTTTTTATTGTTATACCTCGTTCCTTCTCCAAATCCATATCGTCAAGCATCTGGCCTTCAGTAACTTGAATGGTGTTTGTAAACTCCAGAAGTCGGTCAGCAAGAGTACTCTTTCCGTGATCTATATGTGCTATGATACAAAAATTTCTTATTCTTTCCATCTATTTACAATGTCTGCTGCTTATCGGATTCGTTTGACGTAAGCACAAATTACATTGCAAATATACTACTTTATTTTGATTTATATTATTTCTGTTAATATTTTTTTTGATATTTTTTAATGATTTCTAATTTAAAACCGCCTTTCTACTTACAATTTCTACCTTTTTTTTATCGTTCTTTGCCAAGCAAAAAGGCAAGATTTAGGTAAACAGTAGAGAAACAAGCATCTAAATACATGCAAAATTCTTGCTAAATATTATCGAAATACCATTTAGATATAAAAAATTATAAAATAATGAAGATTGTGGATTTTGTTAGAAATAAATTTGATACCTTTGCATTGTAAAAAAGAAACAACATAATTTTTGCAAATCTATACCTTTATGAAAAAGAAGATACAGTTCAGCCTCGTATACAGAGACATGTGGCAGAGCTCAGGAAAGTTCCAGCCACTAAAGGAACAGCTTGAACGAATAGCACCGGTAATAATCGACATGGGATGCTTCTCCCGAGTGGAAACAAATGGTGGTGCGTTCGAGCAGGTAAACCTTCTTGCCGGTGAGAATCCAAACACCACCGTGCGTGCATTCTGTAAGCCTTTCAATGAAGTAGGCATCAAGACTCACATGCTTGACAGAGGACTCAATGCCCTGCGCATGTACCCTGTACCAAACGATGTGCGCCAGTTGATGTACAAAGTGAAGCACGCTCAAGGAGTGGACATAACACGTATCTTCTGCGGTCTCAACGACGAGAGAAACATCATTCCTTCTATACATTGGGCAAAGGAAGCGGGCATGACTCCGCAAGCAACCCTTTGCATCACGTTCTCGCCAGTACACACCGTAGAGTATTATCTTGAGAAAGTAGATCATTTCATCAGTGCTGGAGCAGAAGAAATCTGTTTGAAGGATATGGCGGGAATAGGCAGACCACATTTCCTCGGTCAGCTGACAAAGGCTATCAAGACGAAATATCCAGACGTGCTTATTGAATACCACGGACATTCTGGTCCTGGTCTCTCTATGGCTTCTATTCTTGAGGTTTGTGAGAACGGAGCAGATGTGATAGACACAGCTATCGAACCACTTTCCTGGGGCAAGGTACACCCTGATGTTATTTCCGTTCGCGCCATGCTTGCCGATGCTGGTTTTGATGTTCCAGAGATAAACATGAACGCATATATGCAGGCTCGCTCATTAACTCAGGAGTTCATTGACGATTGGTTGGGCTATTTCATAAATCCAGCAAACAAGCACATGTCGTCACTCCTGATTGGTTGCGGACTACCAGGAGGTATGATGGGCTCTATGATGGCAGACCTTGGTGGCATTCAGGGAGTTATAAACAATCTCAGAAAGAAAAAGGGCGACCGTGAGTTAACCACAGACGATATGCTCGTGGCACTTTTCAACGAAGTGGAATATGTATGGCCGAAGGTTGGATACCCTCCTCTCGTTACACCATTCTCACAATATGTTAAGAATATCGCACTCTTCAACCTTTTGACAATAGAACAAGGAAAGGGTCGTTACGTGATGATGGACGATTCGGTATGGGGCATGATTCTCGGAAAGAGTGGAAAGGTGCCAGGAGAAATAGCCCCTGAGCTCATTGAGTTGGCAGAGAAGAAAGGCTTCAAGTTCGTGACCGACGACCCACACACATTCTATCCTGATGCCCTTGACCAATTCAGAGAGGAAATGGATAAGAACGGCTGGGAATACGGCCCAGACGATGAGGAACTCTTTGAACTTGCCATGCACCCAGAGCAATACCGCAACTACAAGAGCGGACAGGCAAAGAAAAACTTCCTCGCCGACCTCGACAAGGCAAAGGCAGAGAAGTTAGCTGCTTCGGGAGCAAAACTATCTTTAGAAGAGATTGCCGCCTTTAAGCATGCAAAGGCAGATAAAATCGAGGCTTCTGTATCTGGACAGGTATTCTACGACTTCCAAGGTTGCTCAGAAGCCACTCCTGCCGTAGCACCAGAGATAGGAAAGAAATACGCTGAAGGAGATGTTCTTTGCCATATCCACACCTCATGGGGTGAGTTTATTGCCATTCCTGCCGCATTAGGTGGAAAGCTTGTAGACCTTACAGTTCCTCAAGGAGGAAAGGTTCAGCGCGGAAATCCTATTGCATGGATAGAGCGTGAACAGTAATCTTGAACTTGCACTTGAGCGTGAACAGAAATCTTGAACTTGCTCTTGAAAATGCAGACACTCTCCTTTCGTGTGTAAAAACAACTGTTATCACATTCGATAGAAGAAAAACCTAAATAATAGATGATTGATTTCAACAAAATAATCGACTTTTTCTATCCCGAAGCCAACAAGCTTCGGGATATTCTTCTTATACATAGCAAAGGAGTAGCAGAACTGGCAACAGAGATTCTCAACCGCCACCCAGAACTGCAGGCAGACAGAGAGATT
The DNA here is from genome assembly GCA_945829115.1 of uncultured bacterium. Lineage (GTDB taxonomy): Bacteria > Bacteroidota > Bacteroidia > Bacteroidales > Bacteroidaceae > Prevotella. The sequence continues at coordinate 12,193 of CALZTP010000023.1, read as the reverse complement.
GTGATTGCAGGCGCCATGATTCACGACATTGGAATACGGAATTGTGATGCTGCAGGCATAGAATGCTATGGCTCAGAGCCTTACATCTGCCACGGCATACTCGGAGCAGACATGATACGAAAGAATCAAACCGCTCTTTGCCTGACACCAGAAGAATCTGAAACACTCGCAAGAATATGTGAGCGCCACACTGGTACTGGACTTACGAAAAAGCAGATAAAATCTCAAAATCTCCCTCTACCCCACCGCGACCTTACCCCAGAGACTCTCGAAGAACAGATAATCTGTTATTCCGACAAATTCTTCTCGAAGACACATCCCGAGAAAAAGAAAACATACGACAAAGCCGTACGCTCACTCCAAAAATTTGGAGAAGAAGGGCTTATTGTCTTCGAACGCTGGCACAAGAAGTTCGGATAAAACTCAGCGCCCTTCAAAAACAACAATCACACCCCTGCCTGATGTCTTTCGATTGGGTCGAAAGAAAGCACCCCCTGGCTTTCAAACACCCCTACCCTGCCTGGTATCTTTCGACTTGGTCGAAAGAAAAAAAACCTGTCCCTTTAAAACGCCCCTGCCCAGCTCATTTTTTCCTTCTACTCTTTAAGAAATTATAATTTTTATTATAATAATATCGTTTTTTCCTTTTTTCTTCGTAACTTTGCAGGATATTATGAGTTTTTCGAATCAGACGCCCCCAAAACATACCTTTCGACAATATATCGAAACAAAAATGTTAATGAGAAAACAATCTATATCATCCTTCATAATTTTTGTCGCCATATTCTTGGTGGCAACTGGTTGCGTACATACATCCCTCTTATCGCCAAACAAGGGAAACGACAGTAGGAAGGTTGCCGAAGAAGACACGTTAAAGAAAAGAATCACAGCTGTATTAGAAAAGAAAATCAGCAGAGATTCCACCGTTAGTTTGAAAGATGTCACAAAACTTCTGAAAGACAGTGTGCTGCCACAAATTTCCGACTCCACAAAACTCTCTTTACTCGAAAAAACAGACTCCCTGCTCTCAACCGCCCAAAATTCTGTCAACGACTCTTCAGCAGAAAAAGCAGAGAGAGAAACAGAGAAAAGAGCAGAGAAATATAATCCGGACGACACCCTCTCCATGAACGCCATGCAGAAAGCGATATGGAAACACAACAAAGCCATTGACGACTCTCTTCGCCTTGACTCCATCAATCGCAGGAGAAAGAATGGCATCAACGCTCCCGTAACCTATTCTGGTACAGACTCTCTCGTTTTCCTCATGCAATCAAAGACCGCACATATCTTCGGTGACGCAAAGGTTGACTACGAGAACATGAAGCTGCAGGCGGAGCGTATTCACATGAGCCTCGACTCCAGCCTCGTGCATGCTGAAGGTGTTGTTGATTCCACAGGAAAGAAAATAGGAACACCAATCTTCGACATGGGAAGCGACAACTACACCAGCGACCGTATGTCGTTCAATTTCAAGACAAAGAAAGGACTCATCCATAACGTCTACACACAACAGGAAGACGGTTTCATGACAGCAACCCTATCTAAGCGCGACTCTACAGGAGCCGTCTATATGCAAAGGGGAAGATACACCACTTGCGATGCAGAGCACCCTGATTTCTACATTGCGCTCTCAAGGGCAAAGGTACGCCCGGGAAAAGATGCCGTCTTCGGACCAGCATACCTTGTCGTTGCAGACGTTCCTCTTCCTTTGGCTATTCCTTACGGTTTCTTCCCTTTCACAGATAGCTATTGCTCTGGTTTCATCATGCCAACCTACGGAGATGAGATGTCACGCGGCTTCTATCTTCGTGATGGTGGCTACTACCTTGCCATAAGTGATAAGATTGACCTTAAGCTCTTAGGCGAGATATACACCAAGGGCTCATGGGGTTTATCAGCCGCCAGCAACTACAAGAAGCGCTACAAATACTCTGGTTCTTTCTATGCCTCCTATCTGAACACAAAAACAGGAGACAAAGGTCTTCCCGACTATATGGAGCAGAAGAGCTTCAAGATTCAATGGTCGCACCGACAAGATGCAAAGGCAAATCCTTACAGCCAGCTTCAAGCACAGGTGAACTTTGCCACCACAAGCTACGAGCAAAGCAACCTCAACTCCATGTATAACCCTCAGGCGATGACACAGAGCACGAGAACATCTTCCGTAAACTGGAGCACAACGTTCTCAAGCATCGGAATGTCTCTCTCAAGCACGTTTAACCTCTCTCAGAATATGCGCGACTCAACAATCGCCATGACACTCCCTGACCTCAATATCTCCATCTCACGCTTCTATCCCTTCAAGCGCAAGCATGCAGCAGGAAAAGAGCGTTGGTATGAGAAGATATACATGAGTTATACTGGTCACATTTCCAACTCCATAAACACGAAGGAAGACCTCATTCTACACTCATCACTCGCACGAGATTGGAAAAACGGCTGGCAGCACCAGATTCCTATTGGTGGTTCGTTCACTCTTTTCGACGCGATTAACATCACACCGTCGTTCAACCTTACAAACCGCACCTATCTCACAAAAGTAAACCAGTCTTGGGATGAACACAAGCAGACGGCTGTGAACGATACTGTTAACGGACTCTACAACGTCTACAACTGGAACCTCAGCCTTCAGGCTTCAACACAGATATACGGATTCTTCATTCCAAACAGGAAAATCTTCGGAGACAAGATAGAAGCCATCAGACATGTCTTCAAGCCATCTGTAAGCTTCAGCTACGCTCCCGATTTCTCTAACCACCGTTACGGTTTTTGGGACTCTTACCAGAAAACAGATGCAAACGGCAACGTTACACTCGTGGAATACTCGCCCTATCAGAACATGCTCTATGGAACAGTTAGCAAGGGAAAGACGGGAAGCATATCACTTGACATTGGAAACAATATCGAGATGAAAGTAAAGTCAGACAAAGACACTACGGGATTCAAGAAACTAAGCATCATCGACGAGCTCGGATTCTCCATGTCCTACAACCTTGCAGCGAAAGAGAAGCCACTCTCTGACCTTAACATGCGACTCCGATTGAAATGGTGGAAGAATTACACATTCAATATGAATGCCACCTTCGCCACCTATGCCTATGAGCTTGACGAAAACGGAAAGCCATATGTCGGCAACCGCACAGAGTATAGCTATGGGCGCTTCGGACGCTTCCAGGGAATGTCGCAGAACATCTCCTACACCCTCAACCCCGAGAAAATCAAGAAGCTCTTCTCGGGCGGTGGAAAAGATGATGAAGACGACAAGAAGAAGCCGTCAGATGAAGAAGACGATGACGACACTGGAGTAGAGTCGAACATCGATGACGATATGCAACGCGGACAACGTGGTGCAAAGAAGAGCGGCAGTTCAAGCATGGCAGAGACAGACGATGATGGCTATATGGCATTCTCCATGCCATGGTCTTTATCTTTCGGCTACGGTATCACAATGCGTGAGAACACCAGCGGAAAATTCAACGAGAAATCCATGCGCTATCCTTATAAGATCACTCAAAACCTGAACTTTTCAGGAAATATCCGCATCTCTGAAGGCTGGAACATCTCCTTCTCCTCAGGCTACGACTTCGACTACAAGAAGCTCTCCATGACCACCGCGTCCTTGTCTCGAGACCTCCACTGCTTCAACATGTCGTGTTCCGTGGTTCTTGCGCCATACACTTCTTACAATTTCTCGTTCCGTTGCAATGCCGCAACACTTACCGATGCCTTGAAATACGATAAACGAAGCAGCATTTCTAACACGATAAAATGGTATTAAGTTAGGTGTGCAAAAAAACAATTTATCTAATCCTTGCACTGCCTACTAAACAAAACAACTTGAATACACTTTTCCAGGGCATGGTTTTCCCCATGCCCTCTCCTTTTTCTAATTGCGAAAAAAGTCCTCCTTCTCACCCAGAATATCTTAATCTCCCCAAAAAGCATTAGCACATGATACAAGATTTAGCTCTCATACTTATCGTTGCAGCAATAGTAACGCTAATTTTCAAAAGACTAAAGCAGCCACTGGTATTGGGATATATCGTGGCTGGCTTTCTCGTATCTCCACACATGCCCTATATCTTCTCCGTTGTGGAGAAAGAGAATATCCATGAATGGGCAGACATTGGTGTGATGTTCCTTCTCTTCTCCCTCGGCCTCGACTTCAGCTTCAAGAAAATCGTAAAGATGGGAGCAGCACCCATAATAGCTGCCATTACAATCGTTACGTGCATGATGATGTTGGGATATTCGGTGGGAAACCTTTGCTCATGGTCGCATATCGATAGCATTTTCCTCGGAGGAATGCTCGCCATGTCTTCAACAACAATCATTTACAAAGCATTCGACGACCTCGAGCTGCGTCAGCAACGCTTCGCCTCCCTCGTTATGAGCGTACTCATTCTCGAAGACATTCTTGCCATCGTAATGATGGTGATGCTTGCCGCAATCGCCTCTGGCGGAAACCCCGATAGTAGCGAGATGATATACTCTGTTTTGAAAATCGCCTTCTTCTTGATATTGTGGTTTGTGGTCGGAATATTCGCCATCCCACTGTTCTTGAAGAAGGTTAGAACATTAATGGCAACAGAGACATTGCTAATAGTATCGTTAGGACTCTGTTGCCTAATGGCGGTTGTCTCCACACAAGCAGGATTCAGTAGTGCGTTCGGTGCATTCGTGATGGGCAGCATTCTTGCCGAGACAATAGAAGCAGAGAAAATCGAGAAGGTCATAGAGCCAGTGAAGAATCTCTTTGGTGCCATCTTCTTTGTCTCTGTGGGTATGCTTGTTGATCCAAACGTACTCACAGAATATGCTCTGCCAATCATAATAATTGTCTTGACAATTCTCGTCGGACAAGCAATCTTCGGAACCTTGGGATTCTTCCTCTCTGGTCAGACGCTTCAAACCGCCATCCGCTGCGGCTTCTCCATGGCTCAGATTGGTGAGTTTGCGTTTATCATTGCGTCTTTAGGAATGTCGATGGGAGTCATTGCCGATTTCCTATATCCAGTTGTGGTAACAGTTTCTGTAATCACCACATTCCTAACCCCTTACATGATTCGCAGTGCACAGCCAGCATACCGTTTCTTGGAACGCTACCTCCCAAATTATCTTATCGTTCATCTCAACAATCTCATGACACGAAACCATGAGACAAAGGTTCAAGAGGAGACAGAGACAAAACAGAGAACGTTATGGAGAAGACTTCTCAAGGCAATGGCTTTCAACACAATCGTTTACACCATACTCGTAAGCGCTGTGACATACCTTATGCTGACATTCTTCCTGCTCTTCTCAAGAAGCATACTGCCACACTGGTGGGCAAACGGAGTCACTGGGGTTCTCACCGTAGTCTTCCTATCACCATTCATGAGGGCTATTGTGATGAAGAAAAACCACAGCGAAGAATGGCAACAACTATGGGCTCTGTCGCCTATCAACCGCCTACCACTGATTTCCACCGTTGTGGCACGAGCAGCCATCTGCCTCGCGTTCCTATTTTATATTACGAACTATCTTGCTCGCTTTGCAGATGCCATTGTGCTCTGTATAGGGATCATCGTTATCACCGTGATGATTCTCTCCCGAACCATAAAGCAAAGAAGCATAAAACTGGAACGAATGTTCAAGAACAACCTGCGCTCCAGAGATATTATGGCACAAGTGAAAGGGAGTCAGATGCCAGAATATGCAAACCATCTCATAGAGCGCGATCTGAACCTTGCAGAGGTCGTGGTGCCAGAAAATTCTTTATGGGCAGGAAAAACTCTTGCCGAGCTGCAATTAGGACAAAACTTCGGCATACACGTGAGTAGCATCCTACGCAATGGCAGACGCATGAACATTCCTTACGGTAAAGAGCAGATTTTCTCTAACGATCGCCTGCAGGTAATAGGCACCGACGAGCAAATCACACACCTCAACAAGATGTTGCTTTCTGCCATCTATCCTGTTGATACCGACTATGAAGAGAAGGAAATGATTCTCCGACAGATAATCGTATCACGAAACTCTCCACTCCTTGGAAAAGCATTGAGAAACAGTCGTCTCCGAGAAGATTTCTCGCTACTCGTTGTGGGAATAGAGCAAGGACAACCAAACCTCACCACCATCGACCCTGACTACATATTCCAATTTGGAGATGCCATCTGGATGGTGGGAGAACGCTCCTCTTTCGATAAAATAGACAAATAATCAGACAAACACACTTAACACCCCTCAAAGCAAGCATATACACTTAACACCCCCTCACTACAAGCATATACACTTAACATCCCTCAATACAAGCATATATGCTTAACACCCCTCAAAGCAAGCGAATACAATTAACGCAAATAGTATTCGCTTGCTTTTTCACTCAGAATCAGCTTGCTTTTTTGATTTTCCCCGTTAATAAATTAAAAAATCTTAACATTCTTCCACTTCTCTCCTTTTACCGAAAAATTATTCTTATCTTTGCAAAGAAATATGCTGCAATTTCCGAGAACAGGAAAAAAGTGGGCAGATAATATCCCAGCATCATCCCAAAGCCGCGAAAGATGCAGGTCATAAAACATGCTATCTGAGAAACCAAAAATATTAACAAATACAAAACCCTTAAACACTATGAGAAAAGCAATTGCTATGTGTGTTGTTTCGCTCCTCATGCCTCTATATGCAATGGCGCAAGAGGCTTGGAATACAACATACAAGGAAATCGAGTCAAGAATTGTCGCCCCTACTTTTAAAGCGAAAGAGTACAAGGTTGCAGTAAAAGAGAAAAACTCTGCACGGCAAAACCAGAAGCTCATCAATGCTTCAATCTTAAAGGCATCAAAGAAAGGCGGAGGAAAGGTTGTTATTCCTGCCGGAAAATACATGACCGGTGCCATCACCCTCCTTTCTAACGTAAACCTTGTGGTTAGCAAAGGCGCTGAGCTCGTCTTCGCCTTCGACCGTGACCTCTATCCAAATGTAGAGACCCGCTGGGAGGGTTTGAACCTCATCAACTATCAGCCATGTATCTATGCCGTTGATGCAGAGAACATAGGCATCTCCGGAGAAGGAATCATTAACGGCAATGGCTCCAACGAACGCTGGTGGTATATGAAAGGCAATAAGCACCACGGCTATCATGAAGGTGTTGACGAATGGCAAGGAACCGACAAGGTGGGCACACGTGCCGACCTTATTAAAATGGCAGACAATAATGTTCCTACCTCAGAGCGCATCTTCGGAAAAGGAAAAGGTCTCCGCCCACAGCTCATCAACTTCATGCGCTGCAAGAATGCAATCATAGAAGGAGTGGAACTGCGCGACTCTCCTTTCTGGGTTATACACCCTGTCTTCGTGAAAAACCTTACTGTACGTGGTGTAACCATCTACAACGAAGGACCTAATGGTGACGGTTGCGATCCTGAGTCATGCGAAGACGTGCTCATAGAAGGCTGCACCTTCCACACTGGCGACGACTGTATAGCACTAAAGTCAGGAAGAAATGCTGACGGCCATCGTGCCAACACTCCTTGCAAGAACGTCATCATTAGAAAGTGTAACATGGCAGACGGGCACGGAGGTGTTGTCATCGGCTCTGAAATCTCTGGAGGTGTGCAGAACATCTTCGCAGAAGATTGCGATATGGATTCTCCAAACCTCGACCGTGTTGTACGCATAAAGACCAATACTTGCCGTGGAGGAATCAACGAGAATATCTATGTTCGCAACATCCGTGTTGGAGAATGCCGTGAGGCTGTTATGCGCATCAATCTCGTCTATGAGCCAAAGGAGATTGCTGAACGTGGCCATATCCCTACCGTTCGCAACGTTTGGGTGGAGAATATCACCTGCAAGAAATCTAAGTACGGAATTCTTCTCAACGGTCTTACTGAAAAAGATTCCAAGACTCCACAGATTTACAACATCAACGTAAAGAACTGTAAGTTCGAGGGACTTTCAGCAGAACCTGTCTATAAGACCGGACTCGTGAAAGATATCCACATAGAAAACGTTACTGTCTCTGCCGATTTCTAAAGGTGGGTTCTATTAATTCCCACCGTCTAAATGTTATTAATTATGGGTTGACGTTTTGTCATCTTTCCATTTCTCTCTGGCGCATACTGCCAGTTTTCTCAGTCACGATGCCCGCATCGCTCCTTCTAAAACTGACACTCTGCTCTCAGAGATAATTCGGAAATCAGACAAAGCGAATTAATAAAACCCACCTAAACAGAATTATAACTAATCTAAAAATCTAATCTCTTTAACTTATGAAAAAATTGCTTATAAGCCTTTTCGCCCTCTTCTTCTCTGCTGCGGCATTTGCTGAAGGATGGGACGATGCTCTTTACAAGCAGATTGAACAGAACATAAAAGCTCCTCAATTCAAGGAGACTGTCTTCAAGCCTGCTGTAAAAGAGAAAAATACTGCAGCAAAAAACCAAAAAGCAATCAACGAAGCCATTATCAAGGCATCGAAGAAAGGTGGCGGAAAAGTGGTAATCCCTGCCGGAACATACATGACTGGTGCCATCACACTGCAGTCTGACGTAAACCTTGTGCTCGAAAAAGGTGCAACACTGAAATTCGCCTACGAACCAGCACTCTACCCTCTCGTATACACACGCTATGAGGGCCTTGACCTCTACAACTATTCCCCATGCATCTACTCAAATGGTGCAAAGAACATTGGTATCACGGGCGAAGGAACCATCGACGGCAATGGCTCTAACGAAACCTTCTGGCAGTGGACTGGCGTTCCTTATTTCGGTTATAAGAAAGGCGTAACAACAGAAGACTGCAAATACCCGAAAAATGGGGAAACCATGGGCTATCGCGACATTCTCCAGAAGATGTGTGAAGACAATGTGCCACTCGAGAAGCGTGTCTTCGGAATGGGAAAAGGTCTCCGCATGCAGCTCGTGAACCTCGTAAACTCAGAAAACATTCTCATCGAGGGAGTCACAATGCTCAACTCTCCGTTCTGGGTTATGCACCCTCTCTTCTCAAAGAACATCACAGTTCGTGACGTGAAGGTCTACAACAATGGTCCGAACGGTGACGGATGCGACCCAGAGTCTTGCGAGAACGTGCTCATAGAGAATTGTGTGTTCGATACTGGTGACGACTGTATTGCTATTAAGTCTGGACGCAATGGTGACGGACGTCGTGATGGCAGACCATCAAAGAACATCATCGTGCGCAACTGTAAGATGGTTGACGGACACGGAGGTGTGGTGATTGGCTCAGAAATCTCTGGTGGTGTGCAGAATGTCTTTGCAGAAAACTGCGAGATGGACTCTCCAAACCTCGACCGTGTTCTTCGCATAAAGACCAACACCTGCCGTGGCGGTGAGACAAAGAACGTGTTCATGCGCAACGTGAAAGTAGGACAGTGTAAGGAGGCCGTTCTTCGCATCAATATCAACTATCAGCCAAAAGAGGCTGCTGAACGCGGGCACATTCCTTACGTTCACAACGTGTGGATGGAGAACGTGACCTGTGAGAAGTCAAAGCACGGTGTCATCATCAACGGCATTCAGGAGGCAGAGGCAGTCTATGACATACACGTAAGAAACTGTAAGTTCAACGGTGTCACAAGCAAGCCTTATGTAAAGGAAAACCGCATTCGAGATGTTGAGTTCACCAATCTGCAGATAAATGGCAGACCAGTATTTGCCGAAATGCCTTGCAAGTATTTCAGCGAGTGGATGACTCTCTCAGAAATGAAACGCGTTCCGAACCCTATCTACCTTGACTTCACAGACTCTGTAAAACACAAAAAAGGTAAATGGTCTTACGTAATGGGCATTGAGCTCGAGGCTATGCTCGACACATACCTCGCTTACGGCAATAAAAAGATCAAAGACTATTGCAGCCGCTATTCAGAGCAGATGATCAGCAATGATGGTACCATCACTGGCTATAACATCCTCGACTACAACCTCGACAACATCCGTACCGGACATTTCATCACTCGCGAATACAGCCTCTACCCACAGCCAAAGAACCTCCTCGCCATCCAGACCATGATGAAGCAGATGGAGAAGCAGCCGAGAACAAAAGAGGGCGTCTATTGGCACAAGGCTATCTATGCTTGGCAGGTATGGCTCGACGGTATCTTCATGGGACTTCCTTTCCGTGTGCTCACAACAAACATGATGGAGAAAAATGGTCTTATGAAACCAAAGGATGCTCAGAAGATCTACAACGACGCAACAAACCAGATTCTCAAGACCTACGCACGCACTCTCGACCCAAAGACACAGCTCAACCGCCATGCCTGGGACGAGACAAACAACACCTTCTGGGCCGACAAGACAACAGGTCTCAGCCAGCATTGCTGGGGAAGAGCACAGGGATGGTACACCATGGCGCTCGTAGAACTTCTCGATGCACTTCCAGAAGACTTCCCTCGCCGCAATGAGATTGTTGCCGTACTCGAAAAAGACTTTGATGCCATCATCAAATGGCAAGACAAGAAGACAAACACCTGGTATCAGGTGATGGACTCTCCAGAGCGTGAAGGCAACTACCTCGAATCTACCTGCACATCAATGTTTGCATACTCTCTCTTGAAAGCATACCGCAAGGGATACGTGAAAGATGTGAAGTATCGTGATGCTGGTATAAAGGCTTATCGCGGAATCATAAAGAACTTCATACGCATCGACAACGACAAGACCATCTCATTGACCGAATGCTGCAGTGTTGCCGGACTTGGTCCTGCCGCTACTCCAGAGGTAAAGGCAGCTATGAAGAAATACAACCCTAAGGGCACCGTGAAACACAACGAAAAGCGCGACGGCTCTTTCAACTACTACCTCTCGGAACCTATCCGCGACAACGACGCAAAGGGCCTTGGCCCATTCATCTGGGCATCTCTTGAGATGGAGCTCCTCGGATATACAACCTCAAGCGAGTATTAATCGTCATCGCTCCTCGGACATACAACCGCAAGCGAGTATTAATCCCAGGAAGGTGTAGAAAAAGAAATCATACACATTTGATTACACAAACACCCCATTCCTTCTTTTCACTTGAGAAAGCTCCCTTCCTTCCATGGCAGGGGGCTTTTCCTTTTTCTATACAAAACACCGTTATTCTTGACATTTCAAAGACCGCAAACTCCTTTTTCTTGCAAAAGAGTCGAAAAATCCTTGTTTTATATTGCAGATTCAAAAATAATTTGTAATTTTGCAGTCAATTCGTAATAAAAAGAAGGAATAAGGGCATTTAGCACTGCAATTTCTCGAAGGAAAAGCACCTTTGCCCAACACCAATTCCGGTTATTCCAAAACACTTTCGAAAACAATAACAAGAACACAAAAAAATAAAAAGTCACTATGAATCTGAAAATCGCAGTGCTGGCTGGTGATGGCATCGGACCAGAAATTATGGAACAGGGAGTAGCAGTGCTCTCTGCAGTAGCAGAAAAGTTTGGACATAACGTGTCATATAAAGAAGCACTCTGTGGAGCACACGCCATTGACGAGGTCGGAGACCCATTCCCAGAGGAAACATTCCAAATTTGTGAAGAAGCAGACGCAGTGCTCTTCGCATCTGTTGGAGACCCAAAGTTCGACAACAACCCTTCTGCAAAGGTGCGCCCAGAACAGGGGCTCCTCGCCATGAGAAAGAAACTCGGACTCTTCGCAAACATACGTCCAGTAACAACCTTCGACTGCCTCATACACAAATCTCCTTTGAAAGACGACATCGTGAGAGGAGCAGATTTTATCTGCATTCGTGAACTCACTGGAGGAATGTACTTCGGAAAGAAACAGGAACCTCAGCAGAATCCAGAAATCGACACAGAAGATGCCCTCGACACAAACTACTACTCCCGCCCAGAGGTAGAGCGCATCATGAAGGTGGCTTACCAGTATGCACGCCAGCGTCGGAAGCATCTCACCGTAGTAGACAAGGCAAACGTCCTTGCCTCCAGCCGTCTCTGGCGCAAAGTGGCTCAGGAGATGATGGTCGACTACCCAGACGTAGAAACCGACTTCATGTATGTAGACAATGCTGCCATGAGAATGATTCAAGACCCGAAGTTCTTCGATGTCATGGTGACAGAAAACACCTTCGGAGACATTCTTACTGACGAGGGCTCTTGCATAACAGGTTCTATGGGACTCCTGCCATCTGCTTCTACCGGCTCTTCAACACCGGTCTTCGAACCTATCCACGGCTCATGGCCACAGGG
>CALZTP010000022.1 GCA_945829115.1 uncultured bacterium | reverse complement strand
TAAAACACTGGCAATTATGCTTATCTGTATAGGGGGCGGTATGCGTGATTCTTTACTATATATACATTAACCCCTTCGGTGATTGGTAAGTCACCTACTATGGGCTCAGCTGACTCCCACCCATGAGCTTTTTATCGCACGTGTCACCACGCTGGATGGGCCTCTCGGGGTAAGGCACTAACCTTCTGACTCCACAACCTCTTGGTTTACTGTCTTGGGGATACGTTTACCATTCGGACTTCGACTTGTCATGCAGTCTTATCCTTTCCCATTTAGCCTTATACCAAGTTTCTGTCCGTAGGCTCGAGAGTCTCGCTACATGGCTTCCTCCATCCTTGACATTACTGACAACGACTTGCCGTTCGCTTCGCTCGGCGGTAAATACCTGCGGCTGGGGTTGAACCAGCTAGGTTAGTGTCATGCCCGACACACAAAACAAGAGGTCGTGAAGTTTATTCTTCACGACCTCTTACGTTTCGGGGTGTTTCAAATACCATTGTTTCCTTATCTCTGAAAAACTAAACCTTTTTTTCCTTTCAACCAAACTCTATTGGAGCAAACTCAACTAATTAAAAAATACTTCGTTTATACACAAATATCTATGATGAAAAAATTAAATGAAAACCTTACGTTTACAAATGTAGAGAATCTCAATCGTTGAAAACAACAACTCTTGTGAGGCTGCAAAACGGTTTCATGGAGAGATTTTACCATGCTGACTCATCCCATAGACCGTTCTGCCAAGGGTCAGACTCCTGAGCACTTGCAAAGTCGCCATCAAGATCAGACCAATCGTCAGACACACCACCTACGATGCCGTTACCTGTGGTGAAAGCAGCTGCCGATGTCATCATCAGCTCTGAAGCTTCCATCTCGATAACGAGGATTGTTGGTTTTGTGTACTGCTTTTTCATATCGTTTTTTGATGTTTTGTCAAGTCTTGCGACCGTGATTTTTTGTTGTCTTTTTTATTTGATTTTTGATTCGTTTTTTCTTTCGATTTCAGAAGCAATCGTGACCGTTGTTCTGATTTCTGATGCAAAATTACTAACTACTTGTGAAACCCGCAAATTTTTTCGAGATTATTTTTCGTAAAAATCATTGTTTTAACATTTATTTACCTTTTATATTGTTATTTCGTCAATTTGTGTGCGTTTTTGAGGTGGTTTTATTGTGTATTCGTCAATTTTTATTTAACTATTATTTCAAATGGGAGAAATTATCACATCGTTTACAGATTGTTATTACGTAAAATTTTCCTGCTCATATCTCGTCTAAAATCCATATATTTCGAGATGAATATTCAGTTAGTGAGATTAGATTTCAAACTTATTTTTCTCAATTCCTACATGGTCATTATTTCCGCTTTACGATAACTATTTTGTCGCACACAATTTTTCATTTAATTTAAAGCACTCTTTGTTGTTTTAACAACTCACATTTCCCTATATAGTCAAAGAGACTGGTCATTGAATCTTGCTGCTCTGCGATAGTGTTTGCTCGTATGCTGAGTATATATTCGTCATATTGTTCTCCGCTAAAATATATGAATCATATATACTCAGTATATCGGTTACTTATAACCTGCGTACACGTACATGTGCGAGAAGAAGCGTGAGAACCAAAATCAGACTGCCTAAAAAGGGTTGCAAAGCAACCCAAATATTATTTACGTGAAAGACTGAGAAAGTTAAAAAGTTAAGGTTTTAAGGTGGTAAGGTGCTGCATGTAAAACAATGTGAAACCTTAACACCTTAACACCTTACTTTTCACCGAGAGACATAAAATGACAAGGGGGCGCATCACTGCGACCCCTTGAAATGCATTGACATAGAGAATTTGAATTCTCTAACTAACAAAATTTCTTGTATATGAACAAAAATTTACATATTTACTTGGAAACGAGTGCAGCCCTCAGAGAAATAGGCGTTTATCTGCTTTGCAGCGGCAATGCCTGCATTGGTGTTTGCCTCTGCGGTCTGTGCGCCCATTTTCTTTGGTGTAGAGAAATAACGTCCCTCGAACTGAGCGAAGTCGGCATCTGCATCTGGCTTGATATCGGTGAGATAGCGGAGGTCTGTGCGGTCAGCGAGGAGTTTTATGAGTTCTGGTTCGTTGATAACCTCTTTTCGAGCTGTGTTGACGAGAATGCCACCCTTCTTCAGTTTGCTAACGAGTGCGTAGTTGATGGACTGCTTTGTCTCTGCTGTGGCAGGGATATGTAGCGAAACGATATCTGCCTGCTCGAAGAGTGCATCTTGAGAGTCTACGGCAGTTACTCCAGCAGCTTCGATAACATCTTTTGGACAGTAAGCATCGTAAGCTATTACATTCATTCCGAAGCCCTTAGCGATGCGAGCCACGTTTCTTCCCACGTTTCCAAAGGCGAGAATACCGATGGTCTTTCCCATGAGCTCTGTGCCTGCCTTTCCGTTGTAGAAATTGCGCACGCCGTAGACGAGCATACCGAGCACGAGCTCAGCGACTGCGTTTGCGTTCTGTCCTGGTGTGTTCTCAACAACCACATTGTGTGCGGTGGCTGCCTGAAGGTCTACGTTGTCGTAGCCAGCTCCGGCACGCACCACAATCTTCAGATTCTTTGCGGCATCGAGAACTTCAGCGTCTATTTTGTCGGAACGTATGATGACAGCCTCCACGTCTGCAATTGCTTCGAGGAGCTGTGCCTTTTCTGTATATTTTTCAAGGAGAAGGAGTTCGTTTCCTGCTCCCTCGATAACCTCTTTTATTCCAGCAACGGCAGCTGCTGCAAAAGGTTTTTCTGTAGCAATTAAAACTTTTGCCATGATTATGGATAATGATGATATATGTTTTTTCTCGCCATGGCAATGAGAGTGCGAGCTCACCATTGCTCCTTTGGCTTATTGAAAACGAATATATGTGTGGTTCTATAAATTATCTTTGACGGTGGTCATTTATAGAACCACCCGTATGAATTAGTGCATAGCCTCAAATTCCTGCATGCACTTCACGAGAGCCTCACATCCCTCAATGCTCATGGCATTGTAGCAAGAAGCGCGGAAGCCACCCACGTCACGATGTCCCTTCACGCCAACCATGCCCTTTGAGGTTGCGAAGGCGAGGAACTCCTCTTGCAGGTCTTTATATTCTTCATTAAGCACGAAGGTGATGTTCATGAGCGAACGACTGTCTTTCTCTGCAGTGCCGACGAAGAGCTTGTTGCGGTCGATCTCGTTGTAGATGATGTCAGCACGCTGCTGAGCAAGCTTTGCCATTGCCTCTACGCCACCATGCGCCTTTATGTAGCGAAGGTTCATGAGGGCAGAATAGATTGGCACCACTGGAGGAGTGTTGAACATAGAGCCCTTCTTCACGTGAGTGCGATAGTCGAGCATGGTTGGGATTGGGCGTGACACCTTTCCGAGTGCGTCTTCCTTTACAATCACGAAGGTGAGACCCGCCATGGCGAGGTTTTTCTGTGCGCCACCATAGATCATGGTGTATTTGCTTACGTCTACCGGACGAGAGAGGATGTCGGAAGACATGTCGGCAATGAGTGGGATTGGAGAATCGAGGTCTTCGCGTAGCTCAGTGCCGTAGATGGTGTTGTTTGTTGTGATGTGCAGATAGTCAGCGTCTGTAGGAATCACGAAATCTCGTGGGATATAAGTAAAGTTGCGGTCCTTGGAGCTTGCGATTTCAACTACTTCACCAAACAGTTTTGCTTCCTTCTCTGCCTTTGTTGCCCACACGCCAGTATTGAGGTAGGCAGCTTTTTTCTCAAGGAAGTTATATGGAATCATACAGAACTCGAGCGAGGCGCCACCACCGAGGAAGAGTACTGAGTATCCCTCAGGGATGTTAAGCAGCTCTTTGAAGAGAGCCACTGCTTCATCAACGATAGGCTGGAAATTCTTTGCTCTATGGCTTATTTCCATCAGTGAAAGTCCGGAGTTGTCAAAGTCGAGGCAGGCTTGTGCTGTCTGCTCTATTACTTCTCTTGGAAGAATAGATGGTCCTGCATTAAAATTATACTTTTTCATTTAACAATAATTGATAGGTTTGATATTATGCGTGCAAAGTTAATCAAATATACTGAAATCTGCAAATATTTTCGGTAAAAAATTGACAAATTGCTCTTTTTTAGTAATTTTTCATCAACTTATCTATTTCCTCAAATTCTTTTCCCTTGTTTAGGTTCAGATAGATGGTGTAAAGCATAGGTGCCCATCTCTGAGTTTTTTTTGGTGTGAGAATTCGATATCGTTCAATATACGGCAATGCTTTTTCGTAGAGAGCGTTCACCTCTTTCTTCTTGTTTTTCAGATTTTCTGTTTTCTGGTTTCTAAGAAGAGCCTTATTGAAGTAGGCGGCTCCAACGTTGTAGTAGGCCTCCGCATTCTGGTCGTTGTTGTGAATGAGCGAATCGCCGAGAGCGATACAGTCATCATACTCCTTCGAGTTCAGCTGGAGATTGTTTTTCGCCAGTCGATAGAACATATTCCCCGGTTCTAAGGATATTGCGGTATCAACAATCTGCTTCACGGAGTCGATCTCGTTTTTCTGAGAGTAATAGTCAACGAGACGAGGGAAGAAATAGGGAAATTCGGAATATTCACGGAATCCCTTTTTTAAATATTCAACCGCCTTCTTTGATTCGTTGTTTTCAACAAACGCCTCGTGGAGCATAGCGAGAACGAGAGGAGCGTTGTCTCGGTTGGCGAGAGCGAGGTCGAGATATTTTGTCATGAGACTGTATCTCTTCAGCTTTCGTGCAGAGACGGCAGCCCAATAGGCGGCCTGTGGCAGTTGCTTGTCTTCTTGAAGGTAGTTATAGTGTGAGAACAGCGGCTGCCGACAAGCATCGAGATAGAGGTCCATGCAGTCGTAAGCCTCTGAGTAGTTCTGTTTCTGTGCGGAGAATATTCCGCCATTGTAGAGGTTTTGCCTGAGGAGGTTTAGGAATGCTGCATTCTTTTTTCTATGCTTAGGAGTTACCTTTCCTTTTTTGTCAGGCAAGGCGTCAATAGAGTCGAGGGTTTCGTAAGCGAGGAACATTTTTCTCAAGACGGGGAAGAGCGAAGCAGTATCTTTCAGTTGTCTGAGATAGAGTTTTTCGTTTCCGTTTTCGTATTGTTTTCTTCTTATCTCTGTGAGCGTGAGATAGTGGCGTATGTTGTTTTTCTCTTTCGACATGGCGATGACCTTCCTTATGAGACTGTCAGCGACATCGAGATTTTTGTTTTCCTTTAGACAGGTCTTTATCTCTGAGAGCTCCGCCTTCTGTGCGTGAAGGAGTAGAGAGAGAGAAAGGAAGACCATGGTTGCTATTATTCTGTACATATTCTTCATGATTCGTTATATGGTTATCCTGTGTCTGGGGCAAGTGTGTATGTTTTTTTTACGGTGTGATCCGCTGGCTTTTATTGCCGAGGGGTGTTGAGGTGAGGGGTATTTGGGTTTACTGAGGGGTGTTTGGGTTTGTTTGAGTTTACAGAGGTGGTGAGGGTTGTTTTGGTTTGATTGGATGAGCACGATGAGCTCTATGAGCTGGTGAGAGCAGGAGTGTGAGTAGGTGTGCGGAAGATTAAAAAAGATTCATTCTACACACCTACCTACACCTATTTACATATGGGTTGTTCTATATAAATTACCACCCATATATTACTGCACGTTCTCGATAGCGTAGTTAACACGTTCGAGAGGGTAAGCCCAGTTCACCTGAGTCTTGTCAGGGTCGGCAGCCTTTACTTCTTCTAGAACCTTCTTTGCCTGGTTGAGATTCTCCATAACCTCTGGCTTCACCTCTGGCTTCATAACGCCACGAGCGTCTGTGTTCTTCTCTACGATGCCCACAGCCTTGTTGAGGTAGCAAACACCGAGGTTCAGCTTTGCAACGAGGAAGTCAGGGCGTCCCTGTAGAGCACGTGTGTAGGCAGTGATAGCCTCGTCGTACTTCAGTTCGTTCTGAGCATTCTGACCCATGTATGCGTTTGCCATAACATCGTTAGGGTTCTTTGCGATACGGTCAGAGAGAAGAGCGGCAGCGAGGTCTTTCTTGCCAGACTCGTCGTAGAGAGCAACGAGTTTTCCGAAGACGTTCTCGTTGTCTGGGAACTGGTCGTAGACTTCCTTCACGATTTTTGTGAAGGTGACAGTGTCGATTGCAGCTGTCTTTGCCTGCTCTTCGAGAGCGCCAAGCTTCACAACGATCACGTCGTTAGCGACGCTATCTCTCTCCTGAGACTTTAGTGCGATGTCAGAATACTCGTTGCACTTTGCCATGTTCTTTCCGAAGTAAGCAGCGAGGGCAGCATAGTAAGCAATCTGACCGAAGTTCTGCTCTGTAGAGAAGTCAGCCTCTGCGAAGAGTGCATCGTGGCGAGTCTCCACGAAAGCTCCGAAGTACTTTGTTGCGTTTGCGTAGTCTTTTGTGTTGTAGCGGTCAAGACCAGCCTGAACCATTGAGTTACGTATTGTCATGAGTCGAGAAGCGTTCTTCTTACGGAACTTTCCTGCCGCATCGACAGCATTACACTTGAGGGCGTTCTCGATAGCGTTGAGACCAGCAGTGTTCTTTGCTAACGACATCTCCTGCTGGAGCTGCTCGTTATTTGCCAGCTGAGCCTCGATAGATGCTTTCTCTGCCTTTTCGCTTTCAGAGATGGCGAGATCAACGAGCTTGTTGTAGACGAAAGCTTTATCGTCGTTTCCGAAGTTAGCCTCGTTCGCCTTGAGTGCCTCCTGCACCTCAGCATATGACTTCATCTTCTTGATTGCCTTTGCCTCTGGTGAAGTTTGAGCATTTGCTGCCAATGCCATTGTGAGCGCAGCAGCCATAACCATTAATTTCTTCATAAATGTGATAATGAGTTAATATAATATTGTTAATTAGAATTTTTCTGGCAAGAAGTTTTTCTGACAAGAAATATATTCTATGAAGAATTTTTATTCTGTCAACGGTTCCTCGCCTTCGATTGGTTCCTCGCCTTCGATTGGTTCATCGATTGGTTCATCGTCTGCAAGTTCAATCATTGGAGAAGAGGTAGCAGGATCAGAAGATGGGAGAACGGCATCAGCCTCTTCCTCCTCACCATTTATCTTTGCCCATGCCGCACGACTCTCCTGTTCAACAAGGCTTTCGAGTTCAGAACCCATTACCTTGCAGACACTTGCAATGACATCGTTCTTCTTCGTGAGGTTTATAAGGCGAACACCCTGAGTGGCACGACCCTGGAGGCGGCATTCCTTCATGGAGAGGCGGATAACGATTCCCGACTTGTTGATGATCATGATATCGTTCTCGTCGGTGACGTTCTTGATGGCAACCATCTTTCCTGTCTTCTCTGTAATGTCGAGAGTCTTCACACCCTTTGCGCCACGCTTCGTGATGCGGTAGATATTGTCTACTCCACCCTCTTCGTTTGTCATGTCGATAGGTGTGCGCTTTCCGTAGCCCTTCTCAGAAACAACGAGAACAGACTCCTCGTGAGACTTGTTGACAACAATCATGCCTACTACCTCATCGTCGTCACCAGAGAGCAACATGCCGCGAACACCGGTAGAGACACGTCCCATGGAGCGTATCTGGTTTTCGTGGAATCTCACTGCACGACCGTTTCGAGATGCTATGATGAGCTCGTTTCTGCCGTTTGTGAGGCGAACGTCTACGAGGTCGTCGTTTTCAAGGAGGTTGATGGCGATAAGTCCGTTTGAGCGTGGACGAGAATAGCTCTTCAGACAAGTCTTCTTGACAGTTCCGTTCTTTGTGCAGAAGATGACATAATGACTGTTCACGAAGTCCTCGTCAAGGCCGCGGAGACGGAGGATGGACTGTATCTGGTCGTCAGGCTCGATGTTGAGCATATTCTGAACGGCACGTCCCTTAGAGTCTTTGTTTCCCTCTGGGATTTCGTAGCACTTAAGCCAGTAGCAGCGACCCTTCTTGGTGAAGAAGAGCATGGTGTTGTGCATGGTGGCTGGATAGATAGCCTCGGTGAAGTCCTGCTCGCGAGTTCTCGTGCCACGAGAGCCCACTCCTCCCCTGCCCTGCTCCTTAAATTCGGAGAGTGCGGTGCGCTTTATGTATCCCATGTGAGAGACTGTGACGATAACAGGGTCGTTTGGATAGAAGTCTTCTGGGTTGAACTCCTCGCTGGAGTATTTTATCTCCGTGCGACGCTCATCGCCATATTTCTCCTTAACCTCGTTGAGCTCGTCTTTCATAACCTTCTTGCAGAGCTCTGGGTCGTCGAGGATGTTCTGGAGATATTCTATGCGCTTCATGAGTTCATCGTACTCATTATGCAACTGGTCCATGCGAAGACCGGTGAGCTGTGAGAGTCGCATGTCAACAACATACTTTGCCTGCACGTCGTCGAAGGCGAAACGGTCCATGAGTTTCTGAACAGCCTCAGCAGGAGTCTTTGAACCACGAATGATGTGAACAACCTCATCGATATTGTCGCAGGCAGTGATGAGTGCCTCAAGGAGATGTGCACGCTCTTGTGCTTTCTTCAGGTCGAACTTTGTGCGACGAATGGTGACGTCGTGACGATGCTCTACGAAGTATCTCACGCAGTCTTTTAGATTGAGGAGACGAGGCCTGCCGTTTACGAGAGCGATATTGTTTACAGAGAAAGAGCTCTGCAATGCAGTCATTTTAAACAGTTTGTTAAGAATGACGTTTGCGTTTGCGTCGCGTTTGCAGTCAACAACTATTCGCATTCCTTGTCTGCCTGTTTCGTCGTTTACGTTTGCAATGCCATCTATCTTTCCTTCCTTTACAAGGTCAGCGATATATTCTATGAGTTGTGCCTTATTGACTCCGTAAGGAATTTCAGTAACCACGATTTTGTCGTGTTGCTCATCGCTTTCTATTTCTGCCTTTGCACGTATTACGATACGTCCGCGTCCGGTTTCATAGGCATCTTTCACACCCTGAATACCGTAGATATATGCTCCGGTTGGGAAGTCTGGTGCTTTGATGTGCTTCATCAGTCCGTCGGTGTCAATATCAGGATTGTCGATGTATGCGCAACAGCCGTCAATCACTTCGCCGAGGTTATGTGTAGGCATATTTGTTGCCATACCGACGGCAATACCGTTTCCGCCATTTACGAGGAGGTTTGGTATCTTGGTTGGCATCACAGTAGGCTCTTGTAGAGAGTCGTCAAAGTTATTTGTCATGTCGACTGTTTCCTTTTCAAGGTCGTCCATGATATGTTCGCCCATCTTTGACAGCCTACACTCAGTGTATCGCATGGCAGCTGCAGAGTCACCGTCCACAGAGCCGAAGTTTCCTTGTCCGTCGACAAGGGTGTAACGCATGTTCCAGTCTTGTGCAAGACGTACGAGAGCTCCATATACAGAAAAGTCGCCATGAGGGTGGTATTTACCGAGCACCTCACCCACCACGCGAGCACATTTCTTGTAAGGTTGATTACTTGTGTTGTTAATTCCTTTCATACCGTATAGGATACGGCGATGAACAGGCTTGAATCCGTCTCGGACATCAGGGAGTGCACGTGCTACGATAACCGACATAGAATAGTCAATATAGCTTGACTTCATCTCTTCTTCAATGTCTATCTGAAGAATTCTATCGTTATCAATTGTCTTAGTAATATCCATTTATTTTTTTTATAATGTTTTGTTTTTTTTCAAAAATATTGTTTTCAAGATACAAAAGTACGTTTTTTTTACCAAAAAGCGAAGCAAAAAGAGAAAAAGATTTAGTATTTTAGGCTTTTTTTGCTGATTAGAGAAAGAAAACCTCGCAAAACAGCAAAAAATTCCATAACAAGGCGAAAAAGGGCATTTTTATCGCCTCTGACGGTTTTTGGCTATTTTCACAACCCTGATACCGATTTGTTTTGGCTGACTTTTCATGTAAAGGGAAAGAGGCTGTGGCTCTATCACCACCTTTTTCCACCTCGACGAGGCATGCAAGAGGAATAGTTTCCCGTCTTTCCAAAGGGCAATGCCAACATGTGAGGTGTCAAGACCGGGAATGGAGGTCAAGATTGGGAGTATATCTCCATCGGAGATGGTTTCTCGCAACTGCTCGGTGTTGAAGAGAGCATGCTTCGGGATGTATGCGTGCTCCTTTCCACAGTATGCCTTTTCCATTTCTTTTATGCCAGCAATCCACTCTGGGTGGTTTGTGAGCATGGTGTATTTCTTTACATGTGTAGACATGTAGTTGATGTTCAGACGTTGAATGGCAGGGGTGGTTTTTTCTTTCGACCAAGTCGAAAGATACCAGGCAGGGCAGGAATGCGGGGGTGTTGGTGCAGGGGTGTTTTGTAGAGCAGGGGTGTTTTGTGGGGAAAAAGAACTTACGAATCCTTGCTTTTCGTTCTCTTCAATCCATCCTGAAAGGTAGTGGTTTCTGTGAAGGTATGAAACCTCCCCACGAGAATATCTAATCATTCGAAGGAAATTGCAGAAGTCACGGAAAGAGGTTTTCTGCTCAAGGGAACAGAGAGAGAGCGAGAGAACAGTCTCCATGAACGTTGTGCAGTCCATGCCAGAGAGGTTCACCACGAGATTCTCTTCTGGGTAACAGTCGAGTGTGTGTGCCACATATGGAGTACCGAGGAATGCCTTTGCGAAATGCAACATATAGTTTGTTTCTGAGGGCAGCTCCCGTGCCTCACAGAGCATTCTCTCTATTCGTATGCTGTCGACACTTGTATATATAATATTGTACGCCCTCGAAGAGATTGGGAGAAGGATTAGAAAAAGGATTATTATTTTTCTCATTATATGTTGATCTTTGTATTTCTTTAATACTCGCCTGCAACTTCTATGGAAAGAAAGCAACTTCTATGAAAGGAAAGATGCTTCTATGGAAAGAAAGCAACTACTATGGAAGGAAAGATGCTTCTATGGAAGGAAAGCAACTTCTATGGAAAGAAAGCAACTTCTATGAAAGGAAAGATGCTTCTATGGAAAGAAAGCAACTACTATGGAAGGAAAGATGCTTCTATGGAAGGAAAGCAACTTCTATGGAAGGAAAGCAACTTCTATGGAAGGAAAGCAACTTCTATGGAAGGAAAGCATCGAGAGGTGACTGTACGATTTTTCCGAGTGAGAGTCCGTTGGCATGAAGTGCTTTCTCTAACTGTTTGGAAAAATGGTATGCCACACTTCCCACAAACGACACGGGGCACTCTGGACATCGGTAAGGAAGAATGTTCCTGTTCACAAAGAGGTTGAAATTTTCCATCACCAGCTGCTCCATGCCCTCCTCCTGAATATGCTCTGCTATAAAGCGTGTTAGTGAAGCAAGCCAGACATTTGCGTTCGGCTTTCGGTAGACATTCTCTATCACACGGAACATATCTATGGAGTAAGATTCTTCAAAAGCTTTCTTCACTCTCGCTGGCAAGGCGCCTTTATACAACGCATTCACCAACATCTTTCCAAGCACAGCTCCAGAGCCCTCGTCGCCAAGGATATATCCGAGTGCTGGTGTCTGCATAACAATCTGCGTTCCGTCCCAAAGGCAGGAGTTTGCTCCTGTTCCGAGTATGCATGCTATTCCCTTGTTCTCTCCCAGCAGCACTCTTGCAGCACCGATGATATCACTTCCTGTGATTACCTCCTCTGCTTCTGGAAACACTTCTTGAAAGCATTCTGTCATGACCTTTGAGGCTACTACGGTGCAACCGGCTCCGTAGAATTCTATCTTCCTAACCTCCTTACCAGCAGGAATTTCTTTCCTTTGCTCTTGTAGAGAGGGCATAATCTCTGCTTTTGAAAGCAAAGAAGGGTTTAGTCCGGGCGATTGCCACCGTGCGAGAACAGCACTGTCATCGTATAGTATCCAGTCGATTTTTGTGCTCCCTCCGTCTGCTATTATGTTCATAATTCTGATTCTTTTATTTTGTAAGTGAACAGTGTTTCTTTTGTCATGTTTCGTCTGTTTTTTGTCGAATCTTCATTAGGTGTGCATACACTTAAAAATATGGATTTTCGTCTGAAAAATGACATAAATTCGTTTTCTATGGCAAAAATAGCAAAAACTTTTTAATGTCACAAGGTTTTCTGGGTATTTTTTTGTAACTTTGCAGCGTTTTTTACAAAAACGAGGTAAAACAATGAATGAACATGTAAGAAAACAATGGCATAAGACTATTCTCGTTGCACTTTTTCTTTCCTTTTCCCTATTCTCAACAAACGGCTTTGCGGAACAAAAGACAGAGAAGGGACTGGAGGTTGGAGAGGGGAGCAAGGCATTTTCTGCAGACTGTATAGAAAGTGAGTTTCTGATTAGCGAAGCAAGCGGAGAAGGGTTTAAAACTCAGTCAGCAGACATCATTATTGTGGAGAAACTGCAGGAGGAAGGTGTCTCGTTCTCAAGGAATAACACCGTCACACTGCTTAGAAACGGTCAGGAGAAATTCGACGATATGTTCTCTGCAATACGTCAGGCAAAGCATTCTGTTCACCTTGAGTATTTCAATTTCCGGAACGACTCAATAGCAATGCTTCTCTTTGATATTCTTGCAGAGAAAGCGAAGGAGGGTGTGAAGATACGTGCCCTATACGATGCTTTCGGAAATTCTTCTAACAATCAGCCTCTAAAGAAGCACCATGTGAAGAGTCTTAGGGAGCGAGGGATAGAGATACATGAGTTTGACCCTATCCGCTTTCCCTGGGTGAACCATATCTTTGGGCGTGACCATAGGAAGATTGTGGTGATAGATGGGCGAATTGCCTACACGGGTGGCATGAATGTTGCAGACTATTACATCAATGGCACTGAGGTTGTTGGAGAATGGAGGGATATGCATTGCCGTTTGGAAGGAGAAGAGGTGAACACACTTCAGGAGATTTTCTTCCGTGCGTGGGAGAAGACCACGGGTGAGCAGTTGTCTGGCGAGGAATATTTCCAAGGTGGGAAGAGCATAGAAGATGTTCTGAATCTAAAGCGTGACTCGCTGCCAACCACGGGGAAGATGCTTTGTGGAATTGTGAACCGTGAGCCTCACAGAACTCCGAATGCTGTTAGGCAGTTCTATTACCATGCTCTGAATTCTGCTCGTGACACGATACAGATCGTAAATCCTTATTTCACGCTGATTCCAAAAATCAGAAAGGCAATCGTGAATGCTGTGGAGCGTGGGGTGAAGGTTCAGATTATGATTGCAGAGCCGAGTGATATTCCGCTCACTCCCGATTGTGTCTTCTACAATGCCAACAAGCTGCAGAAGAAAGGTTGTGAGGTGTGGGTGTATCAGCCAGGCTTCCATCACACGAAGGTGATTATGGTTGATGGGAAATTCTGCACCGTAGGGTCAACAAACCTTGATGCAAGAAGTCTGAGATGCGATTACGAGGAGAATGTTGCAATTATTGATGAGCATGTCACTCGCCAACTCATCGATATGTTTGAAAAAGACAAGAAAGACTCTTTCAAACTCGAGAAGGGGACATACAAAAAATGGCGCACGCCATGGCAAAGATTCCGCGGTTGGTTTGCACATCTGTTAGGGCCGTTCCTATAAAGGGTTGGAGATTTATAGAACCACCCTAAATCTTTTTGGCGTTGTAACGCCAAGGATAAAAATGAAGACTGGGAGGTTAAAGCTGGAGAATTGGGACTTTGGAAGAAAGCTGGAAGGTTATTTTTTCTTCGTTGCCCATAAAAAAGGGGTGTATCAACGAGCTTAGAGCCATTGATATACCCCTTGTTTTTTGTTTTCCTCTTATTCCCGCTCTCTAATTGTTTGCATTGGAGAGGCGGAAATAGAAGTCTGGAATGTTATTCAGCCTTCTTGGCTGCCTTCTTTGCAGGAGCCTTTGCTGTTGCTTTCTTAGGAGCTGCCTTCTTTGCAGGCTTCTTAGGAGCGTCTTCTGCATCAGGTAGAAGTTTTGCGAGCTTGAGCTGGAGACGTTCAATTTCCTTCTGCTGCTTTTCAATTTCCTCTGTCTGGTTTGTTATTGTGGTGAGCATGTTGTTCAGCTCCTCATTCTCAATACCTCCATAGAGGGCACGCACACGACTAATGAAATCGCCGAGGATGTTCATATAGTTTGTGAACGCATCGAACGGACCATCATAGATACCACGGTCGATGAGTGCATTTGAAGGCTTTGTTGTCATGAAGCGGAAGTTGTTGCTTGCCTGGAGGTAGTCCCAGTCCTGAAGGAGACGAGGGTCTTTTGCTATGAGCAGACGGTCTGCAACACTATAGAGCTTATTGAAAGCCTCGCGCTGCATCTGGTTTCCGAGCCATACAGAGCAGTCGCGCTCTTCGTCAACCCAAGAGAGAGAATCAGGCACATCGAGCGTACCCACAGAAGGGACAGAGTCGAAAATCTCTGTTGGCGTAGCCCATTCGAGACCCTTTTCTGCTGCGAAAGCAGGGAGTGCCTTGATAAAGTCGAGAATATGGCTTGAGAGCGGTTGTGCTATTCCGAGTGCTGAGAGTTCCATAAAGATGTTCACCACCTGCTCTTCTGCTGGACAAGAAGCGATATCGTTTATGTACTTATCAGCCATAAGTGGATATCCCTCCCACTCTGAATTGTTGAAGCGGAGTGAGATATCGTCAGAGAGGTTCACGTCTCTGAGCAGGAGTTTTAGTGAAGGAGCGAGATTACAGTTATAGACATAGTGTGGAGACTTCCAACCGAGCACATGCTTAGCGCCCTCTGTCAGCATTCCCTTATAGCCGAGTGAAGCAACGATGGCTCCAATCTCATCGGTATAGATGAGTGAAGAGTTTCTCGCTACGGTAGGTCTGCGTCCGAAGTACTCCTGAATCTTGTCGGACATTTTTTCAATATCGCGCTTGAAACTATCCTCGTTAATGAGACCAGCAAGACCGTGTGAGTATGGTTCTGTGAGGAATTCCACCCTTCCTGACTCATTTAGTTTCTGCAGTTTCTCAATAACCTGCGGAGCGTGCATTTCGAGTTGCTCCATACCAACACCAGAAATAGAGAACGCCACCTTAAATCCCGGGTTATTGTTTATCATCTCCTGGAGTGCGTCAAGTGCAGGGTTGTATGAGTTCTCAACGATGTAGTTTATGCTCTTCTCGTTAGCATAGTCATCGTAGTAGTAATGGTCGGTACCGATATCGAAGAAGCGGTAACGTTTGAGATGGGTTATCTGATGTATCTCAAAATACAGACATATTGTTTTCATTGTTTTTGGACGTATTTTTTCTTCTCAAGAGAAAATGAGAAGAGGATTGATATTCTTGTTAATAAGAAGGTGTGTAAGATTCTTTACACCTGCTTAGTGGTGGAGCATTGATTTCTTTCTCCACCAGAACACTAATTACGTGGGAATGCTTACTTTATGTAGTTGGCAAGATACTCCTCGTTATCGAACCAGCCTTTGGCAAGCAGCTGGTCGTAGCACTGTCGTATTCGCCATCCCACCTTCTCCCATGTGATTTGGTCGACTTCCTTGATTCCCTCCTCAGCGATATACTGATGGAAACCGTCGTTTGTGCAGAGGGAATAGATTGCGTCTGCCATGGCATGCACATCCCAATAGTCAACCTTCAGAACATTGGTGAGAATCTCGCCACATCCAGACTGTTTAGAGATGATAGATGGGCATCCACACTGCATAGCTTCAAGAGGTGCAATTCCAAATGGCTCACTAACAGAAGGCATTACGAAGACATCTGAATTCTTGTAGCACTCATATACCTGCTTTCCGCGCTGGAAGCCTGGGAAGTGGCATCTATCTGCAATTCCGTATGCAGCAGCGAGTTCTATCATCGCATTCATCATATCTCCTGAGCCAGCGAAGCAGAATCTTACGTTATTTGTACGCTCTATTACGAGCTTAGCAGCTTCGATGAAATACTCTGGACCTTTCTGCATGGTGATACGTCCAAGGTAAGTAACCACCTTCTCTCCAGGAATCTTGTGAGGCACAATATTCCTATACTCTTCAGAAAGCGGATAAACAGCATTGTGCATTGCCACACACTTTCTTGGGTCTTGATGGTACTCTCGAATGACGGTTTGTCTTGTAAGCTCAGAGACGCACATGATGCAGTCAGCATGGTCCATACCGTTCTTCTCAATAGAATAAACGGTTGGGTTCACCTTTCCTCTTGAGCGGTCGAAGTCTGTTGCGTGAACGTGAATGCACAACGGTTTTCCGCTCACCATCTTTGCATGCACTCCAGCAGGGAAGGTGAGCCAGTCGTGAGCATGAATCATGTCAAACTGCTCTGACCTCGCCAACACTCCTGCAATGATAGAGAAGTTGTTTATCTCATCGTGCAGGTTTCCTGGATATCCACCTGCGAACTGCATGCATCCGAGATCGTCGAGTCCCGCCATGTAGTTAAAGTCAGAATAGATATGGTCTCTGAAGCGGTAGTAGTCTTCAGCAGTATGTCCCACGAATCTGTCCTTGATATCGTCATACTGCACATCTCTCCATGCGATAGGCACTTGAGACATGTTGATAATCTTCAGGAACTTTTCCTCTTCGCCGCAAGGTTTCGGCATGCAGAATGTAGTTTCTATATCTCCCTGCAGTGAGAGTCCTTTTGTGATACCGTACGATGCGACTGCCAGTCCACCGTATATCTTAGGAGGGAACTCCCATCCAAACATCAGTATTTTCATAGTAGCAACCTCCGTATATTATAATGTGTAAGACTCAAGTAATTTAGACATACGAAGCAGCGCAGCCACGTTCATCGCGAAGGCTGAACCTCCACGTCCAGAGAAAGGAGGGTTGCCGTCGAAAAGCTCTGGCATGGTGCCAATAGCATGGTAGTACATCTCTTCTTCGAAGCCCACCATCTGTCTCTGAATGAACGACAGTCGTGAACGCTTGTATATCTTCAACACACTCTCCATGTAGAAGCATCCGAGCCATGGCCATACAGTTCCCTGATGGTAAGCCCAGTCACGCTGGTTCTGTGTGCCGATATACATTGGGTTATAAGCTCCGCTCTTTGGTGTGAGTGAACGGAGTCCCTTTGTTGTTAGCAACTCTCGTGTGCAGAAATCAACCACAGACTTCTGTTGTTCCTTGTCGAGTGGAGAATATTCAAGAGCCACTGCGAAGATCATGTTCGGGCGAACCTCTACGTTTGCAACTCCATTGTCGACATAGTCCCAAAGGTATCCGCTTTCGTTTACAAAGATGCTCTGGAAGCTCTCGCGCACCTTTTCAGCGAGAGCCTCATAATGCTCGATAGCTTGTGCGTTGCCTCGCTTTTCCGCCATGTTTGCAGCGAACTTCAGTGCGTTATACCAAAGCGCATTTATTTCAACGACATATCCAGAACGAGGAACCACAGGGCGTCCATAGACGCTTGAGTTCATCCACGTCATTGCTCTCTCCGCACCGTTTATCTTCAGCAGAGAGTCTGTTTCAAGATAAAGGTTAGGATGCTTTCCGTTTTCGATTGCAGAAATAACGGTGTTGAGGAGATTGCCATATTTCTCGTAGCATTTCTCTCTGCCCACCTTGCGAGCATACTGCTGCAGAGCCCATACTGCCCAGAGTGGAACATCTGGCATTTCTATCTCTGCTATTTCGTGCTGAAGAGGTTTTCCGATTAGGAAATCGTTGAGAGCCTTTCCGGCTGTGTCCATATATTTCTCGAAGTTCTCAACTTCCTCAACAGCAAGTGTTAGTCCAGGGAGAGAGATGAATGTATCTCTTGCCCTACACTTAAACCAAGGGTATCCGGCAAGGATATAATCTCCCGAAGGTTTGTTCACGAAGAACTGCCTTGCTGAGCAGATGAGAGTATGATAGAAATTGTCTCTAACGGGGCGATGTTCCACTTCATCGTCGAATAGTTTCTTCAGTGTTGACGGCTTACTCTTTGTGGTAGAGGCAGCAACAACGATGCTCTCGCCTTTCTTGATGGTAAGCTCAAAGTATCCTGGCACGTAGAGGTCTTCCTGGAAGGCGTAGCCACGCTCCAACTCCTTTGGATATTCTATTCCTCTATACCAGTCAGGGATGAAGATGAACTCGTTCTTCTTTGATATCTGGAGGAAGAGATTTGGATATCCTTCATACATGCAAGTGCTGATACCGTTCTCCACTTCTTGATATTCACGAGATGCGACACCGTTCTCGTGTGAAAGGTCATTCACGCTTCTGAAAGCGAGGAAAGGTCGGAATCGCAGAATAGTCTGTGACGGTCCGTCCACCAAGGTGTAGCGTAGGAGGATTCTGTCTTCATGGTGCTGGAAAATCAGTTCCTTTTTAAGAATCACACCACCAACCCGGTACAAGGTGGTTGGCACAACATCGCAGTTGAACTCACGGATGTACTTGTGTCCGTTAGGAGAGTAAGTGTTTCCCTGATACTTGTGGAGGCCAAGATTAAACTCTACTCCATGCTGCACCACACTGCAGTCGAGCGAAGAAAGCAATACATGGTTCTCATCGTCTATTTCTGGCACAGGGGTTACCAGCAGTCCGTGATACTTTCGTGTATTACAGTCTACGAGTGTTGAGCAGCTGTAGGCACCTGAGCGGTTTGTGCGCAGAAGTTCTTTCTGCAATGCCGCCTGGAGGTTTGTCATCGTGGCTTTTTCAAACTTCAGATAACTCATAGGTCAATAACAAGGTTTATAATTAGTGAATATTTTTTTACGTATTGGCAAAAGCGGATTCTTTGGTCTTCTAATGGTTGATATAGGTCAACGGCACTCTTTATTTTAAGTGAAAGCCTTGAATCCTTCTTGTTCGCCTTTTTAATAGTTAGTTTCTACGGCAAAGTTAATAAAAAAAAGAAATATTTGCAAAGAAAACTCAAGGTTTTCACACAATTTACCACAAAAAAAGCGTATTCTTGCCGATTATCTTAAAAAAAGCACAGAAAATCGCACAAAAAAGGTGTTCTGTTAATAAAAAGCGTTTCATTTCATGACGCAAGTCAAGGAAAATTGTTTTCTTCACACGTAAACAGTTGTTTTTTCAAATTCTCTTTCTTTTCACACTGACATAATCATCTTTATGATGAAAAGTAAGAAATAGACGTATTAACAATAAAGAAAATGTAACAAAATCAACAAAAAACGCATGTTTTTCTGCATTTCATGAAAAAAATTTGTTATTTTTCTTGTCAGTTTAAATTAAAATGCTTAACTTTGCAGCACAAAAAAAGATATTTAAATGCATGTTGCTTGTCTGGTGTGGTACGCTGAGTATAGCACCAGATTTTTTATACCCCCTTTTCTCTCCTCCCTTTTACTGTTACTCTTTTTACAACTTTTTTCCTCCTTCACCTTATTCTTTCCTCCTTCACCTTATTCTTTCCTCCTTCACAGCATCACCGTGGCGTGAATCTGTGACATCTTCCCGCAATCAGTTTCTTGCGTTGAGAGAATTTATTTTGTCTGATTCAAGGCCTTGGTGATGGTGTTTATGAGAGTCTTTAGGTCCTTGTCTTTTTCTAATGCCTTTTCAATCTTCCGACAGCTGTGAATAACAGTTGAATGGTCGCGACCACCAATCAGACGCCCTATTCTGGTTGCAGGGATGCTCGTCTTGTTCTGAGCAAGATACATCACGATCTGTCTTGCCAGCACAATATCCTTCTTACGGCTTTTACCATTGATATCTTGTTGTGTTACATTCATGTGTTCACAGACAATGTCTACAATAATATCAAGAGTAATAGGTTCGTCGGAGATGTTTATCAGACGTCTCACGATTTTCTCTGCTAACTTCAAGTCAATGTCGGCGTTATCTACGATAGAATATACCATAAGAGAATTTATAACACCCTCAAGGTCTCTGACACTTCCCTTCACGGTTTCTGCAATATATAGAACAACATCTTCTGGTATCACTCCAGACAAGCCGTCACGACGTATCTTGCTGCGAAGAATGTCTGCACAGAGCTGTGTGTTTGGACGCTCTATCTCTATTGTCACACCACATGCGAAACGTGTTATCAGTCTTTCGTGCATTCCCCTCAACTGGGCAGGAGAACGGTCTGAGACGAGTATGATTCTCTTTTGATGACGGAAGAGGAAATCAAAGATATGGAAGAACGTGTTCTGCGTAGCTGCTACGGTTGCCCATTCCTGGATATCGTCTACGATGAGCATGTCGAGCGTCTGATAGAAGGCAATAAAGTCGTTCACCGTGTTCTGCTGCACGGCAGTGGTGTATTGCTGCTGGAAGATACGTGCAGAGACGTAGAGGACACGGAGATTAGGGTATAGTTCCTTTGCACGCACACCAATAGCATTAATAAGGTGTGTCTTCCCCACTCCCGAAGCGCCATAGACGAACATCGGATTGAACTTCGTGGTCTTTGGATGCTCTGCAACACTGAGACCGACAGAGCGCGAGAGCTTGTTTGACTCACCCTCGATATAGTTCCGG
This sequence comes from uncultured bacterium, assembly GCA_945829115.1. GTDB lineage: Bacteria > Bacteroidota > Bacteroidia > Bacteroidales > Bacteroidaceae > Prevotella. The sequence goes on along the minus strand of CALZTP010000022.1, from coordinate 12,304 downwards.
AAGTTCAGGTTCATATCTAACTGAGGGTCTACATCTGGTAATGGTGAAGGCTTTTGCACACCCGCCTTTCTGGCGTTCACCATCTCCTGCCCTTGGTCTTGGAGAACACTCTGGTTGTTCTCTCTATCCACGGTGATACGATACCCCATTCGCAGCCGTTTTCCGAAGAGCGGAATAAGCGTTCTTCCCATCAGCTGCAAATAGTTTTTCTCTATATACTCACTGTAAGCGGCTGTAGGCACACTTATGATGAGTCGTTCTTCTTTTTTATCAAAAGATTCGAATAGCAAAGGTTTGAACCACTTTTCGTAGTCTTCACCCTTGCCCATTTCTGTTAGGCTCTGACATATAGTATGCAGAGCATTTTCCCAAAGCTGTTTATAGTCTGACACAGCAGTAGCTTATTAATAAAAATTCTTAGGTTAATTGTTATGAAAGTAATATCTGCACCTTCGAAAACCAGCATTCTTCGCACACCTCAACTAACTAAAGGTATAAACAGCCTGCTCACACACTCGAAGAGTAAGCAGAAGTCCCCTGGTTAAAGAAGAAGGCACACAGTCCCCCCCGGTTCTTTACTTTGTCTTGCTTCCGAAGAGAGAGAAATGCACATAGCGTTTCGGACGAGCCTTGAGGTCTATGAGCAGAGAGTCTGCATCACGCATGGTGTTGTTGAGGTTTATATAAAGGGAAGGGTCGGTGAGGAGTTTTCCCAAGGTTCCTTCTCCAGACTGTATCGTGTTCGTAAGATTCTGACAGTTCTTTAAAGTTGCGTTCACACTCGCCATGGTGCCTTCTATATCCACCTGAGAGAGTTTTCCCGTGATGGTCTGTGCGTTGGCGAGAGTTTTGTCGGCATTCTCCATTATGGAAGGCATTCTCTTCTCCATCACAGCCATCATATCATGCAGCTGAGAAGAGGTGCGGTTGAGATTCTCTGTTGCCTGTGCTGTGTTGCTAAGAATAGTCTTCAGGGCAGGGTCACTAACAAGGATGTTGATATTCGTGAGAATAGAGTCCAGTTTCGGAAGCATTGCCTGAACCATAGGGAGCATGGTTGCCACCTGATCCATCATGCCTGCTGAGAGCCCACCAATAATTACTCCACCCGGTTCTATTCTGTGGCGTGGATCGTTGGCGAGGAGGATGTTCAGTTTCAGATTTCCCATCATGTCTGACTCCACTTCGGCTGTAGAGCCCTGCGGAATGCGTAGTTGCTTGTCGACATCTACAATGACTTCTATTCCTCCTTCTTCGTCATTATATTTGTAAACGATATCTCTTACCACTCCCACTTGGAATCCGTCGGCATATACTGGGCTGGAAGCAGACAGACCGTTGATGTTCTTCATCAACACCTTGTAAGACACATCGTCAGAGAACACTATTATCCCTTTCAAGAAATTCATTCCCACAAACAGCACAATTATTGCGCATATAACCGTAAGGGCTATCTTAACTTCTTTTGTAAAATATTTTGCCATAATATACACTATATTAAATAAGGTGTAAAAAAACCTTGTGTAACTAATTTCGATTTTCTTGGAAAACATTTTTTCCCAGAAAATCGTTTTCTTTCATGTTTTTTCCGACTGGGAGGCAGAATGGATGTCTATCGCCAGTTTCTCGCTGCATTGATGTCAATGCGCCTGCCGTCTTGCAAAGCAACCACAAAAGCACCAGGGAATAGCTTCACAATCTCTTTCCGGTAGCTCTGGGCTTCACGGAAGTTGCTGAACTCACCAACGGTGAACTTCACGGTTCCACCTTCCTTGTAATGCCCCACGTTCTTAAGACCTTTGAACTCCTTGGCACCTTGGCGGAGCACCCTCAGTCCTGTCATGAACTGCACCTTGAAAACTGGAGCATTAGCTTTCTCCTGATTTTCCACAGCCTCGGCTACTCTGTCACGGTCCTTTACTGCTTGATCACGGTCCTTTACTGCTTGGTCTCTATTCTTAACATCTTGGTCACGGTCCTTTACCGCTTGATCACGGTCCTTTGACACATTCCTTCTTTCGTCTGAGCGTATCTCCTTAGATTGTTTATCGTCAGAGACTTGCACTGATTCTCTTTCAGAATCACTCTTTGCCACTGGCGAGATGTAAGGCGGAACGGTGACTTTGTTCTTGTCCTTGTATTTCACAAAGGCAGAGTAAATGCCATAGGCAATGCGGTCTATTGTTTCCTCATTGTTCAGAGCACGCTCCTCATCAGGAGTGGTGATATATCCGAGTTCTATGAGGCAGGCGGGCATAGAGGTTTCACGCAACACGAGGAAGACATCCTGCTTAACACCCTTGTTCTGGCGCTTGGCAATAGAACACACGTTCTGCTGCACTTGCTTTGCCAGCTTCACACTCTGCTCCATGTTCTTGTCGTTTATAAACTCGAACATAATCTCTGACTCTGGAGAAGAAGGGTCGTAGCCAGCATAACGTTGCTGGTAGTTGTCCTCAATGGTGATAACGGAGTTCTCACGTTGCGCAGCAGACAACTTCTCGTCAGCACGCCTCATACCCATCGTGTAGGTTTCAAAACCACGGATGCTGCGACTTCCCTCTATGGCGTTGGTATGTATGGAGATAAAAACGTCTGCATGGTTCTTATTGGCGATATTCGCTCGCTCATGGAGTGGAACGAAAACGTCTTTCTTTCTCGTGTAGATAACATTCACGTCTGGACAGTTGTTCTCAACATAGCGTCCAAAAGCAAGGGCAACCTTGAGATTGATGTTCTTCTCAAGGGAATATTTGCCTTTTGCACCAGAGTCTTTTCCGCCATGACCAGCATCAATCACTAAGGTGAACCGTCCGCCAAGAGCAGCAAAGGCTTCCATTGCAATAAGTATTATTACGAGTAAAAATGTTATTCTTTTTCGCATGAACTGAAATAAGTTTTGTTCTCTGTTGTCTTACAACCGATAAACAGACACGAATGCCTTACCTATACTGCATTTTCAAATTCTTACGTTAAGAAAAGGCAGAATGGCTATACCTCTATCACCACACCACAGCCATCAGTATCTTGAGACATGGGCGGAGCAGACTTTCTGATATCCAGACGAATGGATTCTGTCTTCGGGAACTCCCTTTGTATGCGCTTCACAATCCTTCCCGCAACATTTTCGAGAAGAGCAGAGGGAACTGACATCTCTTCAGTGATGAGATCGGCAAGGGCGGCATAGTTCAAAGTGTCTGAAACATTGTCTGTCAACATTGCCTCCTCCCACGGATATCCTACTGAAACATTCACCACATAGTCATTGCCAACACTCCTCTCCTGCTCTAAAACGCCATGGTAGGCATGCATGCGCAAGTCTTTTATGTATACGTGCGTGAGAGCCATGACGGTTATTCTTCTGAATTTCCTGGAATATACTTCTTCAAAGCACGTTCCACACCTGCTGTCCACGTATTGATGCTGTCTGTTCGCATCTCCATGGAGGAAATCAACTTCACAACACGGTCGATGGGCATACCGTAGCGCAGCACGCCAGAAATTAGCTTCGCATAGTTCCAATATTCTGGATTGAACTTCTCAGAAAGTCCTTCCACAGTTGTCTTGTAGCCTTTCTTGTTCTCAAACTGGAAATCGTAGCGCTTGGTACCGTCGGGGTTTACGCATTTGATTATCTTTCCCTTGTTGACGTTCTTAGGGAGCACAATGCCTTCCTCATCGTCTTGCAGACCAGTGAAAATCTCGTATGGGCGATTGTTTAGAAGACCAATAAATGCTACCCATTTCTCCTTGTTGTTCTGGAAACGGACAACATCACATTCCAGCACTTCTGGTCTCACCTCGGCATACGATTGCTCGTTCTTATTTTTATTACAGATGTTTTGTTCCATGTCAAAAATATAAATTTTCATGCAAAGTTAAGATTTTTTTCCGAATTATCGACAAATGTTTCAAGAAAACAATGATATATTATTTTTTTTTTGTATTTTTGCAGACAGAAAACAAAAATTCTTTCAAATTAACTGCTGTGCATAAGATATGTACACCTATCTTGTTATCCCGAAAAAACAATTATAAAAATCTTTTATTAACCTTAGAAAAAAATATGATAAGAAAAACAATTCTATTTCTTTGCTTTTGCACGATATTTTCATTAAAAGCAAAAGCAGCTATAGACAGACATGCTCTCGTGACGAGAAACAATCCTGTGGTGAACACCATGGACACTCTCTCGTCGCTATCAGTGGGAAACGGAGACTTTGCATTCACCGTTGACGCAACAGGATTGCAATCTTTCCCTGAATACTATAAACGTGGGGTGTGTCTCGGAACACAGACGCAATGGGGATGGCACTCCTTCCCAAACACGGGAAACTACCGCTTTGAGGAGGTCTTGAAGGCATTCGACTTCGGGCATCACTCAAAAAAGGAACTTTATGCCTGCCAGTTTAAGACACCAGAGAGACAGCATGAGGCAAGCGAGTATTTTCGCATCAATCCTCACCGTCTACACATGGGTATCGTGGGCTTTGACTTCTCCGCCGTCCGCAACAATGTGAAGGCAACAGATATATGCGATATCTATCAGCATCTGAACCTCTGGGAGGGCATTATATACTCTCATTTCTCTCTCGACGGACAACGATACTCCGTTCAGACAACATGTTCCCCAAACAGGGATTTGATGTCGGCTCACGTTGTCTACGAACCGTCTTTCGCTGGAGTTATGAAGCCTCATGCGCCTATAGAGCTCAGACTGCCCTATCCTACTGGTGGTCACGTAGACGATGCTTGCAACTGGAATGCTCCTGAGAGACATTCCTCTTCTATCATTGCCTCTGGAAAGAATTATGCCGTTGTAAGCCATACACTCGATGCTACACAGTATTTTATTATTATTCGTTGGAACGGGGAGGCTTCCTTCTCAATGAAAAAAGCACATACCTACATTCTTCTTCCAAAAGAAAACAAGATAGGATTCTCTGTGGAATTTATTGAGGGGAAAGAAGGAAAGGATGCTGTTGCTGACTTAGCGAAAGAAAGCTACGTGTCGTTTGAGACTGTTGCTGAAGAGTCGAGAGAGGCATGGAAGACTTTCTGGACAAAAGGGGCTGCCGTCGACTTCTCTCGCTGCAAAGATGCGAGGGCAAAGGAGTTAGAGAGACGTGTGGTGCTCTCGCAGTACTTGCTCGCCATTCAGAGTGCTGGAAGCATTCCTCCACAGGAGACTGGTCTCACCATGAACTCTTGGTATGGGAAATTCCATCTTGAAATGATTCTCTGGCACGAGGCATGGCTACCTCTCTGGGGACATGCAGAGAAACTGGCAAAGACGTTAGAATGGTATGAGACAGTGGAGCCCGTGGCTCGGGAGATAGCAAAACGGCAGGGCTTCGAGGGTGTCAGATGGATGAAGATGACCGACCCATCGGGCATCGAGGCTCCTTCTAACGTGGGTTCGTTCCTCATATGGCAGCAGCCGCACCTTATCTATCTGGCAGAACTCGTTTACAGAAACACTCGCAACGACGAATTCCTCCGCCGCTTCTCTCCTCTCGTTGATAAAACCGCTCAGTTCATGTACAGCTTTGCAAACTACGACAAACAGAACAAACGGTTCTTTCTCCGTGGTAACATCCCTGCACAGGAGTCACTGAAGGCGGCAGTGACAGTCAATTCGCCTTTCGAACTTTCACAGTGGCTCACCACCATGTCTATGGCACAGGATTGGAGAGAACGCTGCGGAGAAAAGCGCAACAAAGACTGGGATCGTTTGATAAATCTTCTCTCCCCTTTGGCGTTCAACGAAGATTCGCTATATCTCGCCGCTGAGTCGGCAAAAGATACATACACGAACATAAAAGCCACTTCAGACCACCCTGCTTTACTCGGGGCTTTAGGGTTCTTCCCTGAAAACAGACTTATCAACAAAGGTATTATGAACCATACGCTCGATTGGATTATTGCCAACTGGAACTGGCCAACATCATGGGGATGGGACTTCCCAATGACTGCCATGACTGCCACCCGACTCCTCAAGCCAGAGAAGGCAGTAGATGCTCTCCTCTTGAATGTTCAGAAGAACACATACCTCAACAATGGGCACAACTATCAGAGTGAGCGCCTGCGCCTCTATCTTCCTGGAAATGGTGGTCTGCTCTCTGCCATTGCACTTATGTGTGCCGGATGGGACGGCTGCACAGTGAAGAACCCAGGATTCCCAAAAGATGGCAACTGGGATGTGCAGTGGGAAGGACTCGCTCCTCTACCGTAAGTCACTAACAGTTAGATTTTAACAAAAAGTTCTCAAATCATAATGGTATTATTGTTATAAAACTAAGAATTTCCTCATCCCTGCCACTCACCCCAGCAGGGTAGAACATCATAACCATGGGGCATATAGTCGCATATATGGAATTATGTCGCACTCAATAATCAGCAATCATCAATCAGCAATCAGCCATCAATTCACGTTCAATTCGTTCAATTCGTGTTCACCAATCCAAAGTAAGGGCGACATAATTCCATATCGCGATGTAACTATGTCACCCCTACTTTACTCCTATTGTTGTATATCCACAAATCAACTAATGTCGGTAATGCTTATGTGTATGCAAATTATTGTGATGGTGTAATTGTAATGGTCAATCACCCATAAATCACCTGATGTCGGTTAAGGCTTGTATCTGGCTTGCAACTCACGTGTATCCAACAATGTCCTGTCCTGCGGTTTCGCTCGAAGATAAGCTGGTCGAAGTCGCCATCCATGAGAATTGCGAACCATTTGCGGAGCTTCTCAACGTCCTCGACGTAGATATCACACGCCTCACCCTTCATGTGCTGGGACGTGTTGCTGCCTCCTACGGCACGGTTCAAGGCAGGGCAGCGATAGCCAGAGGAGATGATAACTGGCTCTTTTACTCGCTCACGCAGCGGTTCGAGGACTCTCTCGCAGAGGTTGCGGAGTGCAGGGACGAGTTGCTTCGGCACAGTGTTGTCGATGCCTCTTGCTTTAGCAGTGGAGGAGTGTGAGAACTCCTCCAGAGTGAAATGTTTTGTTAGAATAGTTTTCGCCATAAAAAATAGAGTATTAAAGAAACAACAATTATTGATAGAGCAACGAATGAAATTTTGTAAAGCAGAGGAATATAAGGCTCTTTCTTTGTCACCTCAACCTTTTGTACAAACGGTATTGTGTCGCACTTCACGATGCGCACTGTGTCGCAGACCACCTTGTATCTGTATTCTATTGTAAGGTCGGTTATAAACACCGTATCGTGCCGACTGTCAACCATCCTCTCATGGCCTACATACACCGAGTCATGCTTGTAACGATTGTTGTAAAACGTGTCGGTACGCACCTCTTTTACAAGTTCTGTGATTTGCTTATGCCCGCAGCACCCGATTGTTACGAGTGCTGTGAGAATACCGAAGTAGAGCGACGGATTAGGAAAAATCCTTATCAAACCAAACTTGATAGCCGTGCCAAGGTCTATAAAAAATCTAATTATCTTTTTCATTGTGTGATGTTTTAATTATTCAATGATTTCGAGTTTCATCTCTTGCTTCATCTCGACTGCCAAACCAACGTAAAATTTAATTTTGTTGAAGGCATCAGCGGTATGTATTACTGCTCCTCGTATAAGGTATTTGCCGACAACTATCCTTCCGTCAAAACGGTTGTGAACACCATTACCCCTTTGCAGCATCGGGCAAAATCTTGGCAGTGCTTTGTTTTGATTTGGCACACCAAAAAACTTACAGTTCTGACAATAGGTGTTGCACAACTTGAGAAATTTCCATCCGAGTTGCTTACATAACTGATAACTCAAATCATACTCGCCTGCGGATGCGTGTATCGCTGTATTTTCCAGCGTATCGCAAATCTTGCATTCTGGGTTTTCGATGTATAGTTCACCCCTTATATAGTCTTTGTTTTTATATCTACGTATTAATATTAGTTTCATAATTGTACTTTTTTTTATTTGCAAATGCCAAAAGTTAAATGTTAACCTTTTAACCTTTTAACCTTTTAGTAATTTCCAATATTCTCCAAAGTCCTTAACTCCTTGAGGCAGAGAGTGATGCACGATTTTAGGAAACATTTTTTGAAGGTCAAAAAATAAACTTGCGCCTGCTTTATCGTTATCGGGGTACATATGAAGGCTGATTTTTGACGTTTTATCAATGAAAAACCTCATCGTTTCCACCATTTTTGGCTTCAGAAGCGTGGCAGACGGTATTGCAATAGCCTTTTTGCCTGCACTAAGCATAGCAAGACAGTCACTAACACCTTCTGTTATCCATAACTCGTCACCCTCTTTAAGTGTTTTGACAACGGGTAAATTGAACACTTGGCAGTTTGAGCCTTTAGGAAACTGGAATCGTGGCAAGTCTTTTTTATCGCCCAAGTGTCTTGCTTGTACAGTGAGAAGATTGTTGTCAACGTCATAATAAGGTATAAGCAATGACGGAGCATTAAACCAGCTTCCAAACATATTGCTGCTCATGGGAACAGGATTGTCAATGCTCGATAAACCTAACGCTTCAACAACCTGCGGCGATATTTTTCGCTCATCAAACAGAAACTTTCTGGCTGCATTCGTTAACTGATGACGGTGCATTATCAATCCTCGCAGATAAAACGGTTCAACTTGATTGACCTCTGGCTTTTGTTTTTTGACAACCTCACGTGGCTTCAACTCGACAGAACTAAAATCCTCAAAAGGCACATTAAACTGTTTTGCTAACCACCGACAAGCATCATGAAAATTCCAGCCTTGACTCTTCATAACAAGTCTTATTGTATTTCCTTGCGCCCCACATACAAAACAATGGTATCTATTTGTTTTGCGGTTAAGAGTTAACGATGGCCTTGTATCGTCATGAAATGGACACAAGCACTTATTGTTACTCACTGCATACCCTAAGCTTTCAGCGACTTGCCCAATGGGCAAGTCCTGAAGTTTATTTACTAATATTTTCGGTATCATGTCTTCTTGATTTTTTTGTATTGGAATTTTTCCGTTTCAACAATCCAATTCTTTGTCTTCCAAATTGAAATGAGAACCTTTGGCGGAGAAGCGCATTTGCATTTTTGTAACAGAACCTCGAACTCTGTGCGAGTGAATGTGTCCGGCAGCTTATCGATGATACGGTATCGGAGACAACCATCTTCATCTGTTGTGTCTCTTTTGCCTTGCAGTTCCTCAAAACGTTTACCCCATCTCCGAAGTAGAGTACTCAGTATGTAGTCTGCAAAAAACCGATACAACTGCTTACATCTCCATTGTATTTGGTTTTCCGTCAAACCGCCATCTTTGCCGTTATTTTCGAGGATGTAAAGGTAATAGCAAAGCATCGTTGCCCTAAACGCACTCACCGATGACCTCTTGCGAAAAACATCTATTGCCGTAGACCCAGTTTTCAACGCTTCATCACCTTTACTTACGCACCAAGTCCTAATGTCTTTCTCAAGCCACTTTGATTCGAGAAAAATCTCTGGCTGCAATGTGTCATCGTCTTTGTAACAATCTGCCATGATTTTGTCAAGGATGGATTTTATGTTGGCAAGCTGTACGTCTGTGTAAGGCTTAAAGAGCGCACCGTCAGAACCCATCTCGTCCTCCAGCTGACATAATACTGTACGCGTGATGTTACCGCCTTCGATTGCTTTTTTGTCCATGTAATCATCTAAAGCTGATGGCGTGGTACAAAACATTGAGCAGATGTTTATGTCAACAATGGCAGAGTAACTATTGTCAGAAGCGTAGTCAATACCAAAGCGAGATCCGAAATCATATGCCGTTCGCATTATTGTGCGTAGATTTGAATAACCCTGCTTTCCAGCGTCAGTTACCTGTGCAAGTTCCTCGGCAAACATCCAAAACGATAGCACATCTCCGAGGTTACGCTCATAGTAATCGGCTCGCTTAACAAGTACCGTTTTAGATATTGTTGCAGGTATCACACGAATCGTTGTTTTAGGCTCTTCCTCCATCTTTTGGTTAGCAGCTCGCGTGCGCTTTTTCTCTCGATAGTTTTGCTCAAGTCTGCGCTGCTCTTGGTCTTTCGACTTTAGAGTGTTGTCCATTATGAGTTTCTCTATGTCGGCTGCAAACTGCTTACCACTTGACTGAGGTGCTTCGATAATTACCTGCAAAAGTAATGCGCTGATACGCTCACCATCGTAATAGTAATTGGTTCGCACTCTTGTCGCCAATGCACAAAGCGGACTAAGGCAAGCAATCAAACAAGGTATCTTACGGTTTGCTGGAGCATTGCTAACCACCTCACGAATTATCGGAGGTAGTAGCTTGTCTCTCAGCGGTAAACTTATCTTTTGAGATGGCGAGTTGTCTTCTAACTCGCCACTCATAATTATTTTTTCTTCCTGTTTCATGTCTATTCAGTTTTGAAACGCTCGAAACATTTGTTGATTTCCGCAGATACGTTTTGACCTAACACAATGACGTTATCAGCTTTGCTTGGGTCAAAAGCCTTTAGGTAACACTGATATTTGCCCTGCTTATTGCGCACCATCGTGAGATACTTGCCATCAAACAACTTCGGACTCTGCTCTTTTCGAGGTGATGGTACCGCCTCTTCAAATGTTATTGACTTTTCGTCCTCTGACAAACTCAACAAACCTTTATAATATGGGTTCTTATTAAGACCGTTCTGCAACATGAGTACGGCTTTCTTTACTTTCAAAACATGCTTCTTCATAAATGTGTAATTAAAGGTGGGTTCTATTAATTCCCACCGTCTAAATGTTATTAATTATGGGTTGACGTTTTGTCATCTTTCCGTTTCTCTCTGGCGCATACTGCCAGTTTCCTCGGTCACGATGCCCGCATCGCTCCCTCTGAAACTGACACTCTGCTCTCAGAGATAATTCGGAAATCTGACAAAGCGAATTAATAGAACCCACCTAAAAAATGTTGTTGTTAATTTTGTTTATATCTGTTATTGTGATATCTTGATACCACTGTCCTTCGTAGTACCGTGCAGCAAATCGGAGCGATGCTACAACAAGCTCATTTTTTTGGAGAGAGCATTGTGCGAGGTTACCAAAGACAGTACACACAAGGCAGTTGCTTACCTTTTGCGACTCACTGTCTTTGTTATTGTAACCGCCATGCTCCTGCAAAAGTATCTGTCTCTTCTTGCTTTCGTTTCCGTTTGTTGTTTTATATGTCGATGCCTCGCTGCACGCCACAACTCTAAAAATCTTTGTTATCATAATTATTAGGTTTTTTAATTGTTAAACTACATCGCAATTGTCGTTGCGGTTGAAATTCCACCAAGAGCAGAGTGCTAAAAGCATTCGGATTGTTTTCTTGTTTTTTTACTTCCATATTTTATTATTTAAATGTTGTGCGAGGCTCGGAGCTGGCCAGTCATCCTTACCCCTTTGCACTTAGTTATCATGATCAGCATTTTTCATGCCATTCATATTTCTCCGTACCCCTGCCTCTGCTCTCCCCAGCGCGCTGATATATATAGGTATGGGCATAAACAAGAAGCACCGCCAACCAGACGTCGATTTGTCTGATTGACGGTGCAAAGGAACAGTATTTTTCAAGGAAGTGAAAATTTAAACGAAAAAACGAAAAAACTTTTTGGGTAAACGAAAAAAAAACGAAAAAAGTAGTTTAGAAAAAACAAAAAAAGTAATGTTTTAAACAAAAAAAAAGGTTGCAAACAAGCAACCCTTTATTGTATTATTTTTGAAATAATATAAGCTTTTTCTTCTGATTGAATAGATATATCAAGTCGTTAGCAATCTTCTTCCTGATATACCTCTTCCTTGGCCAGTCCAGCCAATTATTATAATCAACACCGTTATTTTGTATATACCTTTTTATTCTACTTATCTCTTTATCTGAAAATTCTATTTTCATCAAATTCTTCATCATCCCGAAAAAGACATCATAACCTATCTGATCATATTCATCACTTGACTTTAAAACAGCGAAAAACGAAACACATAAATCTTCATCACTGATTTCTTTGTTGTCAATTCGATAATCTCCACGAGTCATGTTATACATCATTTCAAGCAACATTCTCTTGCGCTTTAAAATTCCTGAACTCTCAACTTCTTTTTCACTAAAGATGCTTTCACCGTCTTTCAGATGCTTTCTAACTGCAATCATCTCAGATTGTTTTTTATTTATCAAGTTAAGCACCGTCTCCTCCTCAGCATCGAGTCCTCCGACTTCTTTGTTGAAAATTTGTATTAATGCTAACACGATTGTTAGAGTAGTCATTCCGAAATCACTCGATATATCTATCAGTTCTTTAATCACTCTCTTTAATGCTCTCTTTTTTATAAAAC
>CALZTP010000021.1 GCA_945829115.1 uncultured bacterium | reverse complement strand
GCGGAAGTCCACCATATTTCATATACATTTCCAATGCCTCCTCTTTTGTCCCATCGAAGAAAGTCATCAACTCTGAGAAACTGAATGGTGAGACATGAATTTGTTGTCCTCTTCCCCTAAACTCTGTTATTATATCTTTTGAAAGGAAACGTGCATTGCTGCCCGTGACATACAAGTCAACATTTTCAATTCGCATCAGTCCGTTTAGCACGTCAACAAATTCCGACAACAGCTGCACCTCGTCAAGTAAGACGTAATATTTCCTGCCGTCAGTGATTCTGCTCTTCACGTATTCATAGAAGACTTCAGGGTTGCGATACCTCTTGTTGGCAAAATCGTCGAATTGCATTTCTATGATATGCTCTCGGTCAGTTCCCTCGTCAATAAGACGATTCTTCAGCAGGTTAAAAAGCAGGAATGACTTGCCGCAACGTCGTATTCCTGTGATAACCTTTGTCAATCCGTTATGTCTGCTTTCAAGCAGCTGGTTCAGATATTTATTTCTTTCTACTATCATAGGACTTTTACATTAGATTTTTGCGTATTTACGCATTTTTCTGTTGCAAAGATAAACAAAAACCCTCATATTGCAAAATATTTTTGCGTATTTACGCATTTTTCTAATGTAATTTAACAATAACGCAGCAAAGTTCAGATTCGCTTTTATAGAATATAAAGAAGGTGCAACTGGTAAACTATGTGGACAGCAAGCAAGGAGTATCAAGCAAAAAGGAACAACTCAAGAACTATGTTGCTGGGCAAAAAAATACATTTTTGTCTTTAGGTAGGTGTGATTAATCACTTATATCAAGAGAGACAGCACAAAAAGAAATACCTAATTGTTAATGAAAAAAAAGCTGAGGCTGTTGGAAGATGACTACCTTTCGGTTTTGAACGTCGCTATAGTACAGACGTATTTTTTAGGAATGTTGATAATCGTATTAAAGTCTATTGTTTCTGTGTACTGAGAGAGAATATTTGTGAGGCTGTCGGTTATTCCTGTTCCAAGGAGTTTCAAGACAGCCTCTTTTTTTGTCCAGATAATGGTGAAGAGAAGGTCCTTAGACGCCTCGGGGGAGAGTCCGTCGAAAGAAGCATGGGAAAGAAGGGAGAGCTCTTCAGCAGAGAGTGTATGTTCTGCCAGGGATTGTTTATATCTCCCGAGCGACTCTATGTCTATGCCTACCTCCTGTTCAGAGACGGCACATGCCACTGCCTCTTTGCAATGGCTCATGTTAAAGAATATGCCCTCACAACCAGAGAGCGAAGGCTTTCCATGTTCACCGAAAACAAAATGAATCTCTTCGGAGATGGCATACTCCTCCCTGAGGATGTCGGTAAGGAGTGAGAATGCCATTGCCGACTCCCTCCTTTTGGAGAAATGCTTATATCTCATCACTACATCCTGACGCCACTGTGGGAGTCGGGATAGGATTTCGTTAAGAGAGTCTTCTGAGATATCGGAGAGACGATCGTTTATTCTATAATACATGGAGAAAGAAGCGTTTTATACTCTTAAAGCCAGTTCCTCGCTGACTAGGTTCGTAAGTTCCACAAACTGCTGGACAGAAAGTTGCTCTGGACGCATGGTCATGAGAGGATGAGTGAAGAACTCTGGGCGAGCCTGACAGTCGCCATTGAAGATTTGCTTGAGAGAAACGCGAAGCATCTTCCGGCGCTGATTGAATACAGTCTTCACAACACGCTTGAAAAGAGCCTCATCGCAGCCAAGATCGGTAACTTTATTTCGAGTCATGCGAATAACAGCCGACTTCACCTTTGGAGGCGGGTTGAACACCGTTTCGTCGACAGTGAACAGATACTCTGTATCATACCATGCCTGGATAAGAACGGAAAGGATTCCATATGCCTTATTGCCTGGCTCAGAAGCAATTCGTAGAGCCACCTCGCGCTGTATCATTCCTGTACAACAAGGAATCAACTCCTTGTTTTCTAACATCTTGAAGAAAATCTGTGAAGAGATATCATAAGGATAATTTCCTGTGAGCACAAACTGCTTGCCGTCAAAAACCTCGTGGAGGTCCATACGAAGGAAGTCGCCCGAGATTACCTGCGGTACGAACTCCGGCCAACGTTCTGCAAGATACTCCACACTCTCCTTGTCTATTTCCACTACCTTAAACGGTCTTGGTTTCTCTTTCAGATACTGTGTCATGACACCCATTCCCGGTCCTATCTCAAGGACAGGAATCTCTGGACAAGCGTCAACGGTATCTGCTATTCTTCTTGCTATTCCGAGGTCAGTAAGGAAGTGTTGTCCCAACTGTTTCTTTGCTCTTACCTGTTTCAAAATATTTTTTTGTTAATGCTTTTATAAAAATAATGTATGCTATTGACATCGACCATAAGAGGTGACGTGAGACTGATGTTTTATTCTTTGACCATAAGACTTGTTAGTTCTCACGAAAGAAGTCTAAGGCTTCATAGATTTCTTCTTTTGTAGCCTCTTGGTTTATCTCCACAGCACCGACATCGGAAAGGAGTGTGAAATTGATTACTCCGGCAGTGTTCTTCTTGTCGTGTTTCATAAGTTCGTAGAGAGTAGGATAATCATCGCATGAAATAGGCATCTTGCCGTAACACTCACGGATATAACGAACCGTCTGTCTCATAACATCTTGTGGAAAACCAGTTTTTACGCAAGCAAGGTATAGCTCGCAAACAATTCCATAGGCAACAGCAAAGCCGTGAGGAATTGGAGTGATTGCCTCATTAGAAGAATTGTCGATACGCTTTCCACAAGACATTCCGAACGACTCAAAGGCATGACCGAAGGTATGACCGAGGTTTAGAGCCTTTCGAAGTCCTTTTTCGTAAGGGTCTATCTCAACCACCCGCTCTTTTACAGCCACCGACTCAGCCACCATTCTCTGAAGTTCTTTGAAATCAGGGGAAAGAATTTCAAAGGCAAGCAGTTCAGAAAGCATTCGTCCATCAGAGTTCAGAAGTCCGTGCTTTATCATCTCCGCATATCCTGAGCAAAGTTCTTCTGAAGAGAGCGTATCAAGGAACGATGTGTCTAGAACAACGACATCAGCAGTATTGAAGACACCTATCTCGTTCTTCAATCCTCCGAAGTTGAATCCCGTCTTTCCACCTACAGAAGCGTCAACGAGAGAGAGGAGAGTGGTTGGGATGTTTATGAAATGAATGCCTCGCTTGAAAGTGGAGGCAACAAATCCACCAAGATCTGTTACCATTCCTCCCCCGAGATTCACCATCATCGAATGTCTTGATGCCCCACCCTTCTGAAGTTCCTGCCATACATAAGCAACATTCTCTAAGGTCTTGTTACTGTCGCCTTCTGGGATAACAATCATCTTCGCCTCATGAAGACAGTCAAAACCGTTCACTTTCGGCCAGCAACACTGTAATGTTTTCTCGTCGCAAAGGACAAAGAGACGGTCGGGAGAAACGGCAGCAATGGCTTCTGAGATATGCTGCTCAAGGGATGTTGATATGATTACTTTCTGTTCCATTGAAATAGTTTTTCTGTTTTTCTAAAAAATGCTACCGAAAGGGCACCTACTCATTTCCTAACAGTGATGTGGAAACAGCCCTGTTTGACCTCATGCTTTACGTAACAACGACCATCGTTGCGAAGGTCACGCAACACTTCCGAGAGAATCCATTTCAGAGTGTCGTTCTGTACTGCCCTTCGCTTTTCGCCAGCAGGGTTTGCTACGGTGAGGTAACGGTTGTAGCAGATATCTATCGTGGTGCCGTAGAGATGGCACGAATTTTCTGTGGCATTGAAGTTATGTTTCTGCAAGCGAGTGACATCGTCTTTCGTTCTCAAGGCACTGCTAACGATGATCTTGTGGAGGGGGACTCCCTTTACATAGAGAGAGTCGAAGAAATTTGTTCCAATGTCATGAAGCAGGATTGCGGCACGCGGAACAAGATAAGGAATGCTCTGACGGAGGTTTTCTACATAGAAGAACGGACTTGCACCAATATACACAAGTTCCGACATTCGCTTTTCTGCCTCCTGACGGTCCTTCACTGCCTTTACGCCCCATTGCTTCACACCTTGAAGATGATCGTCTTGTGTGTCTGGGAATGTTTTTTTGAACGAAGGGACACTATAAATGGGATGAGGCTGCCTATTAGAGTGAGAAGTAGCAGCTACTACAGGTTCACTTCCTTTTGGACTTACGTCTGAATTACTATTCTGAGTTTCGTTCAGATTTGCTTTCGGATTTTCTATTAGATTTTCTTTAGAATTGCGCGAAGACAATTTTCCTTTCGACACTGTTTCTTCCAAATTCAATATCTCAGAAGTGGAAATTGTGTCAACATGAGCAAGGAGAAGGGAGTCTGCAGGAACAGTATCGTTCAACCCCTCTGCCATTCCTAAGTTTTTTCGCTCTAAGACAGCGCAGCGATACAATGCAAGAAGTATGACAACATAGCCAAAACACTGCAAATATGTATTTTTTGATACCTTCATTTGAAAAATATTCTATTTTTGGTGCACAAAGTTATAAAAAAACATTGGAATGTAAAAACCTTTTTGTAATTTTGCAGAAAATTTTTAACTTTCAATGGCTTTTTCTTGCCGGAACATGCCTTTTCGGCATAAAAAAATGGCTATAAAAACATAACTTAACGAAAAAAAAGATAAAGATTGATAGAGAAGCATATTATTCTGGAGGACATTGACCCAGTCATGTTCTACGGAGCGAACAACGTTCATCTCCAGATGCTCAAATCACTGTATCCGAAACTGAGAATAAACGGTAGAGGAGACGTGCTAAGACTATTGGGCGACGAAGAGGAGATGTGCGCCATTGAAGAGAATATCGAGAAGATGCGTCGACACCTTCTGAAATACAACAATATCTCAGAGGAAGACATCCTCGATATTGTGAAAGGTCAGAAGACGAAGGCAGACTCTGTAAAAGGGGTAATCGTATACAGTATCTCTGGGAAACCAATAAAGAGTCGGTCGCAAAACCAGCAGACACTCGTTGACGCCTTTGAGAAAGACGATATGCTCTTTGCCGTAGGACCTGCCGGAACTGGCAAGACGTACCTCTCCATAGCACTCGCTGTGAAGGCACTTAAGGAAAAGCAGGTGAAGAGAATAATTCTCTCCCGACCAGCTGTGGAGGCTGGTGAAAAACTCGGATTCCTTCCTGGTGACATGAAGGATAAGATAGACCCATACCTGCAGCCTCTCTACGATGCCTTGGAGGACATGATTCCCGCCGTGAAACTTCAGGACATGATGGAGAAGCACATCATCCAGATTGCCCCATTAGCTTTCATGCGAGGTAGGACCCTTAACGATGCTGTTGTGATTCTTGACGAGGCTCAGAACACCACTACGGCTCAGATAAAGATGTTCTTGACACGTATGGGATGGAACACAAAGATGATTGTCACTGGAGACCTTACCCAGATAGACCTTCCGAAGAACACCCGCTCTGGACTTGGTGAGGCAATCAAGATTCTTGACGGTGTGGAAGGCATTTCTATGATTCGCATGGACGACAAGGACATTGTAAGACACAAACTCGTAACAAAAATAGTAAAAGCATTTGATAAATATAAAAATAATGAAAGCATTAACGAAGACTGAGTTCCAATTCGAGGGACAGACAAGCGTGTACCACGGAAAGGTACGTGACGTTTACAACATCGGCAACGACCTGCTCGTAATGGTGGCAAGCGACCGTATTTCAGCTTTTGACGTAATTCTCCCTAAGGGTATTCCTTTCAAGGGACAGGTTCTCAACCAGATTGCAGCAAAGATGCTTGACGCAACAAGCGACATCTGCCCAAACTGGAAACTCGCCACTCCTGACCCGCAGGTGACGGTTGGTGTGGCTTGCGAGGGATTCAGAGTGGAAATGATTATCCGCGGAATCCTTACAGGCTCCGCATGGAGAGACTACAAAAAGGGTGTTAGAGAAATCTGTGGTGTGAAACTACCAGAGGGCATGCGCGAGAACGAGCGTTTCCCAGAACCAATCATCACACCAACAACAAAGGCTGAGGAGGGCCACGATTTGAATATCTCTAAGGAAGAAATCATTGCTCAGGGCATTGTCTCCAAGGAAGACTATGAGATTATGGAAGACTACACTCGTAAGCTCTTCGCACGCGGTCAGGAGATTGCAGCTAAGCAGGGACTCATTCTCGTAGATACTAAATACGAGTTCGGAAAGCGCGATGGAAAGGTGTACCTCATTGACGAGATTCACACTCCAGACTCCTCACGCTATTTCTATGCTGATGGCTACGAAGAGAAGTTCGAGAAGGGGGAGCCTCAGCGACAGCTTTCTAAGGAGTTTGTTCGCCAGTGGCTCATAGACCATGACTTCATGAACGAACCAGGGCAGACCATGCCAGAGATTACCGATGAATACGCAGAGAGTGTTTCAGAGCGTTACATCGAGCTCTATGAGCACATTACTGGAGAGACTTTCGACAAGGCTCAGGATGTTGACGATATCAACGCCCGCATTGAGAAGAACGTTTCTGAGTATCTCAAGACTGTAAGATAATAATTTTATCTCTTGCCCAGCATTATTCACACACGTTACACATACACATATTTATATTTATGGATAAGTACGGAATCATAGGGTGTCCGTTAGGACATTCGTTCTCGCCTGGATTTTTCAATGAGAAATTCAAGAACGAAGGCATTGATGCCATATACGAAAAATATGAATTACCGCAGATAAACAGTCTGCAGGAAGTTCTTGCCACCAATCCGGAGCTGCGTGGTCTGAATGTCACCATTCCTTACAAGCAGCAGATTATTCCATACCTCGATGAACTGAGTGAGGAAGCCAGAGCGATTGGCGCTGTGAACGTGGTAAGGGTAAGGCATATGGGCAAGGAAACATATTTGAAAGGTTACAACAGTGATGTCATAGGATTCACAAAGTCTATAGAGCCACTGTTGAAACCTTTCCATAAGAAAGCACTTATCCTCGGAACGGGTGGTGCTTCGAACGCCATTGACTTTTCACTGAGGAAATTAGGTTTGGAAATCCTCAAGGTAAGTCGCTATGAACGTGCAGATACTATACAATACGAGAAAATTACATCTCAGGTGATTGAAGAGTATAACGTTATAGTGAATTGTACACCTGTGGGCATGTATCCAAAAGTAGAGGAATGCCCTCCGCTTCCTTATGAAGCAATGGACAGTCGCACTCTCCTCTATGACCTTATATACAATCCTGACGAAACATTGTTCATGAAGAAAGGAATAGAGCAAGGAGCAACTGTGAAAAACGGATTGGAGATGCTGCTCCTCCAGGCATACGCCTCTTGGGACTTTTGGAACGAATGAGTCTCCACAAGAAAGCGTTCCTGACGTAAGAAAAATCACTCAAACATACGTGTAACCACAGAAAAGCGTGTCACCCCTAAAAAAAAGAAACCCATTACGAAAAAACGAGAAGAAATGAAAGACAACAGATACATGCTGCGTGGTGTGTCAGCAGCAAAAGAAGACGTACACAACGCCATAAAGAATATCGACAAGGGACTCTATCCTCAGGCTTTCTGTAAGATAATCCCTGATATCCTCGGTGGCGACCCAGAGTATTGCAATATCATGCATGCTGACGGCGCAGGAACAAAGTCAAGCCTCGCATACATGTACTGGAAGGAAACAGGCGACCTGAATATCTGGAAAGGGATTGCTCAGGATGCTATCGTAATGAACACCGACGACCTCCTTTGCGTGGGTGCAGTTGATAACATACTCGTGTCAAGCACAATAGGAAGAAACAAAATGCTCATTCCAGGAGAGGTAATCTCTGCCATCATAAACGGTACTGACGAACTTCTCTCAGAGATGAGGGAAATGGGTGTGGGCATATACCCTACGGGAGGTGAGACAGCTGATGTTGGTGACCTTGTAAGGACGATTATTGTAGACTCTACTGTGACATGCCGTATGAAGCGCTCTGATGTTATTGACAATGCGAACATACGTCCAGGAGATGTTATCGTAGGATTGTCATCAACTGGTCAGGCAACATACGAAAAGCAATATAATGGCGGAATGGGCAGCAACGGTCTCACCTCTGCTCGCCATGATGTCTTTGCGAAATACCTTGCAGAGAAATACCCAGAAAGCTTTGACCATGCTGTTCCAGAGGAGTTGGTATACAGTGGCAAGTATCGTCTCACAGACGATGTAGAGGGTTCTCCGATAAATGCTGGCAAGCTTGTACTCTCTCCTACAAGAACCTACGCTCCAGTTATTAAGCGCGTTCTCGATGAACTGCGCTCAGAGATTCACGGTATGGTGCATTGCACGGGCGGTGCACAGACAAAGGTCCTTCATTTCGTATCAGAGAACTGCAAGGTTGTGAAAGACAACATGTTCCCAGTTCCTCCTCTCTTCAAGGCAATTCATGACTGTTCTGATACCGACTGGAAGGAAATGTATCAGGTGTTCAACATGGGTCACCGTATGGAGATCTATGTCAGTCCAGAGATTGCAGAGAAGGTGATTGCAATCAGCAAGTCGTTTAATATTGACGCTCAAGTGATTGGACACATAGAAGAAGGAAAGAAGTCACTAACCATCAAGAGTGAGTTCGGAGAATTTAATTATTAAACGAGGAAAAAGACGGAGAAAATAAAACTATCACGTGTGCAGTAAGGATTACCACCCAAAACACATAAACAATTAATGGAGAATAACAACATACTACAGAAACTTGACGGTCTTGAGGCACGTTATGAGGAAGTGAGTACACTTATTACCGACCCTTCGGTAATTGCCGACCAGCAGAGATACGTAAAGCTTACAAAAGAATATAAAGACCTTGAAGACATTGTAAAGCTTAGAAAGAAATACATTGACTGCCTTGAAGGCATCAAGGAAGCAAAGGATATCATCATGAACGAGTCTGACCCAGACATGAAGGAAATGGCGCGAGAGCAGTTGGCAGAAAATGAAGCCCTTCAGCCTTCTTTGGAAGAAGAGATAAAGATTGCGCTCATTCCGAAAGACCCAGAAGATGCAAAGAACGTTCAGATGGAAATACGTGCTGGAACAGGTGGTGACGAGGCTTGCCTCTTTGCCGGCGACCTCTTTAAGATGTACAAATCTTTTTGTGAGTCAAAAGGATGGACTCTTTCGGTTACAGACGTTTCAGAAGGTGCCGTTGGCGGTTACAAAGAGATAGACTTTGCCGTTAGCGGAGAAGATGTCTATGGCGTGTTGAAATACGAGTCTGGTGTTCACCGCGTACAGCGTGTTCCCGTTACAGAGTCTAACGGACGTATGCAGACATCTGCCGCAACAGTTGCTGTGCTCCCAGAGGCAGAGGCCTTTGATGTTCAGATCAACGAAGGTGAGATAAAGTGGGACACTTTCCGCTCGAGTGGCGCTGGCGGTCAGAACGTCAACAAGGTTGAGTCTGGTGTTCGTGCTCGCTATATGTGGAAGAATCCAAACACTGGTGAGGTGGAGGAAATTCTCATTGAATGTACAGAGACCCGCGACCAGCCAAAGAATAAGGAGCGTGCTCTCTCACGCCTGCGTACATATATTTATGATAAGGAGCATCAGAAATACCTTGACGATATTGCCAGCAGGAGAAAAAGTCTCGTGTCTACTGGCGACCGCTCTGCAAAGATTCGCACATATAACTTCCCGCAAGGTCGCGTTACTGACCATAGAATTGGTTTCACCACTCACGACCTTTCTGGATTTCTTGGTGGGAACATTCAAGAAATGATTGACGCCCTCACTGTGGCAGAAAATGCTGAGCGAATGAAGGAAGCAGAATTATAAATCGCTGAGCAACTGAACATTATGTTTCATTAGACATTTCTTGGCTTTTTAACGATTTTAAAGATATAAGTAGGTGTGCAGAATTATTTCTATGATCTCGGCATTACCTACTATTAAAAACATATTGCACATGAACAGAAAAGAACTTGTAAGTGAAATACAGAAGAAGGGAAGCTTCCTCTGTGTAGGACTTGACGTAGACATGAAGAAGATTCCAGAGCATCTCCTGAAGGAAGACGACCCTATCTTCGCATTCAACAAGGCAATCATTGACGCTACTGCACCATATTGCGTGGCATACAAGCCAAACCTCGCTTTCTACGAGGCTTACGGAGTAAAGGGAATCATTGCCTTTGAGAAAACGGTTAAGTATCTGAAAGAAAACTACCCAGAGCAGTTTATCATTGCCGACGCAAAACGAGGAGACATTGGAAACACCAGCAAGATGTATGCTCAAACATTCTTCGGAGAATATGATGTAGACGCATTGACCGTGGCTCCTTATATGGGGGAGGACAGCGTGACTCCTTTCCTTGAGGGCTACGAGGGGAAATGGGTGATTCTTCTCGCTCTTACCAGCAACAAAGGTTCTTTTGATTTCCAGCTGACAGAAGACAAGGCTGGCGAACGCCTCTTCGAAAAGGTTATTAGACGATCTCTGCAGTGGGGAAATGAGGAGAACATGATGTATGTGGTTGGTGCAACAAGAGGAGAGATGTTTGAAGACATACGTGCCGTGGCACCAAAGGCGTTCCTACTTGTTCCTGGTGTTGGTGCACAGGGTGGTTCGTTAGAGACTGTCTGCGAGTACGGAATGATTGAAGACTGTGGACTTCTCGTGAATAGTAGTCGAGGAATCATCTATGCATCACAGGGTGAAGACTTTGCTCAGGTAGCAGGAGAGAAAGCAAAGGAACTCCAGCAGCAGATGTCTGCAATCTTGGAAAAGAAATAAGTAGGTGTAAATACTCGACAATCATATGCGCAAAATTTCTTGAAATAAAGAGGTGGGAAAAGAAGAAAAAAATCTTCTTTCTTGCCTCTTTTCTCGTAAACGATAGAAAAGGTCTTTGATGTTTTAAAATCAGAAATAAAAAAAAATGCACAACCAAAATAGAGCACATTGTCCGACAAATAGAGCAAAAAAAGCATCGTTTTCAACGTTTCATTATGTAAATTTGTGCGAAAACTTAATAAAAACGTCATGATTCTTGCTTATTCAAAAAAAAATTACTATTTTTGCACAAAATATACACAATTTTTATGGAATTCACAGCAAAACAAATAGCAGAATTTATACAGGGAAAGGTAGAAGGCAACGAGAATGCTTCGGTACACACCTTCGCAAAGATTGAAGAGGGAAAACCTGGAGCAATCTCTTTCTTGTCAAACGAGAAATATATCAACTACATCTACGAGACAGAGTCAAGCATTGTTCTTGTTGACGAAAAACTGACTCTCGAGAAGGAAGTGAAGTGCACGCTGATTAGAGTGAAAAGTGCATACGAGGCAGTGGCAAAACTCCTGCAACTCTACGATTCTATGAAGCCAAAGAAGAAAGGCATCAGCACACTCGCTTTCATAGACCCTTCTGCCAAAATTGGCGAGGACTGTTACATAGGTCCTTTCGTGGCTATTGCAGCAAATGTAACTATCGGAGATGGATGTGTCATACACCCTCATGCCACTATCGGCGAGAATGCTTCCGTAGGTGAAGGAACAGAGATTTACAGCAATGCCGTGATCTACCATGACTGCAAGGTAGGAAACAACTGCATACTCCACGCAGGATGTGTCATAGGTGCTGACGGTTTCGGATTTGCTCCTACAGCAAATGGCTACGACAAGATTCCACAGATAGGAATAGTGACCATTGAGGACAATGTGGAGATAGGAGCCAACACTTGCGTAGACCGCTCTACCATGGGTTCTACCTACGTTCGTAAGGGTGTAAAACTCGATAACCTCGTACAGATAGCCCACAACACAGACATTGGTGCCAATACCGTAATGTCAAGCCAGGTTGGAATAGCAGGCTCTACAAAGGTTGGCGAATGGTGTATGTTCGGAGGTCAGGTTGGTATTGCTGGACATATCAAAATAGGAAACAAGGTGATGCTTGGAGCTCAGTCGGGAGTTCCTGGTTCAATAAAAGACAATCAAGAACTTATTGGTACACCACCAATGGAAATGAAACCTTATTTCCGCTCTCAAGCAATATTCCGCAGACTGCCTGAGATGTACAAGGAACTAAACGACCTCAGAAAAGAATTAGAAGAATTAAAAGCCAAAAACAAAGGCGAATAAGCACGCCCGAAACATGGTGAAACAAACCGTGAATCATGGCAAATAAAGAAAGCCAAGAATTATTGGTGAAAGAAACTAAGCCAAGAAAAAAAGCGAAGAAATAATGTCAAAGCAGAAAACACTTAAAGGTAGCTTCTCTCTTTGCGGAAAGGGTTTACATACAGGATTGAACCTCACAGTCACTTTCAACCCAGCTCCAGAGAAC
The DNA here is from genome assembly GCA_945829115.1 of uncultured bacterium. Classification (GTDB taxonomy): domain Bacteria; phylum Bacteroidota; class Bacteroidia; order Bacteroidales; family Bacteroidaceae; genus Prevotella. The sequence goes on along the minus strand of CALZTP010000021.1, from coordinate 20,917 downwards.
ACCGGATATAAGATTCAGCGAATAGACCTCGAAGGAGAACCAGTGATAGATGCCATTGCAGAAAGAGTGGTAGACACCCAGCGAGGAACTGTTCTCGCTAAGGGAGATGCAAAAGTATCTACCGTTGAACATGCCCTATCAGCTCTCTATGCCCTCGGCATTGACAACTGTCTCATTCAGGTCAACGGACCAGAATTTCCTATTCTCGACGGTTCTGCCGCCCCTTACGTTGATAAGATAAACATAGTAGGTACAGAAGAGCAGAACGCTCCGAAGGATTACTACATCATACGTAAGAAGATAGAGGTAAAAGACGAGAAAACAGGTTCTTGCATTACTATTCTCCCAGACGAGCAGTTCTCCATAACAGCTATGTGCTCCTTTGACTCTAAGTTCATCAGTTCACAGTTTGCTACTCTCGATAGCATGGAAAACTACACAAAGGAGATTTCCGCAGCAAGAACATTCGTCTTCGTAAGAGACATCTTCCCCCTTCTCCAAGCAAACCTCATCAAGGGTGGAGACCTTGACAACGCAATCGTTATTTATGAGCGAGAACAGAACCAAGAGCAGGTTGACACACTCTGTGACACACTCGGTGTAGCACGAATAGATGCCACAAAACTCGGATACATCCAGCATAGACCACTTGTCTGGGACAATGAATGTACTCGCCATAAACTTCTTGACATCATTGGCGACATGGCACTTATTGGAAAGCCCATCAAGGGACGCATCGTGGCAACACGCCCTGGGCATACCATCAACAACAAGTTCGCACGCCTCATGAGAAAAGAGATTAAGAAGCATGAGGTACAGGCTCCTATCTACGATCCTACACAGGAACCTGTTATGGACGTTCGACGCATACGAGAACTTCTTCCTCACCGCTACCCAATGCAACTTGTCGACAAGGTTATAGAACTTGGACCTACCTCTATTGTAGGACTGAAGAACGTAACCTCAAACGAACCTTTCTTTACAGGACATTTCCCACAAGAGCCAGTAATGCCTGGCGTTCTGCAAATAGAAGCAATGGCACAGTGCGGCGGACTACTTATTCTCAACACACTGGAAGAGCCAGAACGCTGGTCTACATATTTCCTCGCCATTAACGATGTGAAATTCAAGCAAAAGGTTGTGCCGGGAGACACATTGTTGTTTAAGGTAGAACTGCTGGCACCAGTACGCCACGGCATATCATCTATGAAGGGCTACATCTTTGTAGGAGATAAAGTGGTTAGTGAAGCATCCTTTACTGCTCAAATAGTAAAAAACAAATAAAAGAGAAGGAAAACGATTATGGCAAATCTGATAAGTCCAATGGCATATGTACACCCAGACGCAAAAATGGGTGATAACAATATTATCGGTCCGTTCTGTTATATCGACGCAGATGTGGTGATTGGAGACAATAACATAATGCAGAACTCCGTTACGCTGAACAAAGGAACACGAATGGGGTCTGGAAACGAGATTTTCCCAGGAGCAAGCATCTCCACAAAACCACAGGACTTGAAATTCCGGGGAGAGGAAACCATTTGCGAGATTGGCGATAATAACTCCATCCGAGAAAACGTAACCATCTCACGAGGAACAGCAAGCCGGGGAACAACAAAGGTAGGCTCCAACAACCTCCTTATGGAGAACATGCACATTGCGCACGACTGCATCATTGGCAATTACTGCATCATTGGCAACTCAACAAAATTTGCTGGTGAGGTGATAGTAGACGACTGTGCCATAATCTCTGCAGAGGTGCTCATACACCAGTTCTGCCACATCGGCGGATATGTGATGGTGCAGGGCGGTAGCAGAACGAGTCAGGATATCCCTCCTTACGTTATCTGTGGCAAAGAGCCTATCCGCTTCGCCGGACTGAACCTCGTTGGTCTTCGCCGTAGGGGCTTCTCCAACGAGACAATTACGAATCTTCGTGAGGCCTACCGTCTGCTCTACTCAAAGGGTTTGATGAAGGAAGGTATAGAAGAGATAAAGGCGAACCTCGAGGTCACTCCAGAGATTCAGTATATTATTGACTTTGTGGAGTCTTCAGAACGTGGAATTATTAGATAGACAATGAAAGAAGAAGAATAGACGGTGGAAGAATCTGAAAAGAGCAAAAATAAAACACTGATCGTAATAACGGGTCCTACAGGTGTCGGCAAAACTGAGCTTTGTTTGAGTATTGCCGAGCACTTGGGATGCGACATAATAAACTGTGACTCACGACAATTGTTCCGTGAGATTCCCATTGGTACTGCCGCACCTACTGCCAGACAGCAACAGAGGGTGCGGCATTACTTTGTTGGCACTCTTTCCTTAGACACTTATTTCTCTGCCTCAATGTACGAGGAAGCAGTCTGTAAGCTCATAGCAGAAAGCAGGAAAGATATTTTTCTCCTTACAGGTGGGTCAATGATGTACATAGACGCAGTCTGTAACGGTATAGATGAATTGCCTACGGTAAGAGAAGACATCAGGGAAGAACTGAAACACAGACTTGAGAAAGAAGGTCTTGACTCTCTTCTTGAAGAGCTGAAGGTTCTTGACCCTATACATTATAATAATGTAGACACGAAAAACCCGAGACGCATTCTCCATGCCTTAGAGATATGTCATCAAACTGGCCTCCCCTACTCTTCCTTCATGACGAGCAGCAAGAAAGAACGTTCCTTCAATGTTGTGAAGATAGCCCTTCGCAGAGAGCGTGAAGAGCTCTACGAACGCATAAACAACAGAGTACTGAAAATGATGGATGAAGGCTTTCTGGAAGAAGCAAAGAAAGTATACCCGTTTCGCCATCTGAACTCCTTGAACACTGTTGGCTACAAAGAACTCTTTGATTTCTTTGACGGAAAGACAGACCTTCCAGAGGCAATCAGAAGAATTCAGTCAAATACTCGTCGATACATGCGCAAGCAGGAGACATGGTTTAAGAAAGACAAAGATATAGTCTGGTTTTCTCCTACTGATATTAAAGAAATCATAAAATATATTGATAAGAGCGTCAAATTTGTAAGAAAATAGCTATCTTTGCATTCACTTATTCAACACAATCATTTGTAAAAAAATTCCGCACAAAGATTTATGAAGAGGATTATTGATTATTCAAAAGCGACAGGAACATTTCTAAAGAAAGCATGTAAGAGATATGCTTCTCTATACAAAGGAAAGAAATGGTACGTGAAGACATTACTCGCACTTGCTACTTTCTTTGTGGCGCTCATCATATACCTTGGAGCCGTAGACATTAACTTTCTGTGGCTCTTTGGAAAATCACCTGGCTTCTCTGAAATAAGACAACCACATACCAGCGAGGCATCAGTGATCTATTCTGCTGACGGAGTGCAGATAGGAAAGTTCTTTAGCGAGAACAGAACTCCCGTAGAATACGAGGAGGTAGCCCCTTGCTTTTGGCAGGCACTCATAGACACAGAAGACGAAAGATTCTATAAGCACTACGGCATAGACCCTATCGGCATCTTTGGTGCTGCAAAAGATGCAGCAACAGGCAGAGGAGGTCGTGGTGCCTCTACCATCACCCAACAATTGGCAAAGAACATGTTCCGCATGAGAACAAACTACAGCACCGGACTGTTAGGAAAGATTCCAGGTGTGAAGATGTTAGTGATGAAGTCAAAGGAATGGATTCTCGCCATAAAGCTCGAAATCTGTTACAACAAGAAGGAAATCATAAACATGTATGCTAACACTGTTGACTTCGGTTCTAATGCCTACGGAATCAAGACAGCAGCAAAGACCTATTTCAATACCACCCCAAAGCAACTAAAGGTAGAGGAAGCTGCCGTTTTGGTAGGTATGCTAAAAGCAACAACCTACTACAACCCTCTCATAAATCCAGAGAATGCCACCGTCCGCCGCAATCAGGTGCTGGAGAACATGGTGACACATAGCGACATAACACGCAACGACTGCGACTCCTTAAAAGAGGTTCCTATCAAGCTCAATTACAGCGTAGAGAAGAACTACGACGGTCAGGCGCAGTACTTCCGAAATGCCGTTGCGAAACATCTGAAAGACTGGTGTGAGGAAGAGCAAATAGACCTCTATACCGATGGTCTGAAAATCTATACAACCTTAGACTCCCGTATGCAGAAATATGCTGAGGCAGCAGCCAAGAAGCAGATGGCTCAGGTTCAGAAGAACTTTAAGAACCATTGGGGGAACACCCATCCTTGGCAAGACGAGAACCACAAGGAGATAGAAGGGTTTATAGAAGGCATTGCTAAGGATTTGCCTTGCTACAAATCTCTTTCGGCAAAATATGGTGACAATCAAGACTCCATCAACTATTATCTCAACAAGCCTCACAAAGTGAAGGTGTTTGACTATGAGAAAGGTTCTGTAGAGATGGAACTCTCTACAATGGATAGCATTCGATACATGGTGAGCTACATGCACTGCGGATTTGTTGCCATGGAGGCAAAGACTGGTCATGTAAAAGCATGGGTAGGAGATATAGACTTCGACCATTGGAAATACGACAAGGTGACAGCAAAGAGACAACCTGGCTCCACCTTTAAACTCTTTGTCTATACAGAGGGCATGAACCAAGGACTTACCCCTTGCGACAAGCGCGTAGACGAATATTTCTCAATGCAAATCTATGATGCAAAGAAGAAAAAAGACGTCACCTGGGCACCTACCAATGCCAACGGCTATTTCACTGGAGACACCATACCTCTCAAGTCTGCCTTTGCACGAAGCATAAACTCCGTTGCAGTGAAACTCGGTCAGGAGATGGGAATAAGGAATATCGCTCGCACAGCCCACGAAATGGGCATAAAGTCCAAGCTCGACGAGACTCCTTCTTTGGCTCTTGGCTCAAGTGATGTTAACCTCCTTGAACTTGTGAACGCATACTGCACAGTTGCCGACGACGGAAAGCATCACGAGCCTATTCTCGTGACAAAAATCGTGGACCGTGATGGAAATGAGATATACACATCTCCAGAAGAGGAAAAGCAAGTTTTGACCTTCCGCTCCGCATTCTTCATGCAACAACTCTTAATGGGAGGTATGAGGGAACCTGGTGGCACAAGCATGTCGCTATGGGGATATGTTGGAAAGGCTGCAGACACAGAGTTTGGCGGAAAGACGGGTACCTCCAACAACCATTCCGACGCTTGGTTCGTAGGAGTATCTCCAAAGCTTGTGGTTGGTGCATGGGTAGGCGGTGAATACAGATGTATACACTTCCGCACTGGTGCCTTAGGACAGGGTTCAAGAACAGCACTCCCTATCTGCGGCTATTTCTTGCAGTCGGTAATGGAAGACCCTGCTTTCAAAGATTATCATGGTAAGTTCTCCCGACCAGACAACAGTGAGATTTCTCGAGCCGACTATACTTGCGAAAGCTACTATGACCGTCCGAAAGACACTCTTGATGCGGACAGCATAGACATAGAAGAAGAACAGAATGTTAATCTCGAAGAGCATGGTGAGGAAGTAACCAAAACGTTACACAACACCATACAGCAGAAGAAAGCGAAGGAAGAGCCCGTAACACTCGAAAATCTCTAAAAAGAGCTACGCCCCTGACCCCTGCAACATCGCTACCCCTGCCTGTCGCAACGGCGTTGCAACCCCGCTGCCCTGCAACATCCCTGCCCTGAAGCTGCTTAACAGTTTTAGCACATAGCCCCTGCTGAATAAGCTGCTATGCCGTCAATACCCTGGGCATCGAATGCCCGCCTCAGCAATCCTCCCCCTGCCCTTTGAACGCCCCTGATTGCCTAAGATAAAACGCCAATTAACAAGAACAAAGAACCTTGCAAGAAATAGATTTATCAAATAAACAATTTCAGGATGCGCTCAATATTATTGAGTGCACAGGGAATTCTCTGTTCCTAACCGGCAAGGCAGGCACAGGAAAGTCCACCTTCCTGCGTTATATTGACGAAACAATAAAAAAGAAGCACGTCATTCTTGCACCTACAGGTATTGCGGCAATAAACGCAGGCGGACAGACACTGCACTCTTTCTTCAAGCTGCCCTTCCACCCCTTGCTTCCTGACGATATTCAGTACACTGTACGCAACATCAGGAATACATTGAAATACAACAGTGAGAAGATTCGCATCATACGCGAGTTGGAGTTAGTGATCATTGATGAAATCTCAATGGTCAGGGCAGACATCATTGACTTCATAGACAAGGTGCTGAGAGTATATTCAAAAAATATGCGCCAGCCCTTTGGAGGCAAGCAATTATTGCTTGTTGGTGATGTCTTTCAGTTAGAACCAGTGCTGAAAGAAGACGATCGTAACCTCTTGAAGCCCTATTACCCTACCGCCTATTTTTTTGCTGCAAAAGTATGGGAGGAGATGCACCTTGTCAGCATAGAGCTCACAAAGGTGTATCGGCAGAACGACAGTGAGTTCATAGGCATTCTCGACCGTGTGCGAGAGACAATTGCCACACCTGCAGATATAGCGAAAATAAACGCACGAGTGATAGAGAGCAATATTCCACGCAAGACAAACGAAAACGACATGTCTATAACTCTTTCTACACGCCGAGATACTGTAGACTATATCAACCAGCAGGAACTCGACAAGATAGAAGGCAATCCAACCACCCTTCACGGCTCAGTCTTTGGCGACTTTCCAGAGTCCATGCTCCCCACCCCCATTGACCTTGAGATAAAAGTTGGCGCACAGATCATCTTCATAAAGAACGACCTTGAACACCGTTGGGTGAATGGTACGCTTGGAATAATCAGCGAGATAGGAGCGGAAACAATATCCGTGGTCACAGAAGACGGTAAGACCTGGGATGTGGAGCCTGCAAAATGGTCGAATATTAAATACACCTTCAACGAGGTGGAGCGGAAGATCGAAGAAGAGGAATTAGGCACCTACACCCAATACCCCATTCGTCTGGCATGGGCAATAACCGTACACAAGTCGCAGGGACTCACCTTCAACAACGTCATCATAGACTTCTCAGGAGGAGGAGCATTCGCAGGAGGTCAGACATATGTAGCACTTTCCCGCTGCCGTTCCTTGGAGGGCATTTCGCTGAAAGAACCAATTCGCCCTTCAGATATCTTCATCCGACAAGAGGTGAGAAACTTCTCAAAACAGTTCAACAACCAGCGAGCGATAGACAATGCGTTGAAAGCCTCGAAAGCAGATATAGAATATAGAGAGGCATGCCGAGCCTTCGACCGAGATGACTTCCAGTCTGCCCTCGACCATTTCTTCATTGCTATTCACCAGCGCTACGTCATCGAGAAGCCTGTCCCACGACGCTTCCTCCGCAAGAAGCTCTCTGTAATCTCCCTTCTCCGCGAGCAGATAGAAGAGGCGAAGCATGAGCGAGAAAAAGAGGTTGAAGCTCTTCGAAAAGAACTCTCTCGTCTGAAGCGTGCTGCTAAGAAGCAGTCTTCCCTTCTCGCTGAGCTTGCCACGGAATATGTTATCATGGGTAAGGAATGTGAAAACGAAGACATGCCCGAAGCGGCAATTTCCAACTATCAGAAAGCCCTAAGACTTTGCCCTGACCACCCTATTGCAAAACAAAGAATAAAAAAATTGAAAAGATGAAACATAGATATTCACTAATCATTGCACTCTTCCTTCTCTCCACGAAGATAATGGCAGCTGGACAGATTCCTCTCAGCGAAGGAATGTCTATCCATGAGATGCTGAAGACAAAATTCATTGAAGGTAACCCTCTTTTTATGTCAATGGTTGCTATCACGCTGATTCTCGGACTTGTCTTCTGCATAGAGAGAATCCTTTACCTCTCTTTTGCCGAGATAAACAGGAAGAAATTTATTTCAAAACTAGAAGGCCTCTACAAGAAAGACAAGGAAGAAGCACTCGATTTCTGCCGAAGGAAACGCGGTCCGATAGCAAGCATCTGTTTCCAGGCAATCCTCCATTCCGAAGAGCCGAGGCAAGACATTGAGCGTGCCATTGTTGCTTATGCCGATGTAGAAATCAGCAAGTTAGAGAAAGGCTGCACATGGATAACGCTTTTTATCGCCCTTGCTCCTTCATTAGGCTTCCTTGGTACTGTGATTGGCATGGTCATTTCCTTCGACAATATTGAGATGGCAGGAGACATCAGTCCTACTGTTGTGGCAGGTGGTATGAAAGTGGCGCTGATAACCACCATCTTCGGCATTATTGTAGCCGTAATACTACAGATCTTCTATAACTTCATTCTCTCAAGAATAGAGAGTCTGACATCTCAGATGGAGCAGGTGTCGATAGAGCTGATGGACATCATCTGTTCTGATTCCTCTTCTGCAGAATCATAAAGTCTTCAAAAACAACCAAAGCCCTGCACACCTAACTTATGATAGACATTCTTATCATACTGATATATATAACCCTCGGAGCCGCCATCACCCTCACCCTATGGTCTATAGTGAGAAAGGTCAGAACAATCGGAAAGGTTTCTGGCAAGCGCCATGGTATTCCTGTTACAATGATAAACATCGTTGTAAACACACTTGCTATAGCAATTCTTGCAGTGTCATACCTCATAGGAGACACAGAGACAATGATTGTCAACAATTCCGAATACTCCGACAAGATATGGCTGTCTGTAACAGACATGTTTGTCACAACGGGACTCCTTCTCCTCTTGATAGGAATCGTGGCTGTAACAGTAGCCTCAATAATAATAGGCAATCTGAAAGAAGTAATCAATTCGCTTGTTCCAATCTCATTCACAAAAGTGAAGAGAAAAGGCAAACGAAAGAAATAAAGGAAGAAAGGAAAAAAGATCATGAGACTAAACAACGCATCCCGACGCCAATATCATAGGCGCATTCCTGCCCTGAACACCACAGCAACAGCAGATATGTCGTTCATCCTACTGATTTTCTTCCTGTTGACATCATCCATGGACTCAGAAAAGGGGCTACAGCAGAACCTGCCTCCTAAAGAGACGAAGAAGGAAATGGATGTGAAGAATATCGACCGTGAGAATGTCTTCTCTATCTATATCACAGAACAAAACACATACACTCTCAACGATACGCTCCGGAGCATAAAGGATATAGAGAACCGCTTGTCGGCATTTATCACACAGAAAAGTTCAGAGCATGTCATAGAGATTCTTGCTAACAGAGAATCATCATATCAAACCTATTTCCGACTTCAGAATCTCATTGCCAAAACATACTCAAAACTTCGTGATGCCGAGGCTCGCAAGCGATACAAGATTCCATACTCCATCTGCAACGACGAGCAGCAGGAGAAAATTCAGACAGCTATTCCTCAAAGAGTCAGCGAAGAGTTCGTAAACACCGAAAACAAAACGCCAAACATGTAGTAGCCATACTCCTTATGCGCATAAAGAAAAAACAACGATACGTACCAGAGTTGAACACGTCAGCACTCCCCGACCTAATCTTCACCGTGCTGTTCTTCTTCATGATTGTTACACACATGAGACAGAACGATGTGAAAGTGCAGGTGAGAACACCAGAGGGAACAGAACTGCAACCGTTCGATAAAAAATTTGCGACAGCAGCAATCTATATCGGTAAAGATAGCAAAGGAGAGATACGCATACAGTTAAACAACAGTATCGTGCCTTCAGAGAAGCTTCCATTAGAGATAAAACGCCTTCGCAGCGAACTCTCAGACGAAGAGCGTGATGCATTCACTGTATCCATAAAAGCAGACCACGATGTTCCAATGGGAGTGCTTGCCGACATAAAGGAGACGTTACGTTCCAACAACATTCTCCATCTTAATTATTCCGCCTCTGGAAAGGAGAAAGAGAAGAATAGAGGTAGGTCACAAAAAGAAAAATAAAAAAGAAGACATTACTTGAACATACTTATAAATTCTTGAACATACTCATATAATATGGCAAAATACTATTTAGACCATCTTGACAGAAAAATTCTCAAGATGATTACACGTGATGCAAGGATTCCGTTCCTTGAAGTAGCAAAAGCATGTAACGTCAGCGGAGCCGCTATTCATCAGCGTGTTCAGAAACTTGCATCATTAGGAATCATCCGTGGCTCGCAGTTTACTGTAGACCCAGAGAAAATAGGTTACGAGACATGCGCTTTTATCGGTCTCTACCTGAAAGACCCCTCAACATTCGACGATGTCCTTGAGGCATTGAAGCAAATTCCAGAAGTTGTGGAATGCCACTATACCACTGGCGGTTTCGACATGTTCATAAAACTCTATGCAAAGAACAACCACCATCTTCTGAACATCATACACGACAAGCTCCAGCCACTCGGACTCTCACGTTCAGAGACAATCATCTCGTTTAATGCAACATTTAATCGTCCTATCTTCATAAACGAGGAGGAAGAATAAATCTCTGCATTTTTTAAAGATAAAACACATCATCTGAGATGGTCTCAGACTATCTCAGAATGGTGTTGTATGCTGCAAACGGAGCAAGAAAATTATTCATTAGATGGAACGTGAGTGCACATTTTTACTTGTCACACTTTTCTTGGTTCAGAGGTTCAAAAGTATCATAAACGAAAAAAGCGCAGGAAAAATCCTACGCTTTAGAGGTGCGTGGCGGAGTCGAACCGCCCTTGCTGGTTTTGCAGACCAGAGACTAAACCGCTCATCCAACGCACCATTTTGGAGATTCTATTCTGCGGTTTCTTTTTTGCGAGTGCAAAGGTACTGCTTTTTTCTCAATAAAAAAAACTTTTCAGAGGAAATAGCGCTTTCTTTAGTATTCGTTAACAAATTCGCTTGTTTTCTTTTCCCAACACCTATTATAAATAAGTGCTTTTCTCATAAGTAGGTGTGCAAAATTATTTTTATAATGATTGTATTGATTGGTGATGTAGAATCAGTATGTGACATAAAGGAGTGTAGCGACTCCTACTCGACTGTTGTCACTTGCTGATAATGCGCAGTAGGCGATGCAAGGATTATAAAAATAATTTTGCACACCTACTTATTCATATTTGCCTTGCTGCTAAAGAAGCCATGATTATTTCCAAGCTTTCACAAAGAAAAGCTTCAGAAACAGCCAATGCCAGCATAAATGCCACTAAAAAAGGGTCAATATGCAAAAGAATATGAAATAATGTAACAAGGAAATAGATAATTGAGTTTTTTTTATTAATTTTGCATTTGATTAGCGACATTGTAGATAAGTGGATAAGTAGTAAAAACAATTCTGCACTCCTACTTAGTAAAAAAATTAGGTACACCTACTTAATGAAACATATAGTAAATAAATTCGACAAAAAAAAGCTGGCTTCACTGTCGAGAGTGGTCTTTGAAGGAAAGATTGTCGTGGTGCTCTCAGAATATGTAGCAGAACAGGCGGTGAACTACCTGCTCTCACAGAGCATCTTGGGAATAGACACAGAGACACGCCCAAGCTTCACAAAAGGGAAACAGTACAAAGTGGCATTGCTTCAGGTATCCACCCATGACACCTGCTTTCTCTTCCGTCTGAACCATTTAGGCGACTCACCCTCCATAAAACGATTTCTCGAAGACAAGACCGTGCCAAAAATCGGACTCTCACTGAACGACGACATACATGCCCTGAGCAAGAGAATGGAATTTCAGAAAGGGTGGTTCATAGACCTTCAAGACATCATGAATGAAATCGGCATTGCAGACATGAGCCTTGCAAAGTTATATGCAAATCTCTTTGGGCGGCGAATTTCAAAACGCGAGCAGTTATCAAACTGGGAAGCCGACATCCTTTCTGTGAAACAACAGAAATATGCAGCCACAGACGCCTGGGCATGCATACAAATTTTTGAGGAATACCTTCGACTCAAGGAAACCCAAGACTATGAGTTGGAGATTGTTCCAGAAGTCGTAGCCCCAATACAAACAACCGTATCAGAAAACCATCATGTACAAGACGATAGAACTTAAGAAAGGGAAAGAAGAATCCCTAAAACGTTTCCACCCTTGGGTGTTCTCTGGAGCCGTTGCCCGCATCGACGAGGGTATAGAAGAGGGTGAGACCGTTCGTGTGCTCACCAGCCAGAAGGAGTTTATTGCCGTCGGACACTACCAGATAGGTAGCATCTCTGTGCGCGTTCTCTCGTTTGAAGATATTGCCATCGACCATAATTTCTGGACAGAGCGCATTAGCTCTTCACTTGCCATGAGACAGAAAATTGGCATTGCCGACAACCCGAACAATAACACATACCGTCTTATTCATGGCGAGGGAGACGGAATTCCTGGACTAATCATAGACTGCTACGACGATACTGCTGTTATTCAGGCACATTCTGTGGGCATTCACCTCTGCAGGAAAGAAATTGCGAAAGCTTTAGTGGAAGTAATGGGAAAGAGAATCAGCAACATCTACTACAAGAGTGAAACAACCCTTCCCTACAAAGCGAAGCTCGGAGAAGAATCTTATGAGGCTGCTGCTTCCAATGGTCTTAAGAATGGTTTCCTCTATGGGGGAAGCGAGAAAAATACTGCGATAGAAAACGGACTCACATTCCATGTTGACTGGCTACACGGACAAAAGACTGGGTTCTTCATCGACCAAAGAGAGAACAGAACACTCCTTGAGCAATACTCAAAAGGCAAGAGCGTATTGAACATGTTCTGCTACACAGGCGGATTCTCTGTCTATGCCATGCGAGGAGGCGCAAAGCAGGTACACTCCGTTGACAGTTCTGCAAAGGCAATCGACCTCACCAAAGCAAATATCTCCCTGAACTTCCCTGGAGATGAGCGTCATCAGGCATTCTGCGATGATGCTTTTAAGTTCTTAGAGAAGGAAGGAAACAAATACGACCTCATCATACTCGACCCTCCCGCTTTCGCAAAGCATCGTGCAGCACTGAGAAATGCTTTAAAGGGATATACTCGCCTAAACGTAAAGGCTTTTGAACATATCAAAAAGGGTGGAATTCTATTCACGTTCTCTTGCTCACAAGTGGTTACAAAAGACAATTTCAGAAATGCTGTTTTCACAGCAGCAGCACAGGCAAAACGCACTGTCCGCATCCTCCACCAGCTACATCAGCCTGCCGACCACCCTATCAATATCTACCATCCCGAGGGTGAATACCTGAAAGGATTGGTGCTCTACGTTGAGTAAACAATGAAAAAAGTACAGGAATTCATACAGCGAAGGTATCTACTCTCAAAAGACGGGCTGCATCTCGTGGCACTCTCTGGAGGGGCAGACAGCGTTGCACTTGTTCGTATTCTACATTCATTAGGCTACAAGATAGAGGCGATACACTGCAACTTCCATCTCAGAGGGGAGGAAAGCAACCGCGATGAGGAGTTTTGCAAGGCACTCTGCCAGCAGCAGAATATTCCACTTCATTTGGTTCATTTCGACACAAAGACTTATAGCGAGCTACATCGCATAAGCATAGAAATGGCTGCTCGTGATCTGCGCTACAATCACTTCCGACAGTTGAAGGAGACTCTGAATGCAGAGAGCATCTGCGTGGCACACCATAAAGACGACTGTGCTGAAACTGTACTCATGAACCTTGTCAGAGGAACGGGACTGAAAGGGCTTACTGGAATACGTGCGAAGAATGGAGATATTGTGCGCCCACTGCTCTGTCTGTCTCGCCAGGAGATAGAAGCCTACCTTTCTTCCATTTCTCAAGACTATGTCACCGACAGCACGAATCTTTCAGACGAAGCCACACGAAACAAGTATCGGCTGAACATCTTCCCTCTGCTGAAAGAGATAAACCCCTCTGTAATAGAATCCATTACGTCTACAGCGCAGCATCTTGAAGAAATGCTGCCTATTGTGGAAGTTGCTCTCGAAGACTGCCGTAAGAAATGCGTGTCCCGCTTTCACGCTATCAGCGGTGAGGAGATTGTGAAGATAGACGTTGAAGAATTAGAGAAACATCCCTCACCACAGTTCCTGCTCTTCAACATTCTCTCTGAAAATGGCATACCAAATATCATTGCCTCACAGATAGCCGAGAACAGAACCACACAGTCTGGAAAATTTTGGGAGGGTGACGGGAAACTCATTGTGAAAGACAGGAACGCGCTCCTTATTTCATCTACTCCAAAAACGCCCACACAGCTTGTGATTCCTGAAGAAGGTATTTATGTTCATGATCAAGGAAAGAGGCTTTCTGTAAAGAGGTTCACAAAACATGAAGACTTTAAGATCTCAAAATCTACAGAAACTGTGCATCTTGATGCTGATAGCATCTCCTTTCCGCTATGTCTCAGAACAACAAAACCTGGCGACCGATTCATTCCGCTTGGCATGAAAGGAAGTAAGCTGATAAGCGATTTCCTTACAGACCGGAAACTCTCTGTCATAGAAAAACGTCAGCAGCTCTGTCTTACAGACTCTAACGGAAGAATAATTTGGGTTGTGAACCTTCGTATCAACGAGAAGAATAAAACAACAGAAAAGACAAAGAATATTCTGGAGATAGAATACAAGTAGATGTGAAGGCTTATTCAACGTGCAATCAATCTGCTGACTCACAAAAAACGATAAAATCTTCCAGAGACATCCCACAAAACACACCAAGAAAGAAAGATATGTCTTACATAAGAAAGAAAATACACACGTTTCTCCTTGTCGTGGCAATGACTGTTGCGGCTGCAGCGACTGTGGCATGTAGTGATGACGACAACTTCAGCGCAAATCCAAGAAACCTGCTCACATTCTCCTGCGACACAGTCTTCATGGATACTGTCTTTTCTAAGACACCTTCATCAACAAAGACTTTCTGGGTGTACAACAACTCTTCATCAGGAATTCGCTGCTCGAAAATTAGACTTGAAAAAGGAAACCAGACGGGATTCAGAATAAACGTCAACGGGGTGTTCCTCGGAGAAAAACAGGGATATCAGATTATTGACGAGGAAATACGTCGTGGAGACAGCCTACGTGTGTTTGTGGAGCTTACCTCTCCCGAAAATGGTCAGCAGACTCCTCAGGAAATCACAGACATGCTCATCTTTAATCACGAAAGTGGTGTAGAGCAGAAGGTGGCACTCTCTGCCTGGTCGTGGGACATAAAAAAACTCCGCAAGCCGGTAATAAACAGAGATACCGTAATCTCTGAGAGACTCCTCATAGACGACACTTTGAGAATAGAACCTGGAGCAACCATGACGCTCTCGGCAGGAACAACGCTCTTCATGAACGCTAACGCATGCATAGAGGTATTTGGAAAACTGCAATCTCTCGGAGAACCAGGGAAAGAGGTCACAATTCGAGGAAGTCGTCTCGACCGGATGTTCGACTATCTCCCCTACGATGGTGTCAGCGGACAATGGCGGGGAATCGTCTTTCGCAATAGTAGCTTCGGTAACATTCTTGAACACACCGACATACACTCCGCCTGCGATGCTTTAGTCTGCGACTCTTCTTCCACAGACAGTGAGAAGCTCTTCATCTCTTCATCAACCATACACAACAACAAAGGCTACGGACTTTATGCTGAGAACTGTAACATAAGCATAGAAAACTCGCTGTTCTCAAATGCGCTGATGGACTGCATTGCGCTCACTGGTGGAAAAACCTCCATAAACAACTGCACAATAGCTCAGTTCTATCCCTTTACGGCAAATAGGGGATATGCTCTCCTCTTCTCAAACACAACAGAGACTGCTACCTACAACCAGAGTTCTATGCTTGTGAGAAACTCCATAATAACAGGATATTCAAAAGACGAATATATGGAAATTCTTGCCGACTCAACAGAAGCAGATGTAAGAATAGAATATTCACTGCTGAGGAAAGACACGGTGAAGGCAAAGATAGACACTCTCAGATTTTATGGCACAATCTTTGAGAACACTGAAGATACTGTCTCTTCTGGCTATAAAAATTTTAAAACGGTAGACACAGAACTCCTCAGATACGACTTCCATTTAAAGAATGTGTCGTTAGCCATAGGAAAGGCAGACAAAGCATCTGCTCTACCTCTCGACCGTGATGCCCTGCCAAGAGACGAGAATCCTGACATGGGCTGCTACGAGGCTCCAGCTGAGGAGGAAAAAGAAGCAGAAGGGGAAGATCAAGGCAAGTAGCAATCGAAAGAGAAACAGCAAATACCAAATGGATATAGCACACCTACTTATGAAAACAAAAGAAATAAACATTTCAGTCGGAATATGCACATTCGAAGAACTGAATGAAGAGCAGAAAACCGTAGTTGAAAAAGCAATCGAGGCAACACAGAACTCTTACTCTCCATATTCACACTTCAAGGTAGGTGCATGTGTTATGCTCGCCAACGGAAGAACGGTGATTGGGGCAAACCAAGAAAATGCAGCATACCCAGTAGGGCTTTGTGCAGAACGTACCGCTATCTTTGCAGCACAGTCGCAACACCCAGACCAGCCTATCACTCATCTTGCCATTGCTGCAAGAAACACCTCAGGAGAACTGGTATCACAACCTATATCGCCTTGCGGCTCTTGCCGGCAGGTCATTCTTGAAATAGAAGAACGTTACAACCATCCGATAGAGATTCTTCTCTACGGAACAGAACATATCTATGTCGTAAGAAGCGTGAAGGACTTGCTACCTCTCTGCTTCGAAAAAACAGACATGGACGCATAAACTCTAACTAACTCTAAAATGTTGAATTTTATTTGCTTCGGAAGCGGGAGCAGCGGAAACTGCTACTACCTGTTCACCGAAAAAGAAGGTATTCTAATAGATGCAGGAATAGGTGCCAGAACTCTGAAGAAATATTTCGGAAACTACGGCCTACCCATGCAGAATATCCAAGCCATACTCGTAACACACGACCATGCAGACCATATCAAGTCGGTAGGAGCAATCTCCACAGACCATTGCCTGCCTGTTTATGCCACACTCGACGTTCATCGGGGCATAGAGCGGAACTTCTGCGTAAGGAAAAAAGTTGGAGCGGGATGTGAAAGATACATCACCTATGGCGTGAACTATAAGGTGGGTGACTTCGAATTCGTTGCATTCAAGGTTCCTCACGACAGCACTGATAATGTCGGGTTCTGCATAAAACACGGTGAAATAACCTTCTGTCTTATCACTGACGCGGGGAAAATAACAGAAGAAATGCGAAAGTACATTCAAGAGGCTAACTACCTCGTCATAGAGGCTAACTACGAATATGAGAAACTCATGATGGGTACATACCCGCAACACCTCAAGGATCGTATCACAAGTGGAAATGGGCATCTATCAAATAAGGAATGTGGCATCGCCTTGGCAGAAAACGCAACAGAGAAACTGAAGCAGGTATGGCTCTGTCATCTCTCAGAAGAGAACAACCACCCAGAGCTGGCTCGAAAGACTGTAGAATATCAGCTCCAGCAGTTCGGCATCGTTCCAGGAAAAGACTTTCTGCTTGAGGTCTTGAGGCGAAAGACACCTTCTGAGGTCTATCATCTTGAATAATATATATCACAAACAATAGATTTTTTTTACAACAGCATTCAGAAAACAATAATGAAGATAACAAACACTCTCGCTCCCCAAAAGAAGAATAGTCCTTCCCTCTGTAAAATCAGAATAGAGAAGTCATGCTCATACGCAAAGGCTTTGCTCCTGCTCTTTGCCATAAGCCTCTCTTTCTCTCTATACGCAAATCCGAAAAGGGAGTTTAGAGGAGCTTGGATTCAGTGTGTAAACGGGCAGTTCCAAGGCATGCCTACAAAGAAAATGCAGGAAACGCTCACACACCAACTTAACGAACTAAAGAAAGATGGCTGCAACGCAATCATCTTCCAAGTGCGACCAGAATGCGATGCGCTCTATCCCAGCAAGATAGAACCATGGAGCCGATTTCTCTCTGGGCAGCAGGGTGTACCGCCAAAGCAGTATTGGGACCCTCTGAAATGGATGATTGACGAATGTCACAAAAGGGGTATGGAGCTGCATGCATGGATAAACCCTTATCGTGCTAAAACAAAGACCACAAAGCAGTTAGCCACAAACCATATCGCCATTCTCCACCCTGAGCGGGTATTCTCTTATGATGGTCAGCTGATTCTCAATCCTGCCATAAAAGAGAATAGGGAGTATATATATCAGGTGGTGAGAGATATCGTTGAGCGATACGACATTGACGGTCTGCACATGGATGATTATTTCTACCCTTACCCAGCGGCTGGGCAGACAATTCCTGACGATAAGTTTTTCCGTATGAACAACAACGGGATCTTAGACAAGAACGACTGGAGACGAGATAATGTGAACGTATTCGTGCAGGAGGTGGGAAAGGTTATTCACGAGATAAAGCCATGGGTGAAGTTCGGAATCTCTCCATTCGGTATCTACCGTAACAAGAAGTCCGACCCAAAGAATGGCTCGAACACAAACGGCACGCAGAACTACGATGATCTCTATGCCGATATTCTACTTTGGGTAAACAACGGATGGATAGACTATTGTGTGCCACAGATATACTGGCAAATAGGGCATCCTGCAGCCGACTATAAGGAGCTGATTCATTGGTGGAACAAATACAGCGGGAAGCGCCCACTTTACATCGGTGAGGATATTGAGCGTACAGTGAAATACACTGATCCAAAGAACAACAGTCGGCATCAGATGGACGCAAAGATGAGTCTTCACAAGCAGTTATCAAACGTAAAGGGCACTGTGCTCTGGTATGCAAAGGCGGCTGTTGACAATGTCGGGAACTATGGCACTCTATTGCGTCAGAAATACTGGAACCACCCAGCTCTTCATCCCTCTATGCCGTTCCTCTCTTCTAAGTCTCCTAAAAAGGTAAAGAAGTTAAAAACCATGTTCATCGACAACGATTATGTACTTTTCTGGACCCCAGTAGAGGGAAAAGATTGGGAGACTGCACCTGCCAAGTATGTTGTCTATGCGTTCAAAAAGGGTGAGAAAATAAACATCAACAGTGCCAGCAACATCGTGGCTATAACAACCGATAACTTCCTGAAACTGAACTACAGGGACGGCAAATCAAAATACACCTTCATCGTAACGGCTCTAAACAGAATCGACAACGAGAGCAAGGCAAAAAAGAAATCAATAAAGCTCTAACTGCCCCTTCGGTGCGGCTCCCCCCTGCCCTTCGGTGCGGCAAACACCCCTGCCCCTGCTGGGTCGTGCCGTTTAAGCCTTGCTCTCTCAACATTAAAAATCATTCACAATGAAAACATATTGGTTTATTTTCCATGATGGAGACATTCTCCTCAGCGAGGAAAAAGAAGGAAAACGTGAGGTGCCAGAAGGTGAGCAATGCCCTGTGGCACTCAACGAGCATGACCGCATTCAATCCATCACACCCTTCCCAGACGGCTCTGCAGTGAAGGCGGTGAGCCTTTCGGAGAGAAAAGAAAAGATGGGTTTTGAATACATCGGCCTTCGCGAGTCGTTCAACCTGCTTGAATTCTCTGTCTATCAAAAGGCGGGGAAATGCGAGGAGATAATGTATTGGGACAAACAGACACGCTTTTGTGGAGTCTGCGGCTCACCCCTTTCTTGGCATACCGAGATATCAAAGAAATGCCCAACGTGCGGAAAAGAAATCTGGCCGCTCCTTGCCACTGCCATCATTGTGCTCATACACAAAGGCGATGAGGTGTTGCTCGTTAGAGGAAAGAACTTCAGAAAGAATTTCTTCGGACTTGTGGCAGGATTCGTGGAGACTGGCGAGACACTCGAAGAGGCTGTACACCGTGAGGTTTTAGAAGAAACCGGACTAACCATCTCCAACATACGCTATTTCAGTTCCCAGCCATGGCCATACCCTTGCGGACTAATGGTTGGTTTTGAGGCTGACTATGTCTCTGGGAATATAAAAGTTCAGGAGGAGGAATTGCTGTGTGCAGAGTGGTTCACAAGAAACAACCTCCCTACCCTTCCCGATAAGCTCTCCATTGCGAGAAGGCTTATTGACCATTGGATTCTACAAGAATAATCTCTTAATCTCTTCATCAAAGAAGAAAACATCATGAAAAAAGTTCTACTTCATTCCTGCTGCGCTCCATGCTCTTCTGCCATTATAGAGTGGATGATGAACAATGGCATCACGCCGGTTGTCTATTACTGCAATCCAAACATCTATCCTGAGGAGGAGTATTACATTCGGAAAAACGAAATCACTAAATATGTCAAAGAACTCGGCTTGCAGATTATTGACGACGACAGCAACGAGAACTGGAAGGGATGGAACTGCTACCACAACTCATGGCTGAAGGAGATAGAAGGCATGGAGAGCGAACCAGAGAGAGGACTCCGTTGTCTGAAATGTTTTAAAGTCCGACTCCTACACGCTGCCGAGGTGGCTGTTCGGGAAGGTATAGACTCTTTCACCACAACTCTCGCATCAAGTCGCTGGAAGAGTATCGAGCAGATCAACGAGGCGGGACAATGGGCTGCAGACACAGTCAATGCTCGCTTCTCTTCTCCACGTGTCGCATTCGATGGGCGAAACTGGAGGAAAGGTGGTCTGCAGCAGCGTCGCAACGAACTGCTCAAACAGAATGGCTTCTACAACCAACTCTATTGCGGTTGTGAATTCAGCTTTAGACCGCAAAGCCCTCAAATACCTCAACCATAATACCATCCGCACAGTTTAGGCAGGAAGCCTTATTGATGAAACTGTGATTACTGATTACTGATGGTTGATTACTGATTATTGATTGCTTAGGCTGGAAGCCTATACTTTCAGTAATGCCGGGGACGAAGTCTCCGGATAACTGATAGCCAATCAACTGGCTGGAAGCCAGTACCAAAACAATCAATAATCAGCAATCAATAATCATCAATAAGCCTTCCAGCCTAAACCGTGGCGATGAAGGAATAAAAATTGTGATTCCATGAAAAATGGGGCATTGTAACTGTTACAAAATGTGAGACTGTACACCTTGTAAAAATGTGCTTCTTCTCTAAAAAGCTTATTATCTTTATTTGAATAAGTAGGTGTGCAAAATTATTTTTATAATGATTGTATTGATTGGTGATGCAG
>CALZTP010000020.1 GCA_945829115.1 uncultured bacterium | reverse complement strand
CAACTACTGATAAAGCAACTCGTTTAGTCACTTTTTAGACTTTACAGACTACTAGGAAAAATAGACGAACAGCAAGCAACTATTCGAACACCTCCTCTATTGACTCCTCACCATCATCAGGCATTATCTCCCCGCTTCCTTGACAAGGGTCGAAGTCACCAGGCACATCGAATGTTGTGGCTTCAGAATAACCGAGTCCTTTATCGCGGTACACCTTCTTCATATAATATGCCCAGATAGGCAGTGCCATTGTGGCACCCTGTCCGTAGACCATTGTGTCAAAGTGAATGTCTCGGTCTTCACCACCCACCCAGCATCCAGAGACGAGGTTTGGTGTAATGCCCATGAACCAAGCGTCGGAGTGACGGTTTGTGGTGCCTGTCTTTGCACCCATGTCTGCCTCAAGATTATATTTGTATTTTAGGCGAGAACCAGTACCTCCGTTCACCACAGCACGCAGCATATCAATCATCTTATATGCGCCCTCCTGAGAGATTACCTCGTTCATGCGAGGTTGGAACTCTGCGAGCACATTCCCAGAATTGTCTTCAATGCGAGTGACATACATTGGTGCGCAGCGAATACCGTTGTTTGCAAACGCTGTGTATGCACTCACCATCTCCACAACACTTACGTCACATGGTCCGAGACAAAGAGACATGGTTGGCGTGATATCTGGCGAGTCAATACCGAATTTCTTCATGATATCCACCAGCTGCTCTGGATTCAGCTTAGAGATGAGATAAGCAGAGATCCAGTTGTTAGACTGCTGAAGCCCCCATTTAAGAGAAACATTCTCTCCGTATCTCTTCTTCGATGCATTACGTGGTGTCCATGTCTGTCCTGCAGGAGTGTAGTAGGTCTTCTGAACGTTCGGGGCAAGGTCGCAAGGGGTAAAGCCGTTCTCCATAGCAAGGGAGTACAAGAATGGCTTTATTGTAGAGCCCACCTGTCTGCGACCATGTGTCGCCATATCGTATTGGAAGTGCGCATAGTTCAATCCGCCAACATAAGCCTTTACGGCTCCGTTCCGAGGGTCTATACTTACGAATCCTGCACGCAGGAACGATTTATAGTAGCGTATGGAGTCAAGGGGAGTCATCGTGGTGTCTATATCTCCATTGTAAGTGAACACCGTCATCTCTGTTTTTTTGTTAAACGACTCCATAATCTCACTTTCAGAGCAGCCAGCCTCCTTCATCGTTCTCCACCTCTCACTCTGACGGATAGAGCGGTTCAGAATTCCCTTTATCTCCTCAGCTGTCAAAGCAGAGCTGAACGGAGCATTCTTCTTCTGTCTATTCTCCTTATTAAATATAGGCTGTAGATATTTTGCCACATGTCCATAGACAGCTTCCTCTGCATATCGTTGCATGCGGGAGTTTATGGTTGTACGAATCTTTAAGCCATCAGTATATATATTATAAGGTGTACCGTCTTTCTTCATATTCTTGTTACACCAGCCATAGAGAGGGTCGTTCTCCCATGCTATAGAGTCGATATGATACTGCACCTTTCCCCAAGACGGATAGTCGGAGAGTTTAGGGCGTTTTGCCGTCATGTATTTCCTTAGAAACTCTCGGAAGTAAGTTGCTGAACCTTCTTTATGGTCGATGAAGTTGAAATGCAGTTCAAGAGGCTCCTGACTGTATTTCTCGTAGTCGGCTTCTGAAAGGAATCCCTCCTTGAGCATCTGATGCAACACAACATTCCTTCTCTGCTGAGAGCGTTCTCTGTATCTCACTGGGTTGAAATACGACGGATTCTTACACAGACCAACAAGTGTAGCAGCCTCGGTTACGCTCAGCTTACTTGGCTCCTTACTGAAATAAGTGTTTGCCGCCATCTTTATTCCTACAGAGTTATGGAGGAAATCGAAATAGTTTAGGTACATAGTGATAATTTCCTCCTTCGTGTAGTAGCGTTCTAACTTCAGGGCAATAATCCATTCTATTGGCTTCTGCATAACACGCTCTAACTTTGAAGAGGCATGAGCTGAAAAAAGCTGCTTGGCAAGTTGCTGAGTGATGGTAGAGCCACCACCAGCACTTTTCTGCTGGAAGATTCCACGCTTTATGATTGCTCGTCCAAGGGACCAGAAGTCAATTCCTGAATGGTCGTAGAACCTCTTGTCCTCGGTGGCTATGAGTGCGTCAATGATGTGTGGGGAGATACTGTCGAAGGGAACATGAATACGGTTATCTTTGTTCATGTTCCACGTTCCGATTACTTTTCCATCCGACGAAAGTATCTGGGTGGCGTATTTATCGATAGGGTTCTGCAGTTCCTCAACAGGAGGCATATAACCTATCCAACCCTGCCAGATTGCAGTGGCTGCAACTGGTATTGCAATTATTACAATAATAAGCAAAAACCATAGCGTATATATGAATTTCTGTCTCATTTTTTAGGTCTTAATGAAAATTTTCTGCAAAAATACAATAATATTTTGGAAAACCTTGTGTTTTTTGAAAATAAATTGGTAACTTCGCACACAAATTATATAAAAACAACTTTTTCACTAATGAAAAAACAGAATTTTGTCACTATCGCCGATTTATCAAGGGAAGAAATCATGTATCTCCTTGAAATGGCAAAAGAGTTTGAGACTCATCCAAACAGAGAGCTTCTGAAAGGGCGTATCGTAGCAACGCTCTTCTTCGAACCGTCCACCCGGACAAGGCTCAGTTTTGAGACGGCAGCGAACCGTCTTGGAGCAAAAGTGATAGGATTTACCGATGCAAAGGTCACGAGCGCTACAAAAGGTGAGACGCTTAAAGATACCATCCTCATGGTGTCTAACTATGCTGACGTGATTGTTATGCGACACTATATCGAGGGTGCAGCACAATATGCTTCTGAGGTAGCACCGATACCAGTTGTGAATGCTGGCGATGGTGCTCACATGCATCCTTCCCAGTGTCTCCTTGACCTTTATTCTATTTATAAGACTCAGGGAACGTTAGAGAATCTCAATATCTACCTCGTGGGTGATTTGAAGTATGGCAGAACTGTTCACTCCTTGATCACTGCAATGCGCCATTTTAATCCTACGTTCCATTTCATCGCACCTAAGGAACTTGCAATGCCCGACGAGTACAAGAGATACTGCAAAGACCACAACATAAAATTCAAGGAGTACACAAACTTCGATGAGGATGTCATAAAAGATGCAGACATTATTTATATGACACGCGTACAGAAAGAGCGCTTCTCTGACCTTATGGAATATGAGCGAGTGAAGAACGTGTATATCTTGAAGAGAGACATGCTCGGAAAGGCAAAGGAAAATATGAGAATCCTTCATCCACTTCCGCGTGTGAACGAAATAGCATACGATGTTGACGACGACCCACATGCATACTATATTCAGCAGGCGGGGAACGGACTCTTCGCACGTGAGGCAATCTTCTGTCATACACTGGGAATCTCTCTCGAAGAAGTCTGCAACGACAAAATGATTATCAAATAACAGTATTCAAAAACATTATATTCGGTATTATGAGTAAGAAAGAACGACTCGTAGCAGCTATCGAAAACGGTACTGTGATAGACCATATCCCTGCCGACAAAACATATCAGGTAGCATCTCTTCTGAAACTCCACGAACTGGATTCGCCAGTCACCATCGGTCAGAACTATCATTCCAAGAAGCTTGGTAGGAAGGGTATCATAAAGGTAGAAGATAAATTCTTTACCGATGCGGAAATAAACCAGCTCTCTGTAGTGGCAAACAATGTTGTGCTGAACATCATCAAAGACTACGAGGTGGTGGAGAAAAAGATGGTGCATCTCCCAGACAACCTTGTGGGCATCGTGAAATGCAATAATCCGAAGTGCATCACAAATAACGAGCCAATGTCAACAAACTTTACAATCATAGATAAAGACGCAAAGCATCCGCAAATAAGATGTCGCTACTGCGACAAGGTGCAAGATATCGATAAGGTGAACCTTTGTTAATATCTTACCTCCTCTGGAGTTCTTAGGCATCCTTCGAGTCCTCTTGAGTCCTCTTAAGCCCTCAGAGTCCTCCAGCCTCCTCTCTCACCCCACCCCCAATACTTAACAATTTTTTTTCAATAAAAAATCAAATCAAACCCTCAACAATTCAGCGAGGGGAAAACAACAAGACAAACTATGTTTAAGGATCAAGATGTATTCGATTTAATCGAACAGGAAAACCAGCGCCAGCATAAAGGCATGGAACTTATTGCAAGCGAGAACTTCGTAAGTGAAGAAGTGATGAGAGCCATGGGCTCTTGTCTTACAAACAAATATGCTGAGGGATATCCTGGTAAAAGATATTACGGCGGATGCCAAGTTGTCGACAAAGTAGAGCAGCTTGCCATCGACCGCGTTTGTCAGCTCTTCGGTGCCGAATACGCAAATGTTCAGCCACACTCCGGAGCACAAGCAAATGCTGCTGTTCTCCTCGCCGTCCTCAAGCCAGGAGATACATTCATGGGTATGGACCTCGACCACGGTGGTCACCTTTCACACGGCTCTCTTGTGAACACTTCAGGCATTCTCTATAAGCCAGTGGGCTATAAGCTGAACCAAGAGACTGGACGTGTTGACTACGACGAAATGGAGCGCCTCGCTCTCGAACATAAACCAAAACTGATTATTGGTGGTGGCTCTGCTTACAGCCGTGAATGGGACTATAAGCGTATGCGTGAGATTGCCGATAAGGTTGGGGCACTCCTCATGATCGACATGGCGCACCCTGCTGGACTCATTGCAGCTGGCATTCTCGACAATCCGGTGAAGTACGCACATATCGTCACCTCCACAACCCACAAGACTCTTCGCGGTCCTCGTGGTGGTATCATCCTTATGGGTAAGGACTTCGACAACCCTTGGGGCTACACAACTCCAAAGGGCGTTGTAAAGAAGATGTCTCAGCTCCTAAACTCAGCCGTTTTCCCTGGTCAGCAAGGCGGACCTCTCGAGCACGTCATCGCAGCAAAGGCTGTGGCATTCGGTGAGGCTCTCAAGCCTGAGTTCAAAGAGTGGGCAAAGCAGGTGCAGAAGAATGCTCAGGTGCTTGCCGCAGAGCTCGTAAAGCGTGGCTTCACAATCGTTTCTGGTGGAACAGATAATCACTCTATGCTCGTTGACCTCCGTTCTAAATATCCAGAGCTGACGGGTAAGGTCGCAGAGAATGCTCTCGTGTCTGCTGATATCACCGTAAACAAGAACATGGTTCCTTTCGACTCTCGTTCTGCTTTTCAGACTTCTGGAATCCGTCTCGGCACTCCTGCCATGACCACTCGAGGTGCGAAGGAAGATATGATGGTGCTTATTGCAGAGCTTATAGAGACTGTTCTCAACGATCCAGAGAACAAAGAGGTAATCGCTTCTGTAAGAGCTCGTGTCAATGAGGTCATGAAAGATTATCCAATCTTTGCATGGTAATCATCAATGAGTGATCGTTTCATACTATTACGGAATAATTTATTTTTCATATTTTTGAAAGTTTAGCAGGTTGGAGCCCTTTAGCTCTAACAGAAAGCCGGATGCTGATTGTTCATGCACCCGGCTTTCATTTCTCTTCCTCTAAAGCTCTCTTGTTTCTCTTTCTCTAAAGCTCTTTTGTTTCTTTTTCTCTAAAGCTCTCTTGTTTCTCTTTCTCTAAAATCCTCTTGCTTCTCTTTCTTCCTCTTGTGTCCTCTTGTGTCCTCTTGTGTCCTCTTTTTAGAAAATTCTTTTTTGAAAATCGTTATTATTTTTTTAAGAATTTCTTTTATTGTAATAGATACTGTTTTTAACATTACTTACATGTTATCAATGTATAAAAATTATAGCAAATTGAATTAACACTCTGAGAATAAACCTCTTATCTATCAATGATTTTTTTTTTGAAAAATAGTTGCAAGAATATTTTGTAGTAAAGATTTTTTATTGTAACTTTGCACCATGATTTCGCTTTTTGGGAAACTTTTCTTGTTTCCAAAACGAAAAAGTTTTCCAAAAAAGAAAATTCTAAACAAGAATCGGAACCAATTTCTTTCCCAAAAATGAAAACAATATAATCTCACACGTAAAGAAAATGTTCCAAAAAATCTCCTCCTAAGAGGTTAACAACAATCGAATTATGAACCATTTATCTCACTACTAACTCTACAAACATCCGTATGAAAATCAACAATTTCACAATCACCAAGCGTGATGGCTCAAAAGATTCATTCTCTTTGGACAAGATAATGAACGCAATCATAAAAGCTTTCAATTCTGTCAATGAACCAGTTGACCTTGCTCGAATCTCTAAGATTATCAGTAATCTCGAGATTAAAGACGGAGTAACTGTAGAGGACATCCAGAACCAGACAGAGGTTGCACTGATGAAAGAAGGCTACTACATGGTAGCAAAGTCTTTCATGCTCTATCGCCAGCGCCATTCCGAAACTCGTGATGAACTTGACAGAATGAAGTTTCTCACCGACTATTGCCGCGCAACAAATGCAGCCACAGGTTCTAAGTTCGACGCAAATGCAAATGTAGAGAATAAGAACATAGCTACCCTCATCGGTGAATTGCCTAAGGGTGCATTTATAAAGCTTAACAGGCGTATGCTCACCGACCGCATCAAGAAGATGTACGGAAAAGACATGGCAGACGAATATATGGACCTTCTTCAGAAGCATTTCATATACAAGAATGACGAGACCTCACTCGCAAACTACTGCGCTTCCATAACCATGTACCCTTGGCTTATAAACGGTACGTGCGGAATAGGTGGAAACTCAACAGCTCCTACAAACCTGAAGTCTTTCTGCGGTGGATTTGTGAACATGGTGTTCATCGTAAGCAGCATGCTCTCTGGAGCATGCGCAACACCAGAATTCCTGATGTATATGAACTATTTCATCGGAAAGGAATATGGCACCGACTATTGGCAGCATCCAGAGAAGCAGGCCGACCTCTCGCTGAAGAAGAGATCAATCGATAAAGTTATCACTGATTGCTTCGAGCAGATTGTTTATTCAATAAATCAACCAACGGGTGCAAGAAACTTCCAAGCAGTGTTCTGGAACGTTGCCTACTACGATAAGTATTACTTCAAGTCACTCTTCGACAATTTCTACTTCCCAGACGGCTCACAGCCTGACTGGGACGGACTCTCTTGGCTGCAGAAGCGCTTTATGAAGTGGTTTAACAAAGAACGTACAAAGACTCCTCTCACATTCCCCGTAGAGACCATGGCACTGCTGACAGAGAACGGTGAACCAAGGGACCCTGAGTGGGGCGACTTCACTGCAGAGATGTATGCCGAGGGCCATTCGTTCTTCACATATATGTCAGACAATGCTGACTCGCTCTCAAGCTGTTGTCGTCTGCGTAACGAGATTCAAGACAACGGATTCTCATACACACTCGGTGCAGGAGGTGTCTCTACGGGCTCAAAGTCTGTGCTCACCATAAACCTTAACAGATGCATTCAGTATGCTGTCAATAAGGGTGAAGACTTCCACGACTTCCTTGGACACGTCATCAACCTCTGTCACAAGGTGCAAACTGCTTACAACGAGAACCTGAAGGAACTACTGAAAAACGGTATGCTACCGCTCTTCGACGCTGGATATATAAACATCAACAGACAGTATCTCACCATCGGCGTGAACGGACTTGTAGAGGCTGCGGAGTTCATGGGACTGAAGATTACCGATAATCCTGAGTATCGTGCCTTCGTGCAAGATGTCCTCGGACTTATTGAGAAATACAACAAGCAGTATCGCACTAAGGAGCTTATGTTCAACTGTGAGATGATTCCAGCAGAGAACGTGGGTGTGAAGCATGCTAAGTGGGATAGGGAAGACGGATACTTCGTGCCTCGCGACTGCTATAACTCTTACTTCTATGTCGTAGAAGACCGGTCGCTGAACATCATCGATAAGTTCAAACTTCATGGCGCACCATATATCGAGCATCTCACCGGTGGCTCTGCTCTACACATGAACCTCGACGAGCATCTCTCCAAGGAGCAGTACAAACAGCTGCTGCACATCGCTGCAGTCGAGGGATGTAACTATTTCACATTCAACATCCCAAACACTGTCTGCAATGAGTGTGGACACATCGATAAGAGATACCTCCATGAGTGTCCTAAGTGCCACTCAAAGAACGTTGACTACCTCACTCGTATCATCGGTTATCTCAAACGTGTGTCAAACTTCTCAGAAGCTCGTCAGCAAGAGGCATCTCGCAGATACTACGCTTCTTCAGACAAGATGTAAACTGCACTGTAATCAGCCGAAAGACAGTGGGTAATTCTTGAAATAGAGAATATGTAATCTTTAAAGAATTATCCTAATGTTTACGATAGAAAAGAAAGAAGGTCAGGAAAAAAGCCTGACCTTTTTTCTGCTCATAAACCAATATTCCCGAGCATGCTTCCTCTTGCATCCTCTGGCTTCCTATTTTTAAAACCCCTTTACAAACAAAAATCTTCACACCGAAAAAAATGAAATATATTAATGAAAGTATAGTTTTCCAAGAAGTACCTGACGAGGTATCGTTAGCCATAAACATAAGTAATTGTCCTTGCCGCTGTCCTGGTTGCCACAGTAAATATCTCTGGGCAGACAACGGTGATGAGCTCACACATGAAGTGTTAGACAGAATGATTGCCAAATACCAGAGCGAAGTCACCTGCATTCTCTTCATGGGTGGTGATGCCAGCGTCAACGAACTTAATGGTTTCGCCATTTACTTAAAGAATATCCATCCTTCGTTGAAGGTAGCATGGTATAGTGGAAAAACAATCATCTCTCCCGACCTCCGCATGTCATATTTCGACTACATAAAAATCGGTCCATACATCCAACACCTCGGACCTCTCAATAGTCGCTCCACAAACCAGAGAATGTATAAACGAGAAGGCGATGAATGGACAGACATTACAAATCGCTTCTGGAAGAAGCAATAGCATTCGTGAACGCTGTTTCAATCTTATCCCATTAAGTGCCCCTGCTATAAGATATCACACATGAATAATCTTTGTATACTCAGATACCCGTGCTTGTAATAGAAAAAAACCACAGAACACGCAGACCTACGTTTCTGTGGTTTTTCTGTCAAGGTATATGTGTTTACAACATGCCCTTTGTTGATGGCAGTTCGTATTTATATATATCTCGCTTCACTGCCATTTTTATTGCCCTTGCCAATGCTTTGAATATACCTTCAATCTTATGGTGCTCGTTCTCACCCTCTGCCTTTATATTAAGGTTCATATGAGCAGCATCAGAGAAAGACTTGAAGAAATGGAGGAACATCTCCGTGGGCATGTCGCCAATCTTCTCACGATGGAAATCAGCATCGAATACGAGCCATGCTCTGCCACCAAAGTCGAGAGCAACAGAGCAGAGACAGTCGTCCATAGGCAGTGAATAGCCGTATCGCTCTATGCCACGCTTGTTGCCTAATGCCTTGTAAATGCATTCTCCAAGTGCTATAGCAGTATCTTCGATGGTGTGGTGCTCGTCAACATGGAGGTCACCATTAGTGTGAATGGTGAGGTCTATCATTCCATGTTTTCCTATCTGCTCAAGCATATGGTCAAAGAATCCTAACCCCGTAGAGATATCGCAGGAGCCACGACCGTCAAGGTTCATCTTCACTTGAATATCAGTCTCTTTTGTTGTGCGACGAATCTCTGCAGTACGCTCTCCAGCGAAGAGAATCTCCGCAATGCGATCCCACGTCATATCATCTCCTAAGATAAGAGACTTGCACCCGATATTCTCCGCAAACAGACGGTCTGTCTCACGGTCGCCAATCACATAGCTTCCAGCGATGTCGTAGTCAGTGTTAACGATGTATTTCTCCACCAATCCTGTCTGTGGCTTACGTGTGGGAGCATTATCTTCTGGGAAGTGACGATCGATGAGAATTTCATCGAATGTAACACCCTCACCCGCAAGAGTCTGAAGGACGAAGTTATGCACTGGCCAAAACTTATCCTCCTGGAAGGCAGGAGTTCCAAGACCATCCTGATTGCTCACCATCACAAATTCAAAGTCGAGATGCTGACGTATGAAGTTCAGGTTTCTAAACACCCCATCAACAAACCTAAGCTTTTCGAAAGCGTCTATCTGCTCATCTTCTGGTTCACGAATCAGTGTTCCATCTCTATCGATAAAGAGAATTTTCTTTTTCATTGTTTCTTCTTCTACTACAACCTCCTTCTACTACTTCTTAATCTTCTTCTGCTTCTTTTTCTTGTTCTTATTCATCCTCTTGTTTTTTAAAAATCCTTTTTTTCTTTATTGTGAAAAATAGGGTGGGGAGGATTATAGCTTCAGCTCCTTAAGAATCTGCGACATCTTCTGAACGGTAGCCACACGAGTTGGAACAAGAGGGAGACGGAGAATATTCTTTATGAAACCCATCTCATGGAGGAGAGCTTTCACACCAGCAGGGTTTCCGTCTACGAAGAGGAGGTTGTAGAGATCAGTGAATTTATGGTGTATCTTCACAGCAGCCTCGAACTCGCCCCTTTGCTCCAGTCGAATCATTCTCGAGAACTCCTTTGGCAGAGCGTTTCCGATTACGGAGATCACACCCTCTGCACCACAGGCAATCATTGGGTAGGTGAGTGAGTCATCGCCAGAAAGAACGGCAAAGCCCTCAGGTTTGTTTTTTAGAATTTCGTCAACCTGTTCAAGGCTTCCGCTTGCTTCTTTGATAGCCACGATATTTTCGCAGGCATTGGCAAGGCGTACGGTGGTTTCTGCCTTTAGGTTTATTCCTGTACGCCCTGGTACGTTATAGAGTATTACTGGCAGGCGTGTAGATCCGGCAATGGCTTTAAAGTGCTGGAAGAGTCCTTCTTGAGACGGTTTGTTATAGTATGGGCATACGCTGAGGATGCCGTCGATGCCTTCAAAATCGCCATTCTGTAGTTCCTCACAAACAGCCGCAGTATTATTTCCACCGCATCCAACAACAATAGGCACCTTTCCGTTTACGAGTTTCACAACAAAATGCTGTATTGCGAGACGTTCCTGTTTTGAGAGACAAGGAGTCTCTCCTGTTGTTGCAAGAATGCAGAGGAAATCGGCACCGTTTTCAAGCTGATACTCTACAACATTCTTTAAAGCAACGAAGTCAACGGCACCATCTTCTGTAAATGGCGTTATAAGTGCTATTCCTAATCCACGAAAAATATTGTTCTTCATAACTGATTTCATTTTTTTGTGTTCTTATTGTGTTTGTTGGGGTTTGGGTTGGAAAGTATAATTATCCTGTAAGGAATCAAGTTCTTAAAAAGATTAGGGTGAGAGAGAAGGTATTCTAAGAACTTGTGAAAGATTTCGGGATAGAGAATACCCCGAAACCTCTCTTTGTTTTCTTTTGCGTTTTGGGAAGATGGAGAATACAAAAAAAGAGCATTCTCCATCTCAGAATGGTTCACAAAATAGGTGTGCATGTTTCTCCACACCTATTTAACCTCTTTTACGACAAGAACCCGAGGAGTGCACCAGCAGCAACGGCAGAGCCGATAACGCCAGCCACGTTTGGTCCCATAGCATGCATGAGGAGGAAGTTCTTGCGGTCGTATTCCAGTCCGAGGTTGTTAGAGATACGCGCAGACATAGGTACTGCAGAGACACCTGCGTTACCAATGAGTGGGTTGATCTTCTTGCTTGCAGGGAGGAAGAGGTTCATGAACTTCACGAAGAGTACACCAGAGCATGTTGCCACCACGAATGCACAAGCACCGAGGAAGAAGATGAAGATGGTGTTCATTGTGAGGAACTCACTTGCCTGAGTAGAGCATCCTACAGTGAGTCCGAGGAGCATCACGATGATGTCGTTAAGAGCAGAACCAGCGGTCTTTGCCAAACGAGTTGTCTTACCAGACTCTTTCAGAAGGTTTCCGAAGAAGAGCATACCGAGGAGAGGAAGACCAGAAGGCACTATGAACGTTGTGATGAGCAAGCCGATGATCGGGAAGAGAATGCGCTCTACTTGAGAGACATCGCGAGACGGTTTCATGTGAATGAGTCGCTCCTTCTTTGTTGTGAGAAGACGCATCAACGGTGGCTGGATAACTGGCACGAGCGCCATGTATGAATAAGCACAAACGGCAATGGCACCCATGAGGTTCGGACAGAGCTTGGAGCTCAGGAAGATGGCTGTAGGACCGTCAGCGCCACCGATGATGGCAATACCAGCCGCCTGATTAGGCTCGAATCCGAGGTATAGCGCAGTCATGTATGCACCAAAGATACCGAACTGTGCTGCGGCACCTATGAGCACCAGCTTTGGGTTTGCTATCAGTGCGGTGAAGTCGGTCATGGCACCGATGCCAAGGAACACGAGTGGTGGATACCATCCGAGTTTCACTCCTTGATAGAAGATGTTCAACACCGAATTGTCTTCATAGAGTCCAATCTCGAGTCCGGCATCGGCTTTAAACGGTATGTTTCCGAGAATGATGCCCAGTCCGATAGGAACGAGGAGCAGTGGCTCAAAATCTTTCTTGATTGCCAGCCAGATAAAGAATATGCCGACGGCAATCATTATGATGTTTCCTATTTCTGCATTGGCAAAGCCGGTATATGTCAGAAAATCGAAGAAATTGTTTTTTAGAAAATTGAAAAATGTCTCCATAGTATGGTTTTTAAGCTATTGTCACTAACGCTGTGCCTTCCATCACTGAGTCACCTGGTTTTACGTGGATGGCAGTTACCTGTCCGCTTGCCTCTGCCTCGATGTTGTTCTGCATTTTCATTGCCTCGAGAATGAGCAGTGTGTCGCCCTCTTTTACCTGATCGCCAACCTTCACCTTAATGTCGATGATAGTGCCAGGGAGAGGAGCACAGATGTTTCTGCCCGCTCCTGCTGGAGCTGCTGCTGGTTGCTGTACTGTTGCTGCTGCTGCTGGAGCTGCTGGTTTTGGTTCTGGAGCAACAACCTGTTTGATAGGACGTGTGGTTGGTTTGAGAGCCTGCTTGAGTTCTACTACGAATTCCGCTCCGTTCACGTTCACTTTTGCTACGTTATCTTCTATTTCGAGAATCTCAACATCATAGTCGGTTCCCTCAACGGTGTATTGATATTTTGCCATTGTTGTTTCTGTTTTTTTATGTTTCTACTGCCTTTTTCCGAATTGTGGGAAATCAAGAAAGAGGCAGAAGTAAATGTTTTATTTTTTTGCTTTTTTACTTATTTTTTAGGGGTTATTTCTTGAGGATAGGACTTTCGCTGGTTGCATTCACGTAGTGCTTCCAACTTGTCTTCTTTGGCTTGATTGTGATAACACCAGACTCCACATCGTGAACATC
Organism: uncultured bacterium; assembly: GCA_945829115.1. Taxonomy (GTDB): domain Bacteria; phylum Bacteroidota; class Bacteroidia; order Bacteroidales; family Bacteroidaceae; genus Prevotella. Next base: position 20,168 of record CALZTP010000020.1, on the reverse strand, counting down.
ATCCTGATACTGCTTGAGCGCCATAGCAATGACAGCAATGTAGACCTTCTTGTCGATACCCTTTGTCTTCAGACCGTCCTTGAGGATGATTGCAGAAGTGTCGATAACGTCGTCTACCTTCTGCACGGTCTTTGTTACAGGTTTGAAAGGATGCTTATAGGCAATCTTCTTACCAGTGGTGAAGTTCCTCATGATGAAGCCGAGGATCTTGAAGAAGATGAAGAGCAGGAGCAGACAAGAGAATGTTGTGCCCATGGCAAGAATGGTGATTGCGAAACCGTGAGGGTCGTTCTCCTTTGTGTCCTTGATCTTATTGTTGAAATAAGGGGTATTGGCGGTGTTGGGAGTAACAAGGGTGGAGTCGCAGATGCGCCATGTTGTGCTACCGTCTTTCACTCTTGCGTAAGCCTCATTCTCTTTCAGTGCTGGAACTGTGATAGAGTCGAGGAGGTCAACACCGTTACCGTCGTAGATAGCGATCCAGAGTGGTTTTCCTGATTCTGCCTTTCTGTCGAGATGCAGTGTTCCCTTGTTTGACGCACTGTTTAGGAAGAAGACGATGTGTTGACGTGCTGTGATCACTGTTCTCGGGTCGTTGCTCGGAATAATAGACATCATTTTCTGACGTTCTGGAGCACTCAGCGATTTGTTAAGCACAGCCTTGTCTGTAGCGATATACATTCCTCGAATGTTTTGTGTGGAATGTGAAACGTTACATAATTCCACCCAGGCGTTGTTGTCTCCAAACTCGTCCTGGATACTTGATTTGTTATGTGTCATAACCTCGTTGATCTTTATGCTTTTCGCACCTTGTGCAAAGGCATTGTGAGAGGCTATGAGCATCATAGCAAATAGCAATAGTTTATTTTTCATTTCTGTATAATATAATAATGTATTAGGTTTTTACTTTATCCGCAGAAGAAGATAATAATCAACTGCGCAGTGAAGATTCTCAAGAACATGGTGAGCGGATAGACAGTTGAATAACCCACTGCTGGTGCGTCTTTGCTGCATGAAGAGTTTGCGTAAGCAAGTGCAGGAGGGTCGGTATATGAACCAGCTATCATGCCCATGAGAGTGAAATAGTTGAACTTATACTTTAGGCGTGCTATCGTACCTATTATTAATATAGGTATAACGGTTATGAGGAAACCGCTGAGCACGTAGAGGAGTCCGTCGCCCGCAACAACCGTGTTCACGAAGTTCGCACCCGCTTTTATTCCCACGCTCGAGAGGAAGAGCACCAGTCCCACTTCTCTAAGCATTAGGTTTGCAGATGTGGTTGTGTAGGTAACAAGATGCACCTTATATCCGAAGCGACCAATGAGAATAGCGATGATCAGCGGACCACCAGCGATACCGAGCTTCAAAGGCACTGGGATGTTTGGTATGGCAAACGGTATGCTACCAAAGATGATTCCAAGGAAGATGCCCACGAAGATGGTGGCGATGTTTGGATGGTCGAGACGCTTGATGGCATTGCCTACGAGAGAGGCTACGCGGTTCACGGAAGTCTTGTCGCCCACAACCATTATGCGGTCGCCAACCTGAAGAGCAAGGTTACTGCTTGCAAAGAGGTCCATGCCCTGACGTGTCACGCGAGTCACGTTCACACCGTATACACTGGAGAAGTGCATCTTTGCCAAAGTCTTACCATTTATCTCAGATTTTGTTACGAGAATTCGCTTACTAATCATCTGCTTTGTGGCCTCTTGCTCCTTAAATTCTGGAACTTCAATTTTTGGTCCTACGAAAGCGATGATAGCTTCTGCGTCAGCCTCTGCACATACGCAATAGACTTTATCTCCCTGTTCAAGAACTGTAGAAGACTTGGGAATAATCAGTTCGTTGTTTCTTAATATGCGTGAGAAGACAAAGTCACGCTTCATGAACTCGTGAATCTCAAGAATGGTGTGTCCAGAGAGATAAGAGTTAGACACCTGCAGGTGCATGAGATAAGGTTTTGCACTGCTGTTTGCACTCTCCTTCTGCTCGAGGTCTTCCTCTTCTCTGTGGAGCTTTACCTTGCAGATATACCTAATAAGAATAGTGGCACCTATGATGCCTACGACACCGAGCGGATAGGCACATGCGTAACCATTCGCAATGTCTGGTCCGCCAGCTGGGAATACAGAAGATAGCGCTTCGTTAGCAGCACCGAGACCAGGCGTGTTTGTCACAGCACCATAAAGCGTACCCACGAGCATTGGTAGGTTTTTTTGGTCGGTTGTGTCGAAGAAGGCATAATAACACCCGAACATCACGAGAATGTTCAAGAGAATCATGCTGCATGCCAAAAGATTCAACTTTACACCACCTTCCCGGAAGCTCTCGAAGAAACCAGGACCCACCTGCAAGCCAATCATGAAGACGAACAGAATAAGTCCGAAGTCTTGAACAAAGGTCAGAATGGGTAGTGGGGCTGTGAAGCCTAAATGTCCAGCTGCGATGCCAGCAAAGAGAACGAAAGTGACACCGAGGGCAATGCCTCCGAATTTGATTTTTCCCATATAGACACCCACGGCTATCACGATAGCGTAGAGGAATGCTATATGAGCAATAGAATCAGTTCTTGTAAAAAGGTCTATTATCCAATCCATATTGTTTTTGATAGGTTGTAGTAAGTAAATGATTATTCCATTGATGTTCTTTTTTATGTTGTTTTAGGGGTAGGGCAGGGGAGTTGAAAATGCGTTTCTTTCGTCTATTTCTGACCACTCTTCTCGCAAGATTCTTCTTGCATTGAGAAAAACGCTACAAAGTTAGTCAAAATATCCACGAAAGACGAATTTTTTTCCGATTTTTTCTCATTTTTCATTAAAGTTTTTGTATTTAAGATATTTTATTCTCTTTTTTTTGCTTGCACTAACAATTTTAAGTATTTTTGCATGCTGAATCTGATTTAGTTTGAATTTCGGTGAGTTTTACAATAACAAAACCATATAATTTTATCACTAATCATAAATATTGCTGAGCATAGCTGAGAGTGGCATGCAAGGGCACGTACTGTTTCAAGGAACGCAATGCCTTGCAGTGTTCGGAAGGCGAAGCCAGCGATAATTTTAATTACCAAAAATAAAAATGAATAAGACCAACGAAAAACTCTTCCAAGAGTTTACGGCACCTACCACTCAGGAGTGGCTTGACAAAATTCAGGTCGACCTGAAGGGCGCAGACTTCCAGAAGCGCATGGTGTGGAGAACAAATGAAGGTTTTGATGTGCAGCCGTTCTACAGACGTGAGGATGTAGAGAAACTGCAGACACCTAACGCTCTCCCAGGAGAGTTCCCATTTGTCCGTGGAAACAAAAAGTCTGACAACGAGTGGTATGTTCGTCAGAACATTGAGGCTTCTTCTGCCAAGGAAGCTAACGTCAAGGCACTCGATGTTCTCAACAAAGGTATTGACTCTCTTGGTTTCAAGATTCCTGCAAAGGAGTTGTCAAAGGAGTATGTTGAGCAGCTTCTTGAAGGCATTGCCTGCGACTGCATTGAGCTGAACTTCTCTACTTGCAAGCGTCACACTGTTGAACTGGCAAAAATTCTTGTTGCTTACTTCGAGGAGAAGGGCTACGAGAAAGACCGCATTGTGGCTTCTATCGATTGGGACCCAATCGAGAAGACCGTTATGAAGGGAAAGAACATCGACGCTCTCCTTTCACTGGCAAAGGAACTGATTGAGACCGTGAAAGACTACAAGTATTTCCGTGTTGTTACAGTAAATGCATCGGCTTTGAACAACGCAGGAGCGTATATCGTTCAGGAGCTCGGATATGCACTCGCTTGGGGTGTAGAATATCTTGAGCAGCTCATCGCAGCTGGAGTAGACCCTTCAGAGGCAGCAAAGCGCATCAAGTTTAACTTTGGCATCTCTGAGAACTACTTCATGGAGATAGCAAAGTTCCGTGCGGCACGCATGCTTTGGGCAAAGATCGTGAAGGAATACAACCCATGTTGCGACTGCGCATGCAAGATGATTGCAAATGCCCAGACGTCAACATATAACATGACTGTGTTCGATGCTTACGTGAACCTTCTCCGCTCACAGACAGAGACCATGTCGGCAGCAATCGCTGGTGTGCACTCAATCGTGGTTACCCCATTCGATGCTGTCTACGAGCAGCCAAATGATTTCTCTGAGCGCATAGCAAGAAACCAGCAGCTACTACTGAAGGAAGAGAGCCATTTCGCTACTATCGTAGATCCTTCTGCTGGTTCTTATTATATTGAAGAACTCACCTCTTCCCTCGCTCAGGAGGCCTGGAAGATTTTCCTCTCGGTGGAAGAAAAGGGTGGTTTCCTCGCAGCTGCAAAGAGTGGCAATGTTCAGGACGATATTAATGCAACAAACGAAAAGCGTCACCTCCATGCCGCTCAGCGTCGTGAATTCCTGCTTGGAACAAACCAGTTCCCGAACTTTACAGAGAACAGTGATGGCAAGCAGCCTCTCGTTCACTGCTGCAACTGTAATTCCGACGCAGCAGAGTTCAAGGCAATCAACTCCACACGCCTCGCAGCAGACTTTGAGAACCTCCGTCTCGCTACAGAGAAGGCTGAGAAGCAGCCAGTTGCTTTCATGCTCACCATAGGAAACCTCGTATGGCGTCAGGCTCGTGCACAGTTCTCTACAAACTTCTTCGCATGTGCTGGCTATAAGGTTATCGATAACCTCGGCTTCAAGAACGTTGAGGAAGGTGTAGACGCAGCCCTCGCTGCGGGAGCTGATGTTGTGGTGATCTGCTCAAGCGACGATGAATATGCAGAGTATGCTGTTCCTGCATTCAAGTATCTTGACAACCGTGCCCTCTTTGTTGTTGCCGGTGCTCCAGCATGCGCTGAAGACCTAAAGAAGGAAGGCATCGAAAACTTTGTTCACGTCAAGGTCAACCAGCTGGAGACTCTTAAGATGTTTAACGAAAAACTCGGTATCTAAGTTATGGCAAGAAAAGATTTTAAAAATGTTGATATCTTTGCTGGTATCGAGAAGAAAAACGGACTCGACTGGCAGAAGGAAAATAATATTCAGTATGTTTGGAAGACTCCAGAGCTGATAGACGTGAAACCGGTCTACACAAAGGAAGACCTTGAGGGCATGGAACACCTCGACTTCGCTGCTGGTATTCCACCATTTCTCCGTGGCCCTTATTCCATGATGTACCCATTCCGACCATGGACAATCCGCCAGTATGCGGGATTCTCTACTGCGGAAGAGTCAAACGCTTTCTATCGCCGTAATCTCGCCTCTGGACAGAAGGGTCTCTCGGTTGCTTTCGACCTTCCTACACACCGTGGCTACGACCCAGATAACCAGCGTGTTATTGGTGATGTTGGTAAGGCAGGCGTTTCTATCTGCTCTGTTGAGAATATGAAGGTTCTCTTTGATGGCATCCCTCTCAACAAGATGTCTGTCTCTATGACCATGAACGGTGCCGTGCTCCCTATTATGGCATTCTACATCGTTGCAGGTCTTGAACAGGGAGCAAAGCTGGAAGAAATGGCAGGAACAATCCAGAATGATATTCTCAAGGAGTTCATGGTGCGAAACACATACATCTACCCACCATCATTCTCCATGAAGATTATTGCTGACATCTTTGAATATACCTCTAAGTATATGCCAAAGTTCAACAGCATCTCTATCTCTGGATACCACATGCAGGAGGCTGGAGCAACAGCAGATATCGAGCTGGCATACACACTCGCAGACGGTATGGACTACCTCCGTGCTGGTGTGAACGCAGGCATTGATATCGACGCTTTTGCGCCACGACTCTCTTTCTTCTGGGCTATCGGCATGAACCACTTCATGGAGATCGCAAAGATGCGTGCAGGACGACTCCTCTGGGCGAAGATAGTGAAGAGCTTTGGAGCAAAAAATCCAAAGTCAATGGCATTGCGTACTCACTCACAGACTTCTGGATGGTCGCTCACAGAGCAGGACCCATTCAATAATGTTGGTCGTACTTGTATCGAGGCCATGGCTGCTGTCCTCGGACATACTCAGTCACTCCATACCAACTCCCTCGATGAGGCAATCGCGCTCCCTACCGACTTCTCTGCACGTATTGCCCGCAACACCCAGATATACATCCAGAACGAGACAAAGGTCTGCAAGGAGATAGACCCATGGGCAGGTTCTTACTATGTGGAGAGTCTCACCAAGGAACTCGTAGACAAGGCTTGGGAGCACATCCAAGAGATCGAGAAGCTCGGTGGTATGGCAAAGGCAATCGAGACTGGCGTACCAAAGATGAGAATCGAGGAGGCTGCCGCTCGTACTCAGGCTCGTATCGACTCTGGAGCTCAGACAATCGTTGGCACAAACAAGTATCGTCTTGACCATGAGGACCCAATCGATATCCTCGAGGTCGACAATACTGCTGTTCGCCTGCAGCAGGAGGAGGCTATCCGTCAGCTGAAGGCAAATCGTGACAACGAGGCTTGCAAGAAGGCTCTCGAAGCACTCACAGAGGTTGTTCGCACTGGAAACGGAAACCTTCTCGAGGCTGCGGTGGAGTGTGCTAAGCTGCGTTGTACGCTCGGTGAGATTAGTGATGCATGTGAAGTTGTAGTAGGACGTTATAAAGCTGTGATTCGTACTATTTCAGGCGTTTATTCTTCTGAGTACAAGAAGGATAGCCAGTTTGAGGAAGCTATTCGTTTAACAAACGAGTTTGCTGAGAAAGAAGGTCGCCGCCCACGTATCTTCATTGCAAAGATGGGTCAGGACGGACACGACCGTGGTGCTAAGGTAGTGGCAACGGGATATGCTGACTGTGGTTATGATGTCGATATGGGACCTTTGTTCCAGACTCCTGCCGAAGCTGCTCGTGAGGCTGTTGAGAACGATGTTCACATCATTGGTGTCTCTTCTCTTGCTGCAGGTCACAAGACTCTCATTCCTCAGCTCTTTGAGGAACTGAAGAAACTCGGACGCGAAGATATTATGGTTGTAGCAGGTGGTGTGATCCCTGCTCAGGACTATGAGTTCCTTTACAAGGCTGGCGTTGCTGCCATCTTTGGTCCTGGTACTTCTGTGGCTTACTCAGCTGCTACGATGATGAAGATTCTCATGGACGTGGAGTAAAGTCTCCATTGTGACAATTCTTTTACCTGCATTTTTCATGGTCTTTTCATCAAGAAAGAAGCATGGGAAATGCAGGTCGTAAGGGTAGTGTGACCTTTTAAAAATATGGTTGCACTATCTTCTCGTTTTAGAAAAATATGTGCAGGAATATCCTCTTACGGAGAAAAACGTAGGGATGTTAATGCAAAACAATAATACACCTAATCTTATGAAAGATTTTTTTAAGAATGTCTTTGCAACAGTCTTAGGACTGTTTCTCTTCTGTGGATTGTTTGTCGTTTTTGGCATTATTAGTCTTATAGGCACCTTAGCGACCAGCAGTTCCACTCCTGTTGTAGAAGAGAATTCTGTTCTCGTGCTAAACCTCGAGGGAGAAATAACAGAGAAGGGAATCAACGACCCATTCTCTGAACTCTTTGGTAGCAGTTTCTCTTCTACTGGTCTGAACGACATCCTTTCTGCTATCGAGAAGGCGAAGGAGAACGATAAGGTGAAGGGAATATACATAAAGTCGGGACTTATATCAAGCGATTATGCTACACTTCAGGAAATCCGAACAAAACTTCAAGACTTTAAGAAGTCTGGAAAATGGATTGTGGCATATTCGGATTTGTATTTGCAGGGAGCCTACTATCTCTCTACTGTAGCCGATAAGATATACCTCAATCCACAGGGTCGCATCATGTGGCAGGGTATCGGTGCACAACCGGTATACTACAAGGATATGCTTGAGAAAGTTGGTGTGAAGTTCACGGTTGTAAAGGTGGGAACATATAAGAGTGCCACAGAGACTTTCACCGAGTCGAAGATGAGCGATGCCAACCGTGAGCAGGTTTCTAAATATATCAATGGCATTTGGGACAATCTCCTTTCTGCTGTTTCTTCGTCAAGAAAGATTTCTAAAGACTCTCTGAACCGTATCGCAGACGGTGTCCTCTTCCTTGAACAAGCAGAGCAGATAAAGTCTAAGAAACTTGTTGATGATTTACTTTATGCTGATGAGGTTAAAGCTAAGGTAAAGAAGATGTTAAAGATTGACCAAGATGAGACCATTAACACTCTTTCCATTACAGATATGAAGAACATTCCTGCAAAAAAGGGACAGTATGCAGGCAAGGGTGAGAAGATTGCAGTTTATTACTGTAGCGGAGACATCGTTATGGACAGCAATCCCGCAGGAATAGGACTCTCTGGCAATACGCAGCAAATTGTGGCGAGGGATATCTGCAAGGACCTCGGCAAGATTGCTGATGATGACGACATAAAGGCAGTTGTATTGAGAATAAACTCTGGTGGTGGAGACGCCTATGCTTCAGAGCAGCTTTGGCATTCCATTTCTAATCTAAAGAAGCAAAAGCCAGTGGTAGTGTCCATGGGTGGTGCTGCTGCTTCTGGTGGTTACTATATGGCTTGCAATGCGTCTTATATCTTTGCTGAACCAACAACTCTCACCGGTTCTATTGGCATTTTTGGATTGTTCCCAGATATGTCTAACCTCATGACACAGAAGCTTGGCATTCACTACGATGAAGTGAAGACAAACAAGAACTCTACATTCTCTCCAGCTGGCATATACCGCCCTCTTAACGCAGAGGAGCTGCAGGTTCTTCAGGCATATGTCGATAACGGCTATGCGCTCTTTAAGAAGCGTGTCGCTGATGGCAGAAAGATGAGCGATGAAAGCCTTGAGAAGATCGCACAGGGACGTGTATGGCTCGGACAAGATGCTAAGCAATTGAAGCTCATTGACGAACTGGGCACTCTCGATGCTGCCGTGGCAAAAGCGGCTGCTTTAGCAAAGGTATCGGAGTTCTGCGTAGCCGACTATCCTCTTGATAAGGACTTCGCCACTCAGCTCCTGGAAAAAGCTTCTACAAACGATTCTGAACTCGATGCGCAGTTGCGTTCTGTTCTCGGTGCGTTCTATGAGCCTTACTATCTCGTGAGAACTCTTAAGAACCAGTCGCCTGTTCAGGCGAGAATACCTTTTATTCTGAATGTAAATTAAAAAAGAAAGGATAGGCTCCTTGCTTTGAATAACAAGTGATGTCATAGACTCTTACACATAATAATTAGGTGTCATAGACTTCTGGCATCAATTGAAATTCAAAGCAAGGACTACTCACCATTGCAATTTCTAAATCCTTTAAAACGGTTTATGGAAGGCGATTTCATAAAAATAAAAAAATATCTGCTACCTCTGAGTTTCATCTATGGACTCATCATCCGATTCCGGAATTTCCTCTTCGATACAGGAGTGTTGAAATCACGAAGCTTTACAATACCTGTAATCTCCGTGGGAAACATCACTGTGGGAGGGTCTGGAAAAACTCCGCACGTGGAATATCTCATTCGTCTGTTGAAAGACAACAAGAAGGTTACCGTGCTCAGCCGTGGCTATAAGCGTAAGACAAAGCATTTCCAGCTCGCTGGGAAGGAAACGACTGCTCGCCATATTGGTGACGAGCCTTACCAAATGTTCCTGAAATACGGCGACCAGATAAATGTAGCAGTTGATGCAAATCGCTGTGAGGGCATTGACCTTATCCTTAAGAATGAAAAGACGAAGGATACCGACGTTATTCTTCTCGATGATGCTTTCCAGCACCGCTATGTAAAGCCAGGGGTGAACATCCTGCTCGTTGATTATCATCGCTTGATTATCTACGACAAGATGTTACCGTCAGGATGCCTTCGTGAACCTCAAGAGGGCAAGCAGCGTGCAGATATTGTTATCGTTACAAAATGTCCGGAGAATCTAAGACCAATGGACTACCGTGTCATAACAAAGGGACTTAATCTCTACCCCTACCAGAAACTCTTCTTCACAACAATTCGCTACGAGGAACTGAGACCAGTGTTCCCAGAGGCCGCTCCTTTCTCACTTGAGCAGATCTCAAAGAACCATAATGTCGTGGTGCTCTCGGGAATTGCATCTCCAAAGCATCTTCTCCTCGACCTTGCTAACTACACAGAAAATCTGCATCCGCTAACCTTCTCCGACCATCATGCCTTCAGCGATAAGGATATCTCACGGCTAAACAATCTCTTTGACTCGCTTAACGAAAAGCGAATCATCATCACCACAGAGAAAGATGCTGCAAGGTTAGTGAATGTTGACGGACTGAGCAACGATGTCAAAAGTCATATCTATGCCCTCCCGATTTCTGTTGCTTTCATGCTCGACTATAGAGAACAGTTCGATGATTTTATCCTAAGCTACGTCATGAAAAATTCAAAGGATTCGGTGCTTGCTAAGACGAACAACCGAAATGAACAGAAAAATAATGACAAGGCTGATAAAAAGACTATCTCATTCTAAGAAACTGGCATGGTGTAAAAGTAATATCATTCTAAAAAACGATTTTTCTTTCGATATGAATATCTCTGAACTTGGGGAGTTCGGTCTCATAGACCGCATCTCATCAAACATAAAAACAATGAACCCTTCAACAAAGACTGGAATAGGAGACGATGCTGCCATCATCTTTGCAAACGGAGATGAAGTGACACTCGTCTCTACCGATATGTTTATGGAGGGCATACACTTCAATCTCGTTTACGTAGACATGATGCATCTCGGCTACAAGACGGCAATGGCTGCCATGAGCGATATCTTCGCCATGAATGCAATGCCTTCACAGATGCTTGTCTCTATCGCTCTCTCTCACCGCTTCGCCGTTGAAGACGTAGATGCTTTCTATGATGGTGTGAAAAGGGCATGCGGGAAATGGAATGTCGACGTCGTCGGGGGTGACACAACATCTTCTTTAACTGGTCTTGCAGTCACCATGACATGTATTGGGCATGCTAAGGAGGCGGAAATTGTGAAACGTTCGGGGGCAAAAGATACAGACCTTATCTGCGTCTCTGGCGACCTCGGTGCAGCATATATGGGTGTGCAGATCTTAGAGCGTGAGAAAAGTGTCTACTACCAGCAGATAAGGGATATACAACAGAAATATTCTGACAAAGAGATTCAGAAGAAGCACATTGATGCTCTGCTCTTCAATCCGGAATTTTCAGGAAAGGAATATCTCATTGAACGACAGTTGCAACCAGAGGCTCGTGGTGATGTAATAAATACTCTCCGTGAGATTGGTGTGCACCCTACGTCAATGATAGATATCTCTGACGGTCTTGCCTCTGAACTTATGCATATCTGTAAAGCTTCTGGTTGTGGATGCCGAATCTTTGAAAAGTCAATACCTATTGACTATCAGACAGCTGTTGCTGCAGAGGAGTTTAACATGAACCTAACCACCTGTGCTCTCAATGGTGGTGATGACTATGAACTTCTATTTACTGTACCTATTGGCGATCTCTCAAAGGTGGAGAATCGTGAAGGGATAAAGCTGATTGGGCATATCACGAAACCTCAGTACGGCGCTGTTCTTGTAACCAGAGACGACAATGAGTTCCAGCTAAAGGCACAGGGATGGCATGAGAAGAAATAATTCTCAAAGTAGGTTTTATTCAAGTTTCGCAATCTAAAAAAATAGATTTCAAAACAAATTCACAGTAAAGGCAAAATGGTTTCATATCACATAGCCTTGAAGGGGGCGACATAGAGCAAGAAAGTAGGGGCGACATAGAGCAAGAAAGTAGGGGGCGACATAGAATGGGGTGTGGGCTCTATCTCAATCGGGTCCCCATCACCCCCCAAAGCCCAATCCTATGCTATGTCGCCCTTAATGCTGACGCCCACGGCTCATTGCTTAAGGCTCAAGGTCGCCATCGCCTGGTGTTGCACTTCCTCCACCAGACTCAGGGCCGGAGTTGTCTGGTGGTGTGTAGCCACCGTTGGTAGTGCCGCTCGCAGGAAGTGTTACGTTGCCCTCCTCGTCCATGTACTTAAGCACAATCTGGCGTACGTTGCTGAGATGAGCCTGCTTCTTGAGAGCCTGAGCCTCCTGATATGCCTCAGTGCCCTTGTTGCCATTCTCCTCCGACGGGCGGTTTGCTCTCAGCCATGCTGCTGCCATCTTCTGTTGTTTTCCGAAGATCTGCATCTGTGCCAGCTGCATCTCTGTTGCCGGACCAGTAGGTTTGTTGAGATACTTTGCGAGGTGAATGCGGTTTGAGCTGGAGTTTGTAGCGAAATAGTCGCTGCTTCCGCTGCCATACTTTCCTGAGATGCCCTTGATGACATCAATTGGTGTAATACGTGCCATAATTTTTTTCCTCAAAGCTGAACAGAAAAATTGTCTGCCAACCATTTATATCCCGTTGAGGACGGTTTTAGATTAAGAATTGTGATGTAAATCAGGATCTCTGCTTGAGTCTCTGTTTGAGTAGCTTTTTGAGTCTGAATTGAGTCCTTTCTGGCGCCTTAAAGAGTTCTCAATGAGTCCTCATCGCTCCTCACTGTTGAGTGAGAGAGAAAGCATTTGGTGTATCTGATTTACAATGCAAAGTTACTACATTTTTTGGCTATATGCAATACTTGTCCCGACCGCCGAGAGGTGTTTGTCCCGAATCCTGAAAACCATGATTTCTAACTGCCTCCAAAGGGTTGCAAAGCAACCCAAAATATTGCTTGCGAAAAATGGCTGAGAAGTGAAAAAAGTAAGGAGTTAAGGTGTTAAGGTTGCAAGGTGGAAAGATGCGAGATGAGAAGGTTGCGAGGTGGAAAGGTGCGAGATGAGAAGGTTGCAAGTTGGAAAGGTTGCGAGATGAGAAGGTTGCAAGCTGGAAAGGTTGCGAGATGAGAAGGTTGCGATGTAGGAAAGAGAAAGAGCTAAGGCCTCGAGACAAAACCTTAACACCTTAACACCTTAACTCCTTACTTTTTCTTACTTGGACGCACATACGCAAAAAAAACTCATATTGCCAACAATCCCAAATAAGTTCAAAAGTCAGACGCCAAATTTCCCAGAATGCTGTTTTTGGAGTGCTTGCACTCCTTTCGAGGCTATAAGTCTATGTTTTCTCTAATCTATTATTCTTTAAATAAAGTATTATTTTTATAGAAAGGATATATACATATATATCGCGCTCGCGCGCGCGATGCTCAGTTGAGTGAAGATTTTAAGATTTTCTGTGTAGAAGTGAAAAAAGTAAGGAGTTAAGGTGTTAAGGTGTTAAGGTTTTTTTTAAAAAATCGCCTTCAAAGCATATGTATAGGTATTTGCCGAAATGCTATTAGAAACAAAAATCCCTCCTTTACTACTGTTTTCAAAGCAAGCGAAACAGAGTGAAGGAGGGATTTGTACACCTGTAGGGAATCGAACCCTAATCTGAAGAACCGGAATCTTCTATTCTATCCATTGAACTACAGATGCATTTTTTTTGTCTGCGTCTTTTCTAAATGCAAAGTTAATAATATTTTTTGACTTTCCCGACTCTTTTTCTTTTTTTTGACTAAAAATTATGGTTTTTTAGAGCAGGAAAGGTAAAAACGCTATTCTCTCTGTTTTGAAATCATATATCTACCTCCTGCCAACAGATGCTTTCTACACTCCAAAAATTCTTCTCACATTTTCATTCGTAATGGTGTTAAGCTCTTCCAAAGAAACAGAATATGCCTCTGCTATGCGGAGGGCAATGTCGTGAACATACATTGGTTCATTACGCTTTCCACGATGAGGAACAGGAGCCATGTAGGGGGAGTCGGTCTCAAGAACAATTCTGCTCAGAGGAACAACAGTGGGAAGAACGGAGGGTAGGGGAGACTTCTTGAACGTGAAGACACCACCAATGCCAAGAGAAAATTTCTCAAACTGCAGCAATTCTAAAGCCTCACGGTCGTTACCAGTGAAACAATGGAACACACCGCCACAGAGTTCTTTCTCGTATCTTCTTAGAAGCTTCACCATCTCGTTCTGTGCCTTCCGACAATGAATCATCAGCGGCAAGTGGCGGTCTATAGACCATTCTATCTGCTTTTCAAAAGCTGCCAACTGCTCGCTCTCGTATTCTCGACTCCAATAGAAGTCAAGTCCTACCTCACCAACGGCAATCACCTTCTGGTCGATGGTTTTCTTCTCAAGCTCTGTGAGCTTTTCAACAACGTCCGCCCAGTCGTCCTTTACTTCCTCTGGGTGTAGACCAAGCATGGGATAGCAGACACCATGGAATTTCCTGCAGATTTCCAGAATGCGAAGAGAAGAGGGGTAGTCAATGGCAGGTAGAAACATTTTCTCTATGCCTCGCTCCAGTGCTCTCTGAATGGTTTCTGTAACATCTTCAAGAAAATCCTCAGCGTCGATATGTGTATGTGTATCAATCATTTATTTATTGCGCTTCATCATCTCGTTTGTGTAAGCAATAAGCTCTGCCTTACGTTCTGCAGGGAGAGCAACTTTGTCAAGATAATCCCGACCACGCTGGAAATAGCATTCTATCTTCTCCTTGGCAAGAGTGTCTATTCCCAATTTCGTATACAGAGCTGTGATAGCAGAAACCTTCTCCTCGCGGTTAAAAGTCTTTGCATCAAGCCATTTCCTCAACTCTTCCTTGTCGGCTCCCTCTGCACGCAGCATGGCATTTATGAGCATGAAAGTCTTCTTGTTTGACGTGATATCTCCACCAATAACCTTTCCAAATACCTTTGGGTCTCCGTAAACGTCAAGGAAATCGTCCTGCAACTGGAAAGCGAGTCCTATCTGCTCACCGAATTTGTATAGGTTCTCCTGAGTTTCTTTATCAGCACCGCCAGCAATGGCTCCTATCTTCATTGCGCAGGCAAGAAGAACGCTCGTCTTTAGGCGAATCATCTCTATGTATTCGTCTTCTGTTACGTCATCGCGGTTTTCAAACTCCATATCATACTGCTGGCCCTCACCAATCTCAAGGGCGGTTTCTGTAAAGAGAGGAAGAATCTCTGCAAGGTATTCCTTTGGGCATTGTGCTATGCGCTGGTAGGCAAGCACGAGCATAGAGTCTCCAGAAAGGATAGCAGTGTTTGCATCCCATTTCTTGTGTACGGTTAGTTCTCCTCTTCTCATATCGGCATTATCCATGAGGTCATCGTGAAGGAGTGTGTAGTTGTGATAGGTTTCAAGTCCGCAGGCACATGGAAGTATTTCTTTTACGTCTTCCTTGAAAAGGTTGTAGCTCAAGACCATAAGAACTGGACGTATTCTCTTTCCACCCAATCTTAAAGTGTATTTCACTGGCTCATAGAGCGACTGTGGTGTGCGTTCGTAAGGCAAGTTGTTGATATAATCGTTCACCAACTGCAGAATCTCTGATGATGTCATAATGCAAGAGTTTTTTGTGTGTAGTAGGGCGGTTCAAGGATCATAATAATAATCCTGCACCCTTACTTCTGGTTATCTGTTCTATAGAAGAAAAAAAGTTAATGTCATGAATCTTTTCTCTCAAGGAGAACAACGTTCTCAACATGAGGGGTGTGAGGGAACATGTCCACAGGTTGAATGGCAACAACCTTATAGTCAACGTCTAACAGCTGGAGGTCTCTTGCCTGAGTGGCTGGATTACAGCTTACGTAGACAATTCGCTTCGGCTTCGCTCCAAGTATCACGTTCACAACATCCTGATGCATACCAGCACGAGGAGGGTCTGTGATGATGGTGTCTGGCTTGCCATGAACAGAGATAAACTCCTCGGTGAGGATGTCTTTCATGTCTCCTGCAAAAAACTCGGTGTTAGTGATACCGTTGATCACGGAGTTGACCTTTGCGTCTTCAATGGCTTCAGGAACATACTCGATTCCAATCACCTTCTGTGCTTTCTTTGCCACAAAGTTCGCTATAGTACCCGTTCCGGTGTAAAGGTCGTAGACAACTTCATTGCCTGTCAGCTGGGCAAATTCGCGAGCGACAGAGTAGAGATGGTAAGCCTGATCGGTGTTTGTCTGGTAGAATGATTTTGGACCTACCTTAAACCGAAGGTCTTCCATAATCTCAAAGATATGGTCTTCACCTTTATATATATGTACGTTAAGATCACCGAACGTGTCGTTGCATTTCGGATTGTAAACCCAAAGGAGGGAAGTTATTTGTGGGAAGAGAAATGAGAGGTGCTCAAGGAGTGCCATCGCACTGTTCTTGTCGAAATGCTCCATCTTCTCTGCCTCTGCGTAGCCTTCTGCTGGTGCCACATGTACCTTTGGTCCAAATTGCATGAGAAACATCCATTCGCCAGTGTTCGAATTTCTAATCATCATGTCTCTCAAGAGACCGTGCTGCTCCCGGAGGTTGTAGTGTGTGAGGTGCTGCTCGCGGGCATAGTTGGCAATGGCATTGCGAATGTCGTTGCAGAGGTTGTCCATAAGGTGGCACTTCTGAATAGGGAGAATCTTGTCGAAGGCTCCAGTGATATGGAAACCAATAGCGTTCATGTCTTCAAACGTGGTGCCAGAGGAAATCTGCTCTGGGGTGAGCCAGCGCTTGTCTGAGCAACCAAATTCAATCTTGTTCCTATACTCAAACTGCTTCTCGCTACCCATGATAGGGTGGCACTCTGGGAGTTCCACATGACCAATTCTGCGAAGCTGCTGCAGAACCTGCTCCTGCTTCGCCTTTAACTGCTCTTCGTATGGAAGCTGCTGCCATTTGCAGCCACCGCAAAGACCGAAGTGCTCACAGCGTGGCTCGGTCCTTACATCACTTTTTTTATGGAAACGTATCACCTCCGCCTCACAATACGAATGCTTCTTCTTCCTGACTTGAAGGTCTACAACATCGCCAGGAACGCAAAACGGTACAAAAACAACCATGTCGTTCCACCTAACGATGCTTTTCCCTTCTGCAGCAACGCTTTCGATTGTCACATTTTCTATTATTGGCAGGGGCTTCTTTTTTCTGCTCATTATTCCTTTTTTTATCTGAAAAAATTTCTACTCAATGCCAAATGGCACTATTTCGTCACAAAGTTAGAAAATTCTCCCGATACAAACAAGAAAAAACATTAAAAATATATTAACGTGAAAAACTTTCGCATTTTATATGCAAAAAGTTTGGTCAAATGCGGAGAATTTTGTATTTTTGCATTCTGTAAGAGAAAACGGTGTGAAAAGGTTCTTGAGAAGAGTGATAACTGACACATTGTTTGAAAATACATTTTGTTAACACTTTCGTTTATACGTTTAGAAACGTGAACACAATAATACTATTGGAAGCAACTATATACTTTAACAAAAATAATAATTTAAATCATTATGTCACAAAAAAGAGTTTACACTTTTGGTAACGGACAAGCAGAAGGAAACGCTTCTATGCGTGAAGTGCTCGGTGGTAAGGGTGCTAACCTTGCCGAGATGAACCTCATCGGTGTTCCTGTTCCTCCTGGTTTCACTATCACTACAGACACATGTAATGAGTATTACGAAGTCGGTGAACAGAAAATCAAGGAACTTCTTCAAGAAGAGGTAAGTGCTGCTGTTGCTCACACAGAGGCGTTGATGAACTGTAAGTTCGGTTCTGTTGAAAACCCTCTCCTCGTTTCTGTACGTTCTGGTGCACGCGCTTCTATGCCTGGTATGATGGATACAATCCTCAACCTCGGTCTTAACGATGAAGTGGCAGAGGGAATGGTGAAGAAAACAGGAAACCCTCACTTCGTTTACGATTCTTACCGTCGTTTTGTACAGATGTACGGTGACGTTGTAATGGGTCTTAAACCAGTAAACAAAGAAGATATCGACCCATTCGAGGCTATTATAGAAAAGGTAAAGGAAGAGCAGGGAGTGGTGCTCGATAAAGACCTCTCTGTTGAGTCGCTCAAGAAACTCGTAGAACTCTTCAAGGCAGCAATTAAAGAACAAACAGGACAGGACTTCCCAACAGACCCTATCGAACAGCTCTGGGGAGCTATCTGCGCTGTGTTCCGTAGCTGGATGAATGAAAGAGCTATTCTCTATCGTAAGATGGAGGGTATTCCAGACGAGTGGGGAACAGCCGTTTCTGTTATGGCAATGGTATTCGGAAACATGGGCGACACATCTGCTACTGGTGTTTGCTTCTCTCGTGACGCTGGCAACGGTGAGAACCTCTTCAACGGTGAGTATCTCATCAATGCACAGGGTGAGGATGTGGTTGCTGGTATTCGTACTCCACAGCAGATCACCAAAATCGGCTCACAGCGTTGGGCTCAGCGTGCAGGCATCTCTGAAGAGGAGCGCGTAGCTAAGTATCCTTCTATGGAAGAGGCTATGCCGGAACTCTATAAGGAGCTTGATGAACTTCAGGACAAGCTTGAGCACCACTACCACGATATGCAGGACATGGAGTTCACTGTTCAGGAAGGAAAACTCTGGTTCCTACAAACTCGTAACGGAAAGCGTACAGGTACTGCTATGGTGAAGATCGCTATGGACCTCCTCCACGAGGGCATGATCGACGAGAAGACTGCTCTTCTTCGTTGTGAGCCACAAAAGCTCGACGAACTCCTCCACCCTGTATTTGACAAACTCGCACTCTCAAAAGCAAAAGTAATCACTCAGGGTCTCCCTGCTTCTCCAGGTGCTGCTTGCGGTCAAATCGTTTTCCATGCTGATGACGCAGAGGCATGGCATGCAGACGGACACAAGGTCATCATGGTACGTATCGAGACTTCTCCAGAAGACCTCGCAGGTATGTCTGCTGCTGAGGGTATTCTTACAGCACGTGGCGGTATGACTTCTCACGCTGCCGTTGTGGCACGTGGTATGGGTAAGTGCTGCGTTTCTGGTGCAGGTGCCATCAATGTCGACTACAAGGCAAAAACTGTGGAGATTGACGGAACTGTTTACAAGGAGGGCGATTACATCTCTCTCAACGGAACTACTGGTCAGGTATACGCTGGCGAGGTAGAGACAAAAGCTGCTGAACTCTCAGGAGACTTCAAGGAACTCATGGACCTCTGCGACAAATATACAAAGCTTCAGGTTCGTACAAACGCAGATACTCCTCACGACGCTCGTATCGCACGTGAATTTGGTGCAAAGGGTATCGGTCTTACACGTACAGAGCATATGTTCTTCGAAGGACAGAAAATCATTGCTATGCGTGAGATGATTCTCGCTGACTCTGTAGAAGGACGTGAGAAGGCACTCGCTAAGCTTCTCCCTTATCAGAAGGCTGACTTCAAGGGAATACTTGAGGCTATGGACGGTCTACATGTGAACATCCGTCTCCTTGACCCTCCTCTCCACGAATTCGTTCCTCACGATAAGGCAGGTCAGGAAACTATGGCAAAGGAAATGGGCGTAAGCGTACAGGAAATCAAGAAGCGTGTGAACTCTCTCGCTGAGAACAACCCAATGCTCGGACACCGTGGTTGCCGTCTCGGTATCACTTTCCCTGAAATCACAGCAATGCAGACACGCGCTATCCTTACTGCTGCGTGCGAACTGAAGAAGGAAGGAAAAACTCCATGCCCTGAGATCATGGTTCCACTCATCGGTACCGTTCAGGAGCTCAAACAGCAGAAGGGCATCATTAAGAAGACTGCAAAGGCTGTATTCGCTGAACAGGGTATTGAGGTTGACTACGAAATCGGTACCATGATTGAGATTCCTCGCGCTGCACTCACTGCAGGTAAGATTGCTGAGGAGGCAGAGTACTTCTCATTCGGTACTAACGACCTTACACAGATGACTTACGGCTATTCTCGTGACGACATCGCTTCTTTCCTCCCTGCATACATGGAGAAGAAGATTCTCAAGGTAGACCCATTCCAGGTGCTCGACCAAGAAGGTGTTGGACAGCTTATCAAGATGGCTGTCGAGAACGGTCGTGCTACACGCCCAGAGCTCCGCACTGGTATCTGTGGTGAGCACGGCGGTGAGCCTTCTTCTGTTAAGTTCTGTGCAAAGGTAGGCATGAACTATGCTTCTTGCTCTCCTTTCCGTGTACCAATCGCACGTCTCGCTGCCGCGCAGGCTGCTGTAGAGGAATAATCCTTAGATGCTGAAAATTAGTAAGATAAGAGGCAAGTGCTTAACAAACAGGCACTTGCCTCTCTTCTTTTCAACACGTTCTGCATATAATAAAAGCAGTCCATAATGCCTTCGGTTTACAACTGGTTTACAATTTTTCGGAGGCTGGTTTACAATAAAAAACGGCACTGCTATGCAAACTGTTAAGTAGGTGTGCAAAATTATTTTTATAATGATTGTATTGATTGGTGATGCA
>CALZTP010000019.1 GCA_945829115.1 uncultured bacterium | reverse complement strand
GGATACCGTTGTAGCAGATGCCTTCTTCTCTACAAGTACGTTTGTGAACGGAATAGTTACAAAAATGTGAGGCTGTACCTGTGAGTTAATTCACACATACGTACTTTACGGGGCGAATTAATTCATTGATTCTGGGAGCATTGGCAGTATTGGGAACATATATGCTTTCCGATCGGTTTTGAAATCGAGCATCCATTGGTCGAGGATGATATGGTTGTCTAAAGCCGTTATGGAAAGCGTATGGCTTCCTTTTGTCAATGAGATGGGGAGTTGTCGGAGTGCCTGTTGGCGGAGTACATTCTGTTTCCAGCCCTCTGAGCGGAACGGCTCTTTTAGACTGAACGTCTGTGGCTTATCGCCATCAATGCTTACTGAGAAGCGCAGGTCGCCCTTGTCGTTTGGTTGAGTAGGAATGAGGGCTATCCGGAGAATGGCATTACCCTCTTTTAGAGATTGGAAGGTGTAGGAGACGGTTTTTCCCTTTGGTAATCGAACGGCATTCATGGAGTGTCCTAATGACTGCACACAGAGAGTACCTGTGTCGGCATTGTTCCATTGACATGCATTGCGAGCGATGAAAGTGCCATCATCAACAATTTCCCCAACAGTATTGTCTGTTCTGTTTTTATATTCTTCCACCTCCTCGTTTGTCAGTAGTAGAGGGAGCTTTGGAGCATAGAAGACATAAAGCCCACGAGGATTGTAGGAAATAAGATGCCGCCATTTGCCGTCTGCCAACTGGTTGTTATAGTAGGCTGTGAGAGAACGAATCTCCTGATAAGCATCCTGACTCTTTGCGCAAGCCGTTAGCAAGGCATCGTCTTTTTCCCGCATACCAAGAGCATTTCCTGCCTTTGCAATCGCCCTTGCCCTTTGTGCCTCCAGCATTTTTCTGCTCATGGCAGCTGCCGACAAAACAGGGTATTTCACATGAGAGAAGAAGGTTGCGTGACGATTCTTAGGAATGCATTCTTTTTCTATCTCTTTAAGAGAGTTGGTGACGCGTTGCCAATCGGAGAGATAGCGGTCTAGTTCTCCACCAAAAGCAGTGAGGCTGAACTCCGTATCTGTTACGTCAGACCACCCCCAGCGATATTTCTTTTTGTCGAGCTCCACCTGCGTCCACCCCATGAACTCCGGCTTGCGAATGGCAGTAAGGCGATAGTATTCCTTCATAACAGGCAATAAGCGTTCACCTGCCTGGTTTCCGAACTCCCGGCAGAGCCATTGGAGTTGATGGTCAAAGATGGTGTTTGGGTGCACGGAATTGATGTTCCATGCCATATCTAGGAAGAGTTCCAGATCGTATGCAGCAGTCTTCAGGTCGTGTACATTAGCAATCCAGAGTCGGCGAGCATTATGGTCGTAAGCCTCTCGCATCTCGTTGTAGATAAGTCCAGGTTGTGTTGTGGAGAGCCACAAATAGTCGTGTGGCCGTCCCCAGTAGCTCAGATGGTAGTATACTCCTGCCCCACCCTTTCTTTTCTGCTGTATGGAGTCACTGAGACGAGTCATATAGCCGTAGTTATCGTCACACCATGTCAGCATAACATCATCAGGCACCGAAAGTCCATTCTCCATTACCTGCAGCACCTCTTTGTAAGGCACAAACTGCTGTGGAATATGTTCCACACACTTGCTGACATACTTTCCGAGCAAAACACGCTGGTCGTTGATGACCTTCTGGAGAGCAGCCGTCTGATTGTTGAGATTCTTGCCAGCACCCTCCATGGCACCATCGTGAATGCCACGCATACCAATGGTGTAGATATTCTCGTATCTTCCCACCTCTTTCAGACGCTCAATCCAATAGTTCTGAACACCCTCTTTATTTGTGATGTAGTTATATTCGCCACTCTCTTTAGCATTAGAATCAATGCACCTTTGGCTGCGGCTCGATTTAATAGGATCAAGACTGTGCTTCTGCCCTCGCTTTGCCCAAACGTGCCATTCCCCAACGTTGTTGCGCATCATCGGTTCGCAGTGTGACGTACCAATGACAATTCCACATGAATCAGCCACCTCCTTCGCTCCAGGAACGAAGAAGAACGGTGTTGTGGATTCGTGCATGGCAGGCCAGATGGTATTGGCACGCAGGCGCATGAGGAGTTTGAAGACCTGCTTGTAGGTTTTGGCAGTGATAAGGCCTTGTTGTGCAGGAGAGAATGTGCGCCAGCTCCATGGCAGCAGTGACCAATCTTCGTCGTTAAGGAAGATGCCACGGTATTCGACCGATGGACTCTGTATCGTTATGAAGTCCTGTGGCAATGAGAGCCTATTACGTCTCTCTGGCTGCTCATCTGCCCACCATTTCCATGGTGACACACCAGCCATTCGCGAGAGTTCAAGAATTCCATATGCCGTTCCCCTTGCATTGCTTCCCACCACCAGCAGTTGGTTTCCAGTTACCTTTATGCAGAAAGCATCTTTTCTTTTCGAAAAAGAAGCGACATCAACACCCGCCACCCTTAGAAATCTATTAGCACTTCTATCTTTGTCTAACTGTACGATGCGTACCTTTGCCTTCACCCCTTCATTTTTCAAAGGAACACCAGTCACATCGAGCATATCTTCAGAGAACATCTCCATGGCAGTTATAACCACTGGCGAGACGTTCTTTGACAATGAGTAGCTAATGTATTGCTCACCATCAAACCAGCAGAATTCACTCTGCCTTCTCTCAGAGGCATGAATGGTGAAAGGTAGAAAGAAAAAGAAGAGAACAAGGTTTTTCATTTGTCAAGAGAGTTTATGAGATAGTTGTGAAAGAGGAAAAGAAATGAACTATTGCATTGTGGAGAGTTTCAGTTTCTGCGTTTTGTAGTTATCGCTCTTCACCTCAAGGGTTATGGAAGAAGGCGAAGTGCCAGCACGGAGGATAACAAGTGCAGAACCCATGAATAGGCTTCGCTCTGTGCCTACGGCAAGCTCATCGGAAGAGATATTACCATTGTCAACAGCAACAATCTCAGCATCGCCAGAGACGGAGAAGCGAAGATTCTCACCTGCGGAGAACACCCTCCTACCCTTCTTATCGACAGCAATCACTCTAACGTGCAGCAAGTCCTTACCATCGGCATACCATTTCTGAACGTCAGGAACTAACTTCAAGGCAACGGCCTTACCAGTTGTCTGGAGAGAATGGCGCGCCACCTCTTTTCCGTTGTTTCTAGCAATGGCAGTCAGCGTACCAGCCTTATAATCTATGTTCTCCCATTTTATTCTGTTGCGTTCCTTCGGATTAGAACTGTTCTTTTTCTTTCCGAGACTTTTTCCGTTGAGAAACAGTTCTACTTCTTCTGCATTTGTATAGGTAAAGAGAGAGAGTTTCTCACCCTCTGTTCTGTTCCAGTTTTCAGAGAATTTTCCGATAGCCACATTGATTCCGTTCCACATCTGCTCACCCTTGTTCCCATTCTCTATAATGGCGAGATGAACAGAAGGCTCGCTAGAGAACATGCTCTTTAAGAAGTATGCATCCGGCTTCGGCTGCAAGGAGATATCAAAGACACCCTGATTCCATCCCTTGACAGGCCATCCCATGCTCTCTCCAAGATAGTCGATGGCACCCCAATAGGCGAGTCCAATGACACGGTCGAGGTCCATCTCGAAGAAGTTTGGTCCCATGGCGGCTGTACTTGCCTCACTCTGATAGAACACCTTCTCTGGGAAGCGGCGGCTATCGCCTGGGAAGTACATATAACGATAGTTATAGGAGTTCACCTCTGTTGCAATGGCGAGAGGAGCCGGTATGGAGTCGGTATCTATATCACGGTAGCGAGGATGCATGGCAACGGTTGAGAGGCGTGTATTGTCGTATCTATGTAGGAGTTCCTTTTGCAACTTGTATGCCGTCACTCCCCAGTCGTTGAAAGGAAGATTGGAATATTGCTGCAGTTCGTTTCCAAAGCTCCAGAGCACTACAGAGGGGTGGTTACGGTCGCGTTTCACCCATTCTGGTAGGTCACGCTGCCAGAGTGCTTCCCATTCCACCCTTCCGCCAGCATACTGTGTTAGCCATTTGTCGTAGAGTTCATCAACCACAAGAATTCCATAGCGGTCGCAGAGACGCATGAAATCTTCGCTATAAGGGTTGTGTGAAGTGCGTATATGATTATATCCGAATGATTTCATCAGCTGAATACGCTTCTCAATAGCACGAGGGTATGCAGCAGCTCCGAGAGCTCCGAGAGTATGGTGGTTGGCATATCCCTTCAGCAGCACCTTCTTTCCATTCAGTTTGAAGCCAAAGTCAGGAGAAAACTCTATGGTGCGCACACCAAACTGTTCAGAGATGCGGTCAACAGCATTCCCCTGCTCATCGAAGAGAGTTACCTCAGCAGTATAGAGATAAGGATTTTCGCACGACCACAGTTGTGCGTTTTCCAATTCTATTGGCATGAGCTCATATTCCCGAGTGCGCCATTTAGCATTGAACGCGATGTTCTGCTTCTTCTGAGCAACCACTTGTCGGTTGGCATCAAGAATCTTAACCTCTACCGGAATGGAGCCTACCTTTTTGAAGCACGCTATCTCCGCCTGAATCTTCACTGTCTTGTTGCCCTCAGTACGAATGAAGAGCGGATGGCGAGGGAAATAGAGCTTACTGTCTGTGACAATCAAGTTAACGTCACGGAAGAGTCCGCCACCAGTATACCAACGTGAGTTGTTTGGTTTCTGCGTGTCTGCCTTTACAATGATTTCGTTCTCCTCACCGTATTTCAGCAAAGAAGAGAGATCACAGTCGAAGCCAAGGTAGCCATAGTCTGTCTTTCCGATTTGCTTCCCATTAAGCCAGACATCACCAACGAGCATGATGCCCTGAAAGTCAAGAATCACTCGCTTGCCCTTCCACTCCTCTTTCGGGTTAAGGAGATAGCGATACCAGCCAACATTCATCTCCTTGAAGCCACGAGGACTAAGGCGGCTACGTACATTGCTTCCCGCATCACTATTGTCGGGACGCTCAGAGGCATCAGGAGCCACCCAAGGCTGACCAATGAGGAAATCGTGCGGAACATTCACTGTTATGCTCTCAGCATTCTTCACCGCTTCAACTCCCGACAATTCTCCAAGATGGAACTGCCATCCTGAATTTATGCTTATGGTATCTCTTACAGCGGCATTTGCTTCACTCATGAGCATAGCCATAGCTGCAAGTATTATTGTTTTTCTCATAAATAATGTATTGTTATAAGGTATTCTGCAATATTGCTATTTTTTTCTCGAACAATCAGTTTCCAGCTGGTTTTGTGGTATCAACGGTTTTTGCTGGAGTCCATTTGAATGTTTTTGCATCATCTGGATGAGAAGGGTCAAAATCCTTCCATTCTGGACGTATGAACTTCACGAGAGGGAGGTTCAGCTCCTTCATTCCCATCACCACCATCTTTGCCACCTCATAGGCACCGTAAGGATTGAAGTGAGTATTGTCTGCAAGTGCTTTTGGCTGGTTTGGAAATGTGTTTGCTGGATAGTGAACGAGAGAGAGCTTGCTATCTTCATAGCCTAGAGTCTCAAAGAATGAACGTGTCATGTCGTGCAGTTCAATGACTGGAACATTCTCACGGCGAGCCACAGTGCGCATTGCATCGGGATAATCACCATGGGTTTCAAGAATCTTAGAATGAGTGGCATCATCGAAGGCACGACGTTGTGTTGGTGTAACGAAAATGATGTTTCCACCCTTTGCTCTTACTCGGTCTATGAATATCTTCAGGTTATGTGAGAAGTTATACCATGCACCACTTCCCGCATTGCGCTCCTTCTGGTCGTTGTGACCGAACTCACAGAAGACATAGTCGCCAGCCTTCATCTGGGAGATTACCTGATCGAGACGACCTTGTGAGATGAAAGAACTTGTGGCGAGTCCGCTCTCGGCATGATTAGCAAAGACAACCTCTGGTCCGAACCATACTGGAGCCATCTGTCCCCAGCTGGCGTAAGGTTCGTAAGGCTGATCGGTGACGGTGGAGTTTCCGCAGAGGAAGACCTGTACAGCCGTTGTGTCGCGTTCAATAGTCAGTTCCTTCACAGCTGGGGCATCGCCTGTAAATTCCAATGTGAGGAAATCGTCCCAAGTAAGGAAGTTCTTCTCGCGACCCTTTATCTTCACAGACTTCAAGTCAGAGATGAATGGAGTGCGTTTATTGACTGTGAAAGAGACGGTTTTGAACTCCCCTTTCTTCGTAACGACCTCGTCAATCATGAGTCTTCTGTTTTCTGCCCTTACAACGGTTTTTCCTACTTTCTTCTTTGAACCGAAAACAACCGTAACCTTATAATTGCCATCAGGCAGTTCAGCAGAATAAGAGAACGGCTCATTGTTTTTTGGATCACGCTTGCTAAAGTCCTCCACTACGGTTGTGGACATAAGGAGATATTGAGACAACGGAGAACAGTTTCTGAGCAAGCCCTTTGCCACACTCTTTGCATTCATCTTCGCCCCAGTAAGTGAAGTATGTGTATGGTCGCGATTGAAATATTTCTTTGCCTCGTCCTTGCCTATTCTGTCTAAGAAATCAGCAGAGATATTATGTACATCGACAAGCTCCACTCCTGTTTCCTTCACCACCTCACGATACCATTTTCCATAAGTGTCGTTCCGGCGTTCTATCTTTCCCTCAGGCCATTCGTTACGTGGAGTGAGAGAAACGAGGATTGGTGTGGCACCCTTTTCCCGAACATCTTGAATGAATTTCTTCAGATACCACCCGAAAGAATAGACAGCCTCGTATTTCCCGCTATCGGCAAGTCGGTAAACGTGACTTGTATCCTTTGCACAGGCAATGGTTCCACGCTGCTTCTGCGAGTCAATCGGACCAATATCATTATGTCCAAACTGAATGAGTACGAAGTCTCCTGGCTGCAGACTGTTATACACCTTTTCCCAACGTCCTTCATTGAGGAAGGTTCTCGTGCTTCGTCCTGCCTTGGCACAATTCACGCAAGTAATCTTGCTTTCGTCAAAGACGGTATATGCCTGTGAGCCCCAGCCCCACATTCCATTTTCGTCCTTGTCTTCGTTCTTCACAGTGCTATCGCCAGTGATGAAGACAACAGGCTTACCCTTCTCACGCTTCACCTCCTCAACAGGCAACTCAACGTTCAGCATCATAGCCTTCAAAGGAGCGAGAGCAGGATCATTGCTTGCAGCAATGCCTTCAGCAGCAGAGCGTGCATTCATCATTGCACCGAAGCGGCTTGTATGGATATGGTCTCCATAGAAATGATATTTCTCTTTCCATGGACCGTATGCATCGAGCTTAGAAGCAGAGATTTCATTAAGGTCCACAAACGGCACTTTCTCCTGCTCTGCCACTTGCTTTGCCCAAAGTCCGAATGTTTTGTTTACGCGAACAATCTTTCCGTTTTCATCGTAAGCATCACGAGGCGTGAGCGACATAAGAACAGGGTGTGCCCCCACGGCACGGCAGTCGTTGATGTATTTCCGGAGGTAGCCTCCATAGGTATAGACTGTTTCCTTTACTCCCGTTTCCTTTATGGTGACATTCAAGGTGTCTTTTCCTATCCCTGGAATGCTGGCACGTGCACGCCCACTGTCATAAGGACCATTGTCGTTATGACCTATGGAGATTATCACCCAGTCACCACGACGTATTCCCTTACGAACGTCTTGCCAAAGGCGAGTGTAGAAAGTTCGGCTGCTCATTCCTCCGAGAGCTTGATTCTCCACAGTAATCTTGTTCTCATCGAAGTAGTCTTGAGCGTAGTAGCCCCACCCCCATTGTCCGTTGTTTCCGTTTCCGAGTGTTCCGTTGCGCATTGTTGAGTTTCCAATTAGGAAGAGAACAGGATTTGTTCCCTTTCTACTTGTTCCTGCTGGAATTCGTGCCGTTTTTGCCTTATTGAGGCTGTCGAGCGTATTGTCCACAACCTTATTGACGTCCTCCATAGGCTTTGCCACTTGGGCATAAGACGTGGCTGTAGAGAGTGCAAATAGTGCTCCTATCAGTATTCGTGTTCTCATATTGATTGTTTTTATAGTATAATATCTTAGGTATAAAAAATTTTCGAGTGCTTTTTCGCACGAAGGTAATAGGGCGTGTCAGTTATGTGCGGAGCATAGCATCACACGGAACTGGCACCCGTCTCTGATTATCGAGTGCTTCCTCGCACGAAGATAATAGGGCGTGTCAGCTATGTGCGGAGCAAAGCATCGGACGGAGCTGGTGCCCGTCTCTGATTATCGAGTGCAAAATTATTAAAAAAAACACACACTCAACTCATAAAAATTGATATTTATCATTGATTTTTGATAAAACGTTTGTTTTTGGCAAAAATTATTATTATTTTTGCATCGGAAACAACCAAAACAAAGGAAAATGATAGAAGAAATCTACAAAGCAGACGAGAAGCGCTACGATAACGGGATGCGCTTTAGAAGATGTGGGAGAAGCGGTGTTTTACTCCCTGAGGTGAGCCTTGGCTTTTGGCATAACTTTGGAGCCGTAGACACTCTCCAGCGCAGTCGTGACATCATGCGTTATGCCTTCGACCATGGTGTGACCCATTTCGACCTTGCAAACAACTACGGTCCTCCTTACGGAAGTGCAGAGGAGACATTTGGTACACTCATGAAGTCAGACTTCATGCCTTACCGCGACGAGATGTTCATAAGCACAAAGGCAGGTTACGATATGTGGCCTGGACCTTACGGCAACTGGGGGTCAAGGAAATATCTCATGGCGAGTCTCAATCAAAGTCTACGGCGTATGAATATAGAATATGTAGACCTTTTCTACAGTCACCGTTTCGACCCAGAGACACCGCTTGAGGAGACCCTCCAAGCCATGGTTGACATTGTTAGACAGGGCAAGGCACTTTATCTTGGAATTTCACGCTGGCCACTCGAAGCCACCAATTTTGCCATAAGATACCTTGCAGCCCACGACACTCCACTCCTCATCTATCAAGGCAAACTAAACATGCTCAACCGCGAGCCGATGGAAGAAGGAATTCTTGATCTTTGCCAGAATTGTGGAGTAGGGTTCATCTCCTTCTCTCCTCTTGCTCAGGGACTGCTTACAAACCGTTATCTCAATGGAGTACCAACAGATAGCAGAATGGCAAAAGAACATTTCTTAAAGAAGTCGGCATTGACAGAGGAATTGCTCTGCCAGCTGCAGGCATGGAATTCAGAAGCACAAGAAGCGGGCATGACGCTTGCAGAAAAAGCGTTGAAATGGATTCTTGACACTCAGGGTGTGACATCTGTTCTTATTGGTGCAAGTAGCGTTGAGCAGCTTCAGACGAATCTCAGAGTTATGAGATAAAGGCACATTTTCTTTCAATTAACATAAACAATTACACCCAAGGAATAACCTCTGTTACTCCTTGGGCGTATTTTTTGATATTTATACCTATTGTATGAATTCCGAATTTTGCAGCTGTTTGTACTATCAAAAGTATAAAAGTTGTTAAATATCAGCAAATCAGCGCAAAATAATAACACAAGGTCTTGCGTAATCCAAATAAATGTACTACCTTTGTACTATCAAATAGTAGTACACATGGCAAGAACAGCAGATACGGCAACAACCTATAAGGTAAAGATACATACTAACAATGGTTATAGATACGCAAGTACTCAACCACTGATTGTGGATCCAGAACGCACATCTGGCCGCAACAAGCATAAACGCATTCATTGGGGTACGCTTGATGACGACATGAAGTTCCATCCAAATAACAATTACATTATGGCTTCCCCTGAAGAGCGTGCGAAACTCATCTTTCCGGATGATTGGGACATGTCAGAAGCAAAGGCTCTCCCAAGCGAGCGTAAAGCAGGACGTCCCTCGGCATCACAAGAAGAAGACAACAACCGCTTGTATGGTGATATCTGGTTACTGGAACAAGTGGCCATCAGGACAGGCTTGAAGGATGACCTGGTGAAAGCATTCAACGGCAACAAGGAGATAGTTGATGCAATACTTTCCATTGCCATGTACCAGGTTGCCAATGGCGGTTCCTTTAATCGTATTGCGCATTGGCAGCGCATAGAAAAACTCCCATTCACAAGACCTCTCGTTGCGCCATTCATAACAAAGCTCACTCAGTCCATCACGGAAGAGAACAGGATGAATCTGTTCCGCTTGCGCGCAGCAAGAGTAGAGGACGGAGATCTCTGTGCAGTGGATTCTACGAGCCGATCAGCCTACGGTCACTCTCTCGCAGACATCAGGTGGGGCAAGAACAAGGAACACCTGCCGCTAGAGCAGACCAATGAGGTGGTAGTGTATGATTTGAAGACTCACATGCCCATATACTATCGCACATTCCCTGGCAATATACCAGACTCAAGGACGATAGAAACCATACTCACGGATTTGAAGCATGCGGGATTCCCTAACATTGTGCTTATCACAGACAGAGGCTATGAGTCACTCCGTAATCTTGAAAAGTATATCCTTGAAGGACAGGCGCTTATCATGTGGATTCGTGTAAAGCAGTCTGTTGCATTGAACAGAATACGGGAATTCGGGAATTTCTCCCATGCTCCTGAAGGCATGGAGATTGACGAGGAGAGCAGGCTCTACTACAAGCAGTACGATCTTGACTATAAGGTGGATGTCAGACAAGGCTGCACGAAAGACTCAGACCGTCTGAAACTGAACTTGTATTTCGACCCTGTCAAGCGGAGCGAACAGCTGATGCAGCTTGACATCGACATAAAGAGGCAGCGAGATTCATTGACCCAATTGAAGGCCGAGGCATATCCGATGGATGACGATGCGACACTTAAAAGATGTTACAGTTACTTTGACATCACACTCAATAAGGAATCTCGCGTGATAGAGTCATTTGCTCTTAATAACAAAAAGGTGGAGGAAACGAAACTATCCTCAGGCTTTTATGCCAACGTCACTCATGCCATCGACTATACTGCAATGCAAGCATCGCAGGCATACGCATTGAGGGATGAACAGGAGAAGTACTTCGAGCAGGAGAAAGGACCTATAGGCGCAAACCGTCAGAGATGCTGGTCAGAGGATGGCAAGAACGGACGTCTCTTCATATACTTCGTTGCAATGACACTGGCATCACATGTCAAGCATGTGTGGAATAGCACAGAACTCAAGAAGCAGTTCTGCTCTTTCACAGAAATCCTCGACGAGATGCGTCCTGTGAGATGCATCGAGCACAAGGGACATGCCAAGCACATTACTCCATTCGTCGGCAAGCAACTTGACATTGCCAAAGCATTTGGCTTTAATATACCAGAAGGATGTGATGCTAAGTACAAGTCAAGGAAGTCGCGTGAGAAGAAGGTCGGTCGTCCATCCAAGGCTAAGGTCGTCAGCGAACCAAAGGGTTGATAGTACAAACAGTTACAAAACTAGGAAAAAAATAGGGAAATAGCCTCTAAAGGAGTGCAAGCACTCCAAAAAAGGCATTTTAGAGAAATTATGCGTTTGCTTTATTACTTTTTTAGGGGCTATTGGCATGATGCTTTTTTTTGCCTGTGAGCTTACAAGCAAAAAAAGTAAGTGTTAAGGTGTTAAGGTGTTAAGGTCTTGTCTCGAGGCATGAAAAGTAAGGTGTTAAGGTGTTAAGGTCTTGTCTCGAGGCTTGGTGTTAATCTATTGTGTTGAGGTGCTCTAAAAAAGTTAATTCTAATTATTGCAGAACACCTTACCACCTTACCACCTTACCACAAGCTCTAAACGCCCCTGCCCCTCTTGTTGTTCGAAATTCAGGACAACAGTGCATCGACATTTGGGACAACTATTGCATGCGTGAAAAAAAAGCAGTAACTTTGCACTCGGAATCAAGATTCTATCGAGAACCTCTCACGCTTCCTCTTCCGCACATGTACGTATACGCAGGTTGTAAGTAACAGATATGCTGAGAATATATGAGTAATATATTTTTGCGGAGAATAATATAACGAGTATATAACCAACATACGAGCGAACACAAGCGTAGAACGGCATGAAGTAGCGTGAGAAACCCGATTTTAACTAACAACATCATTAACTAACAACTTTCCCCAGAACCTCTCACTGGTTTAACAAACGGGAGGAAACAACAATGGCAATTCTTAATGGTCTTATTCAGAAGATGAAGGGCTCAGCAGGACAGCTCACTTTCAAGAGCCTTAACGGTCAGACAGTGGTGTCTGAGAAGCCTACAAAGGTTTCAAACCCTCGCACTGACATGCAGCAGCGTCAGCGTACTCGCTGGACAAACATCATCCGTATGTACAAGGGACTTGTCCCCCTCCTTCGCAATGCCTTCGAGAATAAGCTTGCGACACAGAGCGACTACAACATGTTCGTGAAGGTGAACAACCAGGGCGTGCGCGTTTATCTCAACAAGCAGGAGGCTGACGGTGGCGCTTGCATAGCTGCTCCTTACCAGCTCACACAGGGCTCGCTCCCTTCTATCGTAACCTCTGGCGAGGGGGCAGGGACGAAGACTGACATCAAGCTCGGTGCGCTCACCATCTCCACTTCCACAACGGTAGGGGAGTTTGCAAAGGCGGTGGTTGACAACAACGCTGACTACAACTACGGTGACCAGCTCTCGTTCTACCTCGTGCGACAGCTCATCAACGCAACAACGGAGATTCCGTACTGTCAGTTCTCAGCAAGCTACGTGGTGCTCGACAAGGCTTCTACGGCTAAGCTCTGGGAAATAGCCGACAAGCAGGGCTTCTCTTCTGCAAGTGGTGTTCTCGCACATGGAGACGATGACAGTGACGCAGTCTTTGCATGGGTACACTCCCGCAACGCCTCTGGTAAGACAAAGGTATCTACCCAGTTCTTCATCGACAACAACTCCATCCTTCCGAACTACACCTCAGAGGAAGCATACACGAACGCTGCAAACAGCTACGGAGGTGTGAACAACGTGTTCCTCCGACCAGACAATAGCTTCGTGAGCGCAGGAAGCGACACCAACGCTGGTGCTGGTGGCTCAGGTGGCTCAAGCTCAGGTGGAGAATCAGGTGGCGGTGGCTCAGTAGATTCAGGCAGTGGCGATCTGGAGCCGTAGAAGACCCTCTCTAACTCCCCCCCCTTAAAGGGGGGAGAACCTTTGCTGAGGGTTCAGACGCTGACACCGATTTCAGGTTTCAGGAGGTTTCAGAGGGTTTCAGAAGGTTTAAAAAGAATAAAACTAAAGAGGTCTTCGTGTTGTTTATGCTCATATTTCAAAAGAAAGATGTATAGAAACACAATTTTTTAGTGGAACTTCACGTTATATGAGTATAAACTAACTTTTATTGAAACAAACTTTTGCGGAAGCTTTTTCCGCTACTATTCTTAAATTGAAATACTTATGGTAAAAACATTTCTACGAACATTTTTCCTTTTCGTGATGCTCATTCAAGGACATACCCTTACAAAGGCGCAAAACGGAAATGGTGTTATGGGCTTTGCTACCTGTAACTATCTCGGACAGAACGGTGTTACAGGCGGTGGGGCAGGGGAGATTGTGCATGTCTCTTCTCGCGAGGAGTTAGCAAGGTATGCGGGTAGTGAGCTGCCTTATGTCATCATTATCGATAAGGATATCGAGGGTGGGGGCATGAAGTATTTGCAGGATGAGCTATCAATAAATTCCAATAAGACGATTATTGGCGGTGGAGGCGGAAAGGCGCTGAATGGTGTTGCGTTGACTGCAAGCGGAAAGAAGAATATCATCATCAGGAATATCTCGCTGAAGAAAGGTCGTATTGACGGTGTTGCTTTCCACGACTGCCATCATGTTTGGATTGACCATTGCGACTTCTCTGACTCCTACGATGGCTTGCTCGATATTACAAACGGTTCTGATTTCTTCACCATCTCCTGGGTGAAGCTTCACGACCATAACAAGGTGAGCATAACGAATTCTGGTACTTGCCACTACGAGGATTACAACAAGGAGCGGGTGACCTTCGCACATTGTATGTTCAAAGATAATGTGCAGCGAAATCCGAGAATCGGTTATGGAAAGATGCATATATATAACAGTTTCTGGGAGAATATATCCTCGTATTGCATTGGTTTCCATTCGCAGGCGCAGGTGTTGTCAGAGAGGAATTATTTCACAAAAACAGCAAACAATCCGTTCTGCAACCAATATACCGACAAGCTGCCTTACTGTGGTTTCTTAACCGATAAAGGCTCGTATTTCGCTAATGGTAATCCGGGAAATACTAAGAACTATCCTTTCACAGACATCTCGTATTCTCCAGAAGACTACTACTTCTATGCCTTCGACCTTCACGAGACGAACAGTGTGGTGACAACAACACCTACAGGCATAGGACCAAGGGAAGGAATTCAATTCGAACCGATTCTCAATCCGGGAAACGGGGCTATTGATGTCTTGCTTTCGCAGAGGCTGTCGTGGGGAAAGGTTGATGGCTCTACGCAAGAGAAAATGTTCTTTGGAACGTCTGCGGAAACAATGGTGGAATGCACTCCAGACGAGATTGCACTACTGCCTGGGAAGCAGTATTTCTGGAAGGTGGTGGCTATGGTGGATGGAAAGGAGTGTCCTTCTCCTGTCTATACCTTCCGCACTGCAACAGAAACGGCTTCGAAGCCATATCCTGAAAACGGCTCTACGTCTCCGTGGCTCAGATACCCTTCTGAGGGAAGGGCGTTCTGCTCTGATATGCCTCTCTCATGGCGACCGGCTGCCGATGCAAAGAGCTATAATGTCTATCTCGCTACAGAGGGTGACGACCTCGACAAGGGCTTCTGTGGAAACACCGAGGGTCTCTCGTTCATTCCTGGGGGTCTTCTCACGGGAAGGAAATATGTCTGGCGTGTGGATGTGGTGAAGAACGACGGTAGTGTTGTGAAGGGAGATGTGTGGGCGTTCTCTTCTCCAGAGAAGTTCTGGAAGGAGGGAAAGAATGAGACGGAGAAGATGTATGTCTCTGGAATTGCCTTCACTGAGCTCAACGGCTCCAGCTCTGGCAGAAAGAACACTGTTGGCGATCAAGGTCCGGGTGCTGTTTGTGGCGTCTGGGGAGGACAGGAAGGACGATATGCCATTGAAACGGCTGCCTTTAACCAGTCGCTCGGAGCAAACCTCTATGGCATCTCTGTAAACGGTGTCCGTATAGACGCATGGTATTCATCAGATGCTGACGATAAACTGTTCATCCGCAAGACGAGGAATACGGTGCTCTTAAAGCCAGGAGATGATATCCGCATTGACTTCGTAGCAGGACTTATAGAGGGTGGAATAAACCAAAGTAGGGCAAGGATTGATTATGTGAACATAGTGCCTGCAGAGGGAGAGACGGTGGAGGTTTCTCGCGAGTCGGGTATCTACCATTCTCCAGTGTCCACCGCGGGATATGACTGTGAGTATCTTCCGATAAAGAATGTTGTATTCACCGACACGTTGGGAACGGTTGGCGAGAAGGGAAAGGTTCAGGTGAGAGACAGATACTGCTCTTGGATTTCTCTTTCAACAGAGAACTACATACTTTATTTGAAGCAGACAGCCATGGTGAAAGCTGTTTATCGTACTCAGGAGGGTGTCGAGGAGAGCGTGATGTTTGAACTCGACAAAGAGAAAGAGGTTGCGCTTGAGGTGGCGGCAGAGAAGAACGGAGGAAGGCTTTCTGTGCTCCGCCTTTATAAGACCATGCCTGCTAAGACTTCTTATTACTCTCCCGTTGCGCAGGTAGGAAAGGATTATGAACTTATCTGGTCGCCAGATGTTGTTTATAAAGATGTGAAAGGCGAGAAGGGAAATCCAGGGAAGGTGCAGATCAGAACTGCATATGAGGAATGGGTGAAATATTATAACCCTACGGCTAACGAGGTGCAGGCTAAGGAAAACGTCAAAGCATATATACAACCAGAAACCGACAAGGCAAGCTCTGGATTCGTGCCTAAGGGAAAGGATGGAAGCTCCTTCTCGTATGTCGTGGGAACGGAGAAATATGCTACGTATTACCTACAGCGATGCAGCCGCATTCGTATCTACTACACAGGAACGGGAGGTGCGGCGAAAGCAGTGTATGTCACGGTGGTGAACCTCGACACCGAGGAGCAGACATTGTATGAGGGTGATGCTGCACCGGGAAAGAATGTTGCCTCTGCTTTCTTTGAAGCAACTCTCTCACCAGAAAACCGTTATGCTGTGAAGATAAAAGGCACCACGGGCGACATGCTCGTATATGCCGTGAAGCTCTGGCCAGGTGAAACATCTGGAATCTCTTCGGTTACTGCTGATGACGAGGATTCTTCTGTCATCTACGACCTCTCTGGTTGCCGTGTTTCAAACGATGCGAAGGGCATTATTGTGAAGGGAAATAGAAAGATGGTGAACAAGAGATAACTCTATCTGTTCCTGTTCAAACGGGAATCACTGTCTCTGTTTCTGTTCAAACGGTAATCATTGTCTCTGTTATTCAGGAATAGAACATAAACAATAGGGCATGAACATAACCTTTGAGTATATGTTCATGCCTTATATATATAGATGTGTGTAAAAGTGGATTCTTGATTGAGTGTACAGGTGTGGATTAGAGATGGTTTGGCACAACCACATAGTGCTATAGTAAAATTAGCAAAGATTGGATCAATACCCCTAAGCACCCCTAAGCATCCCAGAACATCCCTGAGCGCCCCTAAACACCCCTGTTCGGTATCTGTCATGCGAACGTTTTGGGCAGTTACCCCTTCCTCATTCCGTATTTTATTCTCAGCTTCACGATGTCATCAGAATTATCTGTTCGGGGTGTGATGAGCAGGATTTCCTCGTTCTCAACAACGATATAGTCGTGGAGATTATCAATGATTGCCTGCCGACCCTTTGGGAGTGAGATTACGCAACCAGTGGTGTTTGAAAGCATTGTTTCTGTGTTGAGAACAACATTCTCGCCTTCGTATGTAGAGTATGTTTCGTAGATGCTATGCCAGGTTCCGATGTCTGCCCATCCGAACTGACACTCCTTCACACACACGTTCTCTTTATGTTCGAGTATGCAGCTCTCAAGAGATTCGTTCGGATAGGTGGCGAAGTGCTCCTCAATCCATTTGTTCTCGTCTTTCCAAGAAGCTTCGCTGAACGTCTTGTCGAGGTTACGCATGATGGGAGGAAAAAGATCTATGAATCGGTTGCGGAAGGTTGTCACAGAGGCTATGAACAAACCTGTGTTCCATAGAAACTCACCACTTTCGATGAACATCTCAGCAAAACTGCGGTTAGGCTTCTCGGTGAACGACTTCACTGTGTTGATGGTGTTTCCTGCTTCCTCTCCACAGCTACTGCCAAGCTGAATGTATCCATAGCCAGGTTCTGGTCGGGTGGGGCGTATGCCCATGGTTAGGAAGCAGTTGTGGTTGTGGGCGTGTATCATGGCGTTGAGAAGGTCGCGACGGAAGTTCTCTTCGTTCACGATGTGTTGGTCGGCTGGTGAGATCACAATCACTCCGTCTTTATTCCTTTTCTCCACGCGATGTGTCATCCATGCAGCGATGGGTGCCGTGTTTCTATGTATCGGTTCGCAGAGTATATGTTCATCGTCAACCTCTGGCAACTGCTCTTTGAGCAAAGCGACATACTCCTTTGATGTGGAGATGAAGATATGTTCTCTTGGGAAGATGTTGCTGAACCTCTCAAACGTCTGTTGAAGAAGTGACTTTCCAGTGCCGAAGAAGTCAATGAACTGTTTCGGGCGGTCAAGGCGACTCTTAGGCCACAGACGCTTCCCTTTTCCGCCTGCAAGTATGAGGCAGTAAAAATTTTTTTCGCTTATATTTCTTATGCTTTCCATGTTTTCTGTGAAAAAATTGTTAGTGTTATCTATGTCTTATAAAAAATAGGCGAACACCTGCATGTTTTATGAAACAAATAGGCGAACAGCTAATTGTACAATGCAAAGTTACTTTTTTTTTCTGGCATCCACAAATATGATGCCACCTTTTATTCTTTTTTTAATTTTATTTTACGAACGAAGATAATGATCGATGCTCAGGATTCGGTTGAACATATTCTGTGTCTTTTCGACAATCTTTACGTAAAAAAAGCATGTATCTTATCGGAATAGTTACGAAAAGTGTTAAATAATTTATAATATTACGCTTTTTCTAAATTTTTCCGACTTTTTCTTTTGTCGGTTTAAAACATTTGCTTACCTTTGCAAACTGTAAGGCCATATATTATATTAGGTTAGTGTATCTATATATAATATGGTTTTAATAAGTAGGTGTGCAAAATGATTTTTATAATCCTTGCACCGCCTACTGCGCATTATCAGCCAGTGACAACAGTCGAGTAGGAGTCGCTACACTCCTTTATGTCACAAACTGATTCTGCATCACCAATCAATACAATCATTATAAAAATCATTTTGCACACCTACTTACTCTGATATATTAAAACCTAATTGTAACTAAAAAACTTATAAAGATTATGGAGAATCAAGTGAATCCCTATGTTTCTGTTGACTGCGTAATTTTGGGATTTGACGGAATGCAACTGAACGTGCTTGTGGTTAGACAATGCCGTTCGGGCGGTGAGGAAAGCACAGGGCATTATAAGTTGCCGGGAAGTCTGCTTTATATGGATGAAAACCTTGACGAGGCTGCTTACAGAGTGTTGAAGCAGTTAACAGGATTGACAAATATAAACATGATGCAGTTCCATGCTTTCGGTGATGTAAACCGCTTGAAGAACGAAGAAGATAGCATGTGGCTTGAGAGATTCCATCATCTCGAGCATCATCTGGAGCGCATAGTAACGATTGCTTATGCTGCTCTTGTGCGCATTGACAGAAATATGACAAGGCTCGATGGTGGATATGAGGCAACATGGGTTCCTGTTGCTGACCTTCCAAAGCTTGCTTTCGACCACAATGAGATTGTAAAGGAGGCTATCGTAAACGTGAAGAACAGAGGTACTCTCGATCCATCAATCCTTTTCGACCTCCTGCCGAAGAAGTTCACTGCTTCGCAGCTTAGGGTGATGATGGAGTCGGTGCTTGAAACTCCACTCGATATGAAGAATTTCCATAAGAAGATGGCGCAGATGCCGTATGTGGTGCCTCTTGACGAAAAAGAGGTGGGCGTAAGTCATAGGGCAGCACGTTACTTCAAGTTTCGTAAGCCGAAGAAGAATTTCTAATCGATTACTTCGCTCTCTGTAATAAGAATTTCTAATCGATTACTTCGCTCTCTGCAATAAGAGTTTCTAATCGGTTTGTTTCGCTCAAAGAAAATACTTTCATTCACGCAATATTCATTTACTATAACATTTTTTATGGAGAAAAATTATCTATTGGGATATGATATCGGCACGTCTTCTGTGAAGGCAGCAATCGTAGATGCCGAGACGGGTCAGACAATAGCAAGTGCACAGTATCCGGATGCCGAGGCGCCAATAATGTCTAAGCAGGCAGGATGGGCAGAGCAGGAGCCAGAAATGTGGTGGGAGGAACTCAAAAAGGCTACTGAACGTGTTGAACAGAAGGCTAACGGGGCGTTGGCTGATGTAAAGGCGATAGGTATCTCTTATCAGATGCACGGACTCGTATGTGT
The DNA here is from genome assembly GCA_945829115.1 of uncultured bacterium. GTDB lineage: Bacteria > Bacteroidota > Bacteroidia > Bacteroidales > Bacteroidaceae > Prevotella. The sequence continues at coordinate 15,068 of CALZTP010000019.1, read as the reverse complement.
TGACAAGGAAGGCACTCCGCTGAGACCTTCCATTATCTGGTGTGACGGTAGGGCGGTGCCTTACGGAAATGCAGCCTTCGAGGCTATTGGCAAGGAGCAGTGTCTCAGTCATATGCTGAACTCTCCTGGCAATTTCACTGCGGCTAAGTTGGCTTGGGTGAAGGAGAATGAGCCAGAGCTGTTCGCAAATATTCATAAGATTATGCTGCCAGGCGATTATATCGCAATGAAACTCTCTGGCGGTGATATCAAGACAACTATCTCCGGACTTTCTGAGGGCATGTTCTGGGACTTCAAGAACAATGAGGTTTCAAAGGATATCATGAACTATTTCGGATTCGACGATAGTCTTATAGCGGAGATTGTTCCTACGTTCTCTGTGCAGTCAACTGTTTGTGAAACGGTGGCTAAGGAATTGGGAATTCCTATGGGGACACCAATCGCTTATCGTGGTGGCGACCAGCCAAACAATGCTCTTTCGCTGAACGTGATGAAGCCGGGAGAGATTGCGGCTACTGGTGGCACTTCGGGGGTCGTTTACGGTGTCTTGGGAGATGTGAACTACGACCCACTCTCTCGCGTAAACACCTTCGCACATGTAAACCACAACCAGCCAGACACTCGCCTCGGCGTTTTGCTCTGCATAAACGGCACGGGAATATTGAACGCTTGGGTGAAGAGAACAGTGGCGCCAGAGGGTATCTCGTATGGCGAGATGAACGATCTTGCAGAGTCGGTGCCAGTTGGTGCAGAGGGACTTTCTGTTATTCCTTTTGGAAATGGTGCGGAACGTGTTCTTCAAAACGAGAATCCTGGTGCAAGTCTTCATGGAATAAACTTCAATATCCATACCAAGGCGCACATCATTCGCGCAGCGCAGGAGGGTATCGCATTCTCTTTCGCTTATGGAATGGAGATTATGAAGAATATGGGTATGGAGATCACTACCATCAAAGCGGGTCACGCAAACCTCTTCCTCTCTCCACTCTTCCGCCGTACGCTCGCGGCTGTTACGGGTGCTTCAATACAACTCTATGAAACTGACGGCTCTGTAGGTGCTGCATATGGTGCTGGCATCGGAGCAGGAATCTATTCTGACTCCGACGATGCCTTTAAGACGCTGAAGCATATCGCAACTGAAAGTCCAGTGGAGAATGCAGAGGAGTATCTCGTTGCATACAACCGCTGGAAGACTGCACTCGGAAAGTGATAATGTTGTTCATGATTGTCTTTCGTAAAAGGTGATGTTTGTCGGCATTCATTTGGAAGATTATTGTCATTTACGTTATTATATAGTTAATCTTAAAGTCTCTGATGTTAGGAATACCCTAATATTGGGGACTTTTTTCTTCTCTCATTTGATTTTTTTTCTCTTGCGTGAGATTTTTTTATCTTGTTTGAATTTTTTTTTCTTCTTATGTTTGAAAAAAAATCCTGCATCATAAGCCCAAAACCACAAATTCTACTCCTAACTGCGTAAGTATTACGGAGAAATAAAAAATACATGATAAAAGTCAATTTTTCTAAAACAATGAAAAAATACCGATAAAAAATATCGAAAAAACTTGCAAGAACAAGAAAAATATAGTAACTTTGCACACGAAAAAGGTGTAGATTGCGCTGGCTCGACTATCAACTCACTGAAACAGAACGCTTTAGAGGTATCTCCGAGGTTGGTTCTCTTTTTGTGTGTACATATGGCAGCTGGTGTCAAATGTACATTTTTTTATTTCGAGAAAACTTAAATAACAAATATTTTTTTTAATCATTAAATTGAAATGCCAGGATTAATTGGAAGAAAAATCGGAATGACATCCGTTTTCAGTGCCGACGGTAAGAATGTACCGTGCACTGTCATCGAAGCTGGTCCTTGTGTTGTTACTCAGGTGAAGACAGTCGAGAAAGACGGCTACAACGCTGTTCAGCTCGGTTTCGCTGAGGCTAAAGAGTCTCGTACTAACAAGCCTATGGCAGGTATCTTCAAAAAGGCGGGAACAACACCTAAGAAGCACTTGGCCGAGTTCAAGTTTAACGAGGAATACAACCTCGGTGACACAATCACAGTAGACCTGTTCAATGACGTGAACTTCGTTGACGTTGTTGGAACTTCTAAGGGTAAAGGATTCCAGGGCGTTGTGAAGCGTCATGGATTCGGAGGTGTTGGTCAGGCTACTCACGGTCAGGACGACCGTTTACGCAAACCGGGTTCAATCGGTGCTTGTTCTTACCCAGCAAAGGTGTTCAAAGGAATGCGAATGGGTGGACATATGGGTAATGAGCGTGTTACAACTCAGAACCTCAAGGTATTAAAGGTAATTCCAGAGCAGAACCTCATCATCGTGAAGGGTTCAGTGGCTGGATATAATGGTTCAACAGTCTTAATTCAGAAATAATGGAAGTTAACGTATTAAATATTAAAGGTCAGGAGACCGGAAGAAAGGTTACGTTAAACGAATCTATCTTCGGAATTGAGCCAAACGATCACGTTCTTTATCTCGACGTAAAACAGTACCTCGGCAATCAGCGCCAGGGAACAGCAAAGGCAAAGGAGCGCTCTGAGCACTCTGGATCAACAAGAAAACTTGGACGTCAGAAAGGCGGCGGCGGCGCTCGTCGAGGTGATATCAACTCACCTGTACTCGTTGGCGGTGCACGCGTCTTTGGACCTCGCCCACGCGACTATCGCACAAAGCTCAATCTTAAAACAAAGGTTCTCGCTCGTAAGAGCGCTCTTTCTTACAAGGCGCAGGAAAACGCTATTGTTGTTGTTGAGGATTTCAATTTCGAGACTCCTAAGACAAAGGAGATGCTAAACATAGTAAACAACCTCAAACTCAACACAAATAAGGTTCTCTTCGTGCTCCCTGCTGAAAACAAGAATATCTACCTCTCTTCACGTAACGTAAAGGGATTCAATGTTCAGGCAGCTGCAAACATTCACGCATACGGCATTCTCAATGCTAACACAATCGTGATAACAGAGAACTCTCTTCCTGTAATCGAAAATATTTTGAACAAGTAAACCCAAGGAGACGTAAACTATGAATTTTGTCATTAAACCTCTGGTTACAGAAAAAATGAACCAGACAACTGAGAAATTTTCTAACCGCTACGGTTTTATTGTACGTCCTGAGGCTAACAAGATCGAAATAAAGAAGGAGATCGAGGGACTGTACAATGTTAAAGTTGTTGACGTAAACACAATGCGTTACGCAGGAAAGCGCTCAAGCCGCTATACTCGCGCAGGACTCATTAGAGGACAGAAGAACGCATACAAGAAGGCTATCGTTACTCTCAAAGAGGGCGAGGTGATTGATTTTTATAGCAATATCTAAATAAAAAATGGCAGTACGTAAATTAAAACCAGTTACTCCTGGTCAAAGACACAAGGTTATTGGCACGTTCGAGGATATTACTGCATCCGTGCCAGAGAAGTCTCTCGTTTACGGTAAGCGTAGTACCGGCGGTCGAAACAACACCGGTAAAATGACTGTTCGCTACATCGGTGGAGGTCACAAGCAGAAGTATCGTATCATCGACTTCAAGCGAGAGAAAGATGGTGTTCCAGCTGTAGTAAAGACAATCGAGTATGATCCTAATCGCTCTGCTCGCATCGCTCTTCTTTTCTACGCTGATGGTGAAAAACGTTACATTATTGCTCCTAACGGACTTAAGGTAGGCACAACACTCATGTCTGGTGCTGACGCCGCTCCTGAAGTAGGAAACGCTCTACCACTCGCAAACATCCCTGTAGGTACAGTAATCCACAACATCGAGCTACGCCCAGGCCAGGGTGCACTACTCGTTCGTTCGGCTGGTAATTTCGCTCAGTTGACATCCCGTGAGGGTCGCTACTGTGTTATTAAACTCCCTTCAGGAGAAACACGCCAGGTGCTTAGCGCATGCAAGGCAACTGTAGGTTCTGTAGGTAACTCTGACCATGCTCTCGAGCAGTCAGGAAAGGCAGGACGCTCAAGATGGCTCGGACGTCGTCCACACAACCGCGGTGTCGTAATGAACCCTGTTGATCACCCAATGGGTGGTGGTGAAGGACGTCAGTCAGGCGGACACCCACGTTCACGTAAGGGTCTCTACGCTAAGGGTCTTAAGACTCGAGCACCTAAGAAGCTCTCTAACAAGTATATCATAGAGAGAGCTAACAAGAAGTAATAATTAGCAAACTGAGAAATTATGAGTCGTTCATTAAAAAAAGGTCCATATATCAACGTTGCTCTCGAGAAGAAAATTCTCGCCATGAACGAGAGCGGAAAGAAAAACGTAGTTAAAACATGGGCTAGAGCCTCAATGATCTCACCAGATTTCGTGGGTCATACAGTGGCTGTTCATAACGGTAATAAATTTATCCCTGTTTACGTAACCGAAAACATGGTCGGTCATAAACTCGGAGAGTTCGCACCAACACGCAGATTCGGTGGACACTCCGGAAACCGCAAGTAAGCAGGCGTAACAATTCAAAACCATAAAGAATAAAATGGGAGCAAGAAAACATATAGCTGCACAAGCAAGAAAAGAAGCCCAGAAGAATCTTTACTTCGCTAAGCTCAACGGCTGCCCTTCTTCACCACGCAAAATGCGCTACGTAGTAGACATGATTCGTGGAATGGAAGTGAACCGCGCGCTCGGAGTGCTCAGATTCTCAAACAAACAAGCTGCTGCCGACGTTGAGAAACTTCTCCGCTCAGCTGTAGCAAACTGGGAAACAAAGAATGATCGTAAGGCTGAAGATGGTGAACTCTTCATCACTAAGGTCTACGTGGATGAGGGTGTTACTATGAAGCGCATGAGACCAGCGCCACAGGGACGTGGATACCGTATCCGTAAGCGTTCTAACCACGTAACTCTCTTCGTTGATGCTAAAACTAATGATGATAAATAAACAATATGGGACAGAAAGTTAATCCAATAGCTAACCGACTCGGTATAGTACGTGGTTGGGACTCAAATTGGTTTGGAGGCAAGAACTTCGGAGATAACCTCGTAGAGGACCAGAAAATCCGTAAGTACCTCAACGAGCGACTCGCTAAGGCCAGCGTCTCTCGCATCGTTATCGAGCGTACACTCAAGCTCGTCACAATTACAATTTGTACAGCACGCCCAGGTATCGTCATTGGTAAGGGTGGTCAGGATGTCGATAAACTCAAGGAAGAGCTTAAGAAACTCTATAAGAAAGATATCCAGATCAATATTCATGAGGTTAAGAAACCTGATCTCGACGCAACAATAGTAGCTACTAACCTCGCTCGCCAAATAGAGGGAAAAATAGCTTATCGTCGCGCTATCAAGATGGCTATCGCAAATACTATGAGAGCTGGCGCCGAGGGTATCAAGGTACAGATCTGCGGACGTCTTAACGGAGCAGAAATGGCACGTAAGGAAATGCTCAAAGAGGGACGTACTCCTCTTCACACTTTCCGTGCCGATATCGATTACTGTCAGGCTGAAGCACTCACCAAGGTAGGCATTCTTGGTATCAAGGTGTGGATATGCCGAGGAGAGGTTTACGGAAAGAAAGACGTTACCGTTAACTTCACTCAGGAAAAGCAGACAAACAGCCGTTCTAACAATCCTCGTAATGGTAGAGGCGGTAACCGTAAGAGAAACAATAACCGTTAAAAGTAGAAGTTTATCATGTTACAGCCAAAAAGAGTAAAATATAGAAGACCGCAAGATGGTCGCGGCAATAAGGGTAACGCACACCGCGGTACACAGCTCGCTTTCGGATCTTTCGGAATTAAGACACTCGAGTCAAAGTGGCTCGACAGCAGACAGATTGAGGCTGCACGTGTCGCTATCAACCGATACATGAACCGTGAAGGACAGGTGTGGATCCGAATCTTCCCTGACAAACCAATCACACGTAAGCCTGCTGACGTACGTATGGGTAAAGGTAAGGGTGATGTAGCCGGATGGGTAGCTCCAGTAACTCCTGGACGTATTCTTTTCGAGGTTGAGGGCGTCGCTTTCGACATCGCAAAGGAAGCTCTACGACTCGGCGCACAGAAGTTGCCAGTTAAGTGTAAGTTTATTGTTAGAAGAGATTACGACAAGAACGCATAATTATGAAGATAAACGAAATTAACAAACTCGAAACCACAGAGCTGGTAGAGAAACTCGAGAATGCACAGGCTGCTCTCCAGCAGATGAAGCTTAATCACGCAATCACTCCTCTCGAGAATCCATCTCAGATTAAGGGCGCTCGTCGTGATATCGCACGTATGAAAACTGTACTCCGTCAGAGAGAACTTAACAAATAACAATGATCCAGATGGAAACAAGAAATTTTAGAAAAACAAGACAGGGTGTTGTTATCAGCGACAAAATGGAGAAATCCATCGTAATCGCAGCAAAGTTCAAGGAGAAGCACCCTCTGTACGGTAAGTTTGTCCAGAAGACAAAGAAATACCACGCTCACGACGAGAACAACGAGGCTCACGTAGGTGACACAGTGCTCGTTATGGAAACCCGTCCGCTCAGCAAGACTAAGCGATGGAGATTAGTTTCAATAATTGAAAAAGCTAAGTAATTATGATACAGGCAGAATCAAGACTTACAGTATGTGATAACAGCGGTGCACGCGAAGCTCTCTGCATCCGTGTACTTGGCGGTACCAAGCGCCGTTACGCAAGCGTGGGTGACGTCATCGTAGTTGCTATCAAAAACGTCATACCATCAAGTGATATCAAGAAAGGTGCAGTATCTAAGGCTTTGATCGTACGTACAAAGAAGGAAATACGTCGCGCGGATGGCTCTTACATCCGTTTCGATGATAACGCTTGTGTACTGCTCAACAACGCTGGCGAACTCCGCGGAAGCCGTATCTTCGGCCCTGTGGCTCGTGAGCTACGTGCAGTAAACATGAAAGTCGTTTCTTTGGCACCTGAGGTTCTTTAATTAATAAATGAATAGGAAATGACTAAGTTACATATTAAAAAAGACGATACAGTCATCGTTCTCGCCGGTGAGGACAAAGGCAAGACTGGCAAGGTGCTCAAGGTATTTGTTGACAAACAACGTGCACTCGTTGAAGGCATCAATATCGTGAAGAAGAGCGCAAAGCCAAGTGCCAAGCACCCACAGGGTGGCATCATTGAGCAGGAAGCTCCAATACATATCTCTAATCTCAGTCTCATCGACCCTAAGAGTGGCAAGGCTACTCGTATCGCCATCAAAATAAATGAAGATGGAAAGAAGGTTCGTGTCGCTAAAAAGTCAGGGGAGGAAATCAAGTAATGGATACAGCACAGTTAAAGAAGGTATATGCTGAGACAATCGCTCCAGCACTCCAGAAGCAGTTCAACTACTCTTCTAAAATGGAGATTCCTGTTCTTAAGAAGATTGTGGTTAACCAGGGACTTGGTGACGCTACTCAGGACAAAAAGCTCATTGAGGTCGCTATCAACGAGATCACAGCCATAACAGGACAGAAGGCAGTAGCTACTTACTCTCGTAAGGATATCGCTAACTTCAAACTTCGTAAGAAGATGCCTATCGGCGTTATGGTTACTCTACGTAGAGAGCAGATGTATGAGTTCCTCGAGAAACTCGTTCGCGTGGCTCTCCCTCGTATTCGCGACTTCAAGGGTATTGAGACTAAGTTCGACGGACGTGGTAACTATACTCTCGGAATACACGAGCAGATCATCTTCCCTGAAATCAATATCGACAACGTCGACAAAATTCAGGGTATGAATATCACATTCGTTACAACCGCCAAGACTGACGAAGAGGGATTCGCTCTCCTCAAAGCCTTTGGCCTTCCATTCAAGAACGCTAAAAACGATTAACAGAATATGGCAAAAGAATCAATGAAGGCACGTGAGGTAAAACGTGCAAAGCTGGTGGCTCGTTACGCTGAGAAGCGTGCTGCTCTCAAGAAGATCATCGCTACTACAGACGATCTCGCTGAAGCATACGAGGCTGCTCGCAAACTCCAGAGCATTCCTAAGAATGCCAACCCAATTCGCCTTCACAACCGTTGTAAGATTACAGGTCGTCCAAAGGGATACATTCGCCAGTTCGGCATCTCTCGTATTCAGTTCCGCGAGATGGCTTCTGCTGGTCTCATCCCAGGTGTAAAGAAGGCAAGCTGGTAATCGTATACTGAAAGTTGCTTGTCAGAAAACTTGTTTTGACAAGCAACTTAAAATAATAAAAGTCTATAAGACAGCCGAAAGGCCGCAAGATTTATATTTCTCATTAATTTAATATTGTCGGGGTAGTCCCGATTAATTAAACTTTTTTATTACATGACAGATCCAATAGCAGATTTTCTGACACGTCTCAGAAACGCAATCATGGCTCACCATCGTGTTGTAGAGGTGCCAGCGTCAAATCTGAAGAAAGAGATCACTAAGATTCTCTTCGAAAAGGGTTACATCCTCAACTACAAGTTTATCGAGGACGGTCCTCAGGGCTCAATCAAGGTAGCTCTTAAGTATGACCCAACAACAAAGGCAAATGCAATTAAGTGCCTTAAGCGTGTTTCTACACCAGGTCTCCGTAAGTACACTGGTTACAAGGACATGCCGAGAGTAATTAACGGACTGGGTATTGCAATCCTGTCTACATCTAAGGGCGTAATGACAGACAAAGAGGCTGCTGAACTCAAAATCGGTGGTGAGGTTCTTTGTTATGTTTATTAATTAGGAGGAACAGAAATGTCAAGAATAGGTAAATTGCCAATCGTAATCCCTGCAGGCGTGACTGTTACTCTTAACAACGGTATCGTTAACGTTAAGGGCCCTAAGGGAGAAATGTCACAGAAAGTTGACTCTTCTATTATCGTTAAGATTGAAAATAATGAGGTTATTCTCGAGGTTGATGAGAACAGCCCAGTAAACTACAAGCAGCGCAATGCTTTCCACGGACTCTACCGCTCACTCATCAACAACATGGTTGTAGGTGTTAGCGAAGGATACCAGAAGGTGCTTGAACTCGTCGGTGTTGGTTACAGAGTTTCAAATCAGGGTAACATTATCGAGTTCTCGCTCGGTTACACACACCCTATCTTCATTCAGCTCCCTAAGGAGGTGAAGGTTGAAACAAAGTCTGAACGTAACCAGAACCCAGTTGTTATTCTCGAAAGCTGCGACAAGGCGCTTCTCGGACTCATCTGCGCAAAGATACGCTCATTCCGTAAGCCAGAGCCTTACAAAGGCAAGGGTATTCTCTTCAAGGGCGAGGTTATTCGCCGCAAGTCAGGCAAGAGCGCTTCTGCTAAGTAATCTTTAACATTTTAACGATTATGAATAACAAGAAAATCGAAAGACGAATTAAAATCAAATATAGAATTCGTAAGAGCGTAAACGGTAGCGCAGAGCGTCCTCGCCTCAGCGTATTTCGTAGCAATAAGCAGATCTACGCTCAGGTGATAAACGATATTACCGGTACTACTCTCGCTTCTGCATCTTCCCTCGGTCTCGAGGCTATGCCTAAAAAGGAGCAGGCTGCTAAGGTTGGAGCACTCATCGCTGAGAAAGCACAGGCAGCTGGTATCACATCAGTAGTTTTCGACCGTAATGGTTATCTCTACCACGGTCGCGTTAAGGAGCTTGCTGACGCAGCTCGTAATGGTGGACTTAATTTCTAAAAAACAATTATGGCAATTGATAAAGTAAAAGCAAATAGCGAGTCAGAGCTTAAGGACAAGCTCGTAGCTATTAATCGTGTTACTAAGGTAACAAAAGGTGGTAGAACCTTCACATTCGCTGCCATCGTTGTTGTTGGTGATGGCAAGGGAACCGTTGGATGCGGTCTTGGTAAGGCTGGAGAAGTAACAGCTGCCATCGCAAAGGGTACTGAGGCTGCTAAGAAGAACCTCGTAAAGGTTCCTGTTATCAACGGTACAGTACCTCATGAGATTGAGGTAAGCTTCGGAGGCGCAAAGGTGTTCCTCAAGCCTGCTGCGGCAGGTACAGGACTCGTGGCTGGTGGCGCTATGCGTCCAGTTCTCGAGAGCGCAGGTGTAACTGATGTCCTTGCTAAGTCTAAGGGCAGCAGTAACCCTCACAATCTTGTAAAGGCTACTATCCTTGCACTCAACACAATGCGTGATGCTCGCACTGTTGCTAAGGAGCGTGGAATCAGTTTGGAAAAAGTATTTAAGGGATAAGGAGGACTAATTATGGCAACAATAAAGATCAAACAGACTAAAAGTAGAATCGGTGCTCCTGTTGACCAGAAGCGCACACTGCAGGCTCTCGGACTCCACAAAATCTCACAGGTAGTTGAGCGTGAGGACAACCCTGCTATTCGTGGTATGATTCGTAAGGTTCACCATCTGGTAACCGTTGTTGAATAATTAATCTTTTAAATAGACACAGATTATGAAATTAAATAATTTGACTCCAGCTGAGGGCTCAACACATTCAACTCGTCGTATCGGTCGTGGACCTGGTTCTGGTCTCGGTGGTACTTCTACACGTGGTCACAAAGGTGCTAAAGCACGTTCTGGCTACAAGCGTAAGATTGGTTTCGAAGGTGGTCAGATGCCTTTGCAGCGTCGTCTTCCTAAGTTCGGATTCAAGAACATCAATCATAAGGAATACATCGCTATCAACCTTTCTACTCTACAGAAGATTTCAGAGAAACAGAATGTTGCTAAAATCGGAATCGAAGAGCTTAAGGCAGCAGGTCTTACCAACGGTAAGGAACTTGTAAAGATTCTCGGCAATGGCAGCCTCACTGCTAAACTTCAAGTAGAGGCACACGCTTTCTCAAAAACTGCTAAAGAGGCTATCGAGGCAGTAGGTGGTAACACAACAATTATTAAGTAATGAAAAAATTTTTTGAGACACTGAAGAACTGTTGGAAGATTGAGGATTTGCGTCAGCGACTCCTCATCGTCCTGCTGTTCACTGCAATATATCGTTTTGGTTCTTTTGTAGTTCTACCGGGTATTAACCCTGGTCAGCTCGAGAAACTTCAGTCACAGACAAGTGGTGGCCTTATGTCACTTCTCGACATGTTCTCCGGTGGTGCATTCTCCAACGCGTCTATCTTTGCGCTTGGTATTATGCCATATATCTCAGCCTCAATTGTAATGCAGCTTCTCGCTGTTGCTGTTCCTTACTTCCAAAAAATGCAGCGTGAGGGTGAAAGCGGACGCAAGAAGATCGCTTGGTATACACGTATTCTTACTGTGTTTATCCTCCTTCTTCAAGCTCCATCTTACCTCTTCAACCTCAAGATGCAGGCAGAAGGAGCACTCGCTTCTGGTATCTCTTGGCAGGTGTTCATGATTCCTGCTACGATCATACTTGCTGCGGGAAGTATGTTTATCCTCTGGCTTGGTGAGCGTATAACCGACAAAGGCATTGGTAATGGTGTTTCTATCATCATCATGCTCGGTATCATCGCTCGTCTACCTCAGGCATTCATACAGGAGGTAACATCCCGTTTCACTGCAATCTCCAGTGGCGGTATCGTGATGTTCATTGCCGAAATACTTATTCTTTATGCCGTAGTTTGTGCTGCAATATTGCTCACTCAGGGTACACGTCGTGTTCCTGTTCAATATGCTAAGCGCATCGAGGGTAACGGAAGACAGCAGTTAGGTGGTGCTCGTCAGTACATTCCTCTGAAGCTTTTTGCTGCTAACGTGATGCCAATCATCTTTGCTCAGGCTTTGATGTTCATTCCTCTTACAGTTGCAGGTTTCTCTTCTGACGGCTCTTCTGAGATACTTCGTCAGTTAATGAACAACGGTAGCCTTCTGTACAATGTGATCTATGTAATTCTCATCATTGCGTTTACATATTTCTATACAGCAATTACCCTTAACCCTACACAGATGGCTGAGGATATGAAGCGAAACAACGGATTCATTCCAGGTGTAAAGCCAGGACATGACACTGCAGAGTATATTGAGACCGTAATGTCAAGACTTACTCTTCCTGGATCTTTGTTCATCGCATTCATTGCTATCATGCCAGCTCTCGCTGGAACTCTCAATGTTCAGCAGGCTTTCGCACAGTTCTTCGGAGGAACTTCCCTTCTCATCCTTGTAGGTGTTGTTCTTGACACTCTTCAGCAGATAGAATCTCATCTCATGATGCGTCATTACGATGGACTCTTGAAGAGCGGACGTACCAGAACAGCTGGTGTATCTGCTTACTAATCGATTATGAAGGTTTTTCTCAAGACTGAGGAAGAAATAATACTCATGCGAGAGGCTAACCAACTCGTTGGCAAAACTCTCGCTGAGTTGTTTAAATTTATCAAGCCAGGGGTTACAACCTCTCTACTTGATAAGGTGGCGGAAGAATTCATTCGAGATCACGGTGCTATTCCTACATTCAAAGGTTTTCCAAACCCAAATGGAGTTCCTTTCCCGGCATCTATCTGTACTTCAGTAAACGAGTATGTCGTCCATGGAATACCTTCAGAAAAACAAGTTCTGCGAGACGGAGACATTATCTCCATTGACTGCGGCACTTTTTTGAACGGTTTTTGTGGAGATTCTGCTTATACGTTCTGTGTAGGTGATGTGTCGGAAGAAAACCGTAGGTTGCTCAAAACTACTAAAGAATCCTTGTATAAAGGTATTGACGTTGCTGTTGCTGGAAACAGAATTGGCGACATCGGAAATGCCATCCAGAATCATTGTGAGTCGCAAGGTTACGAAGTAGTACATGAACTGACAGGGCATGGCATTGGGCGAGAGATGCACGAAGACCCTTATGTGCCAAACTATGGCAAGAAAGGACATGGCTTACTTTTAGCTGATGGCATGTGCATAGCTATTGAACCAATGATCGTGTCAGGGAAGAGGGATATAGGTCTCCATCCAGATAAATGGAGCATACTAACTCTCGACCGAAAACCTGCTGCACATTTTGAACATACCATTGTTGTTCGTCACGGAAAGTCTGAGATATTATCATCATTTTACGATATAGAAAAACAAGAAGGAGAAATTTACTGATTATGGCAAAACAGTCAGCAATTGAACAAGATGGAACAATCGTTGAAGCTCTCTCTAACGCAATGTTCCGTGTAGAGCTCGAAAACGGTTGCCCGATTACGGCACACATTTCTGGTAAGATGCGTATGCATTACATAAAGATTCTCCCTGGAGACAAGGTGAAGATTGAAATGAGCCCATATGACCTTACCAAAGGAAGAATTGTGTTCAGATATAAATAATCTCTTAATAGACACGTCTAAAGAACTAAAAAACTCTTTTGATGAAACTGAAGAGATTGTTTATCTTAATTTATTAACCACAGGAAATTCAATCCATTATAGAATATGAAGACAAGAGCATCTCTCAAGAAGCGTACTCCTGATTGTAAAATTGTACGTCGCAAGGGTCGTCTTTTTGTAATCAACAAGAAGAATCCTAAGTTTAAGACACGTCAGGGATAAGATTAATAAATCTAAAACTTCTAATTTAAAAGTTAATTCTTACCGATAATTCAGAAAAAAGCAGTAACTTTGCAACTCCGAATTTTCGGTAAGTATTAATGTGTTAAAATTTTATCATTTTTTTAATTAACAATGGCAATAAGAATTGTTGGAGTAGATTTGCCCCAGAATAAGCGTGGCGAAATCGCATTGACCTATATCTATGGTATTGGTCGAAGTAGTTCAGCAAAGATATTGGATAAGGCTGGTGTGAACCGTGACCTCAAGGTAAATGAGTGGAGCGATGACCAGGCTGCTAAGATCCGTGAAATTATCGGTGCTGAATACAAAGTTGAAGGTGATCTCCGTTCTGAGATCCAGTTGAACATCAAGCGCCTCATGGATATTGGTTGCTATCGTGGTGTACGTCATCGTAACGGTCTTCCTGTTCGCGGTCAGAGCACTAAGAACAATGCCCGTACTCGTAAGGGTAAGAAAAAGACTGTTGCAAATAAGAAGAAGGCTACGAAGTAATTGGAATAACGAATTAGAAAAGCAGAATTCTTTTGTTAATTCCTTATCAATTCGAGATTTTGAATTACAAAAACTTTTTTTAAAAAGCATTAAACAGTCATGGCAAAGAAAACAGCAACAAAGAAAAGAAATGTACGTATAGACGCTGTAGGTCAGCTTCATGTACATAGCTCTTTCAATAATATCATCGTATCACTTGCAAACTCAGAGGGTCAGGTAATCTCTTGGTCTTCTGCAGGTAAGATGGGATTCCGTGGTTCTAAGAAGAACACACCTTATGCAGCTCAAATGGCTGCTGAAGATTGTGCAAAGGTAGCTTACGACCTCGGCCTTCGCAAGGTTAAAGCTTATGTAAAAGGTCCAGGAAACGGACGTGAGTCTGCTATCCGTGCCTGCCACTCTTGTGGTATCGCAGTAACTGAGATTATCGACGTTACTCCACTTCCACACAACGGATGTCGCCCTCCAAAGCGCCGTCGTGTATAATACTGACGAAAGGTCTTAAAAGAATTTACATTTTTATTTATATTTTTCATAATAGCAAATGGCTAGATATACAGGTCCGAAATCAAGAATTGACCGTCGTTTTGGCGAAGCCATCCTCGGTTCAGAAAAAGTTTTGTCCAAGAGAAACTTCGCTCCTGGACAGCATGGCGCAAACCGTCGTCGCAAGATGTCTGAGTATGGTGTCATGTTGGCAGAGAAGCAAAAGGCTAAGTACACATACGGTGTGCTCGAGCGTCAGTTCCGTAACCTCTTTGAGAAGGCTGCTAAGGCAGACGGTATCACTGGTGAGGTTCTCCTTCAGCTCCTTGAGAGCCGTCTCGACAATGTTGTTTACCGTCTCGGTATTGCACCTACACGTCGTGCAGCTCGTCAGCTCGTTAGCCACAGACACATCGTTGTTGATGGTGCTGTTGTTAACATTCCTTCTTTCTCAGTAAAGCCAGGTCAGGTTGTAGGTGTTCGCGAGAAGTCTAAGTCTCTCGAGGTTATCGAGACATCACTCGCTGGTCGTTCACACAGCCAGTTCCCATGGATTGAGTGGGATGCACAGACAAAGGCTGGCAAGTTCCTCCACAAGCCTGAGCGTGCAGATATTCCTGAGAATATCAAGGAGCAGTTAATCGTTGAGTTGTACTCTAAATAATCATTAAATTAATGGC
>CALZTP010000018.1 GCA_945829115.1 uncultured bacterium | reverse complement strand
TTATAATGATGATTCTCTGTTCTGTTCCTTACCCTCATTCACAAGGAGAAAGCATCTTGCAACATATACTGTGGCAGAGGTTTTGAAAGATACTGCTATTTTAGATGGGGAAAAAATGTTTTATATAATACTTTTTTGTAACTTTGCATGAATAAAAGCTATGAAAAAAATATTACATAATAAAAAAGGAGATGAAAGTCAAAATAATCTCACAAAACAGACTGTCTAAAAGGAGCGGATGCCGAAAAGCTATATGAGTAGGTGGTGTATTAAAAAATTATTTCTAATGAAACATTTAATTTTAGGTCTTTGTACCTTTTTCAAGCTATCAATTATGGAATACAGAAGATTAACACATTTCATTGTCCTTATTGTGACAATGCTTACTTCAATGGAGACATTTGCTCAGCATGATGAGAAAAAAAACATAATCCCACTTCATGTCGAAGCTTCGCTGGGGGCAGTTACACCTTGTAAAGATATTCTGCCATTTGAAGTTAATTTCGATTTGAATTATACCTTTGCAAAAAGGTTCTCGCTACATGCTATTACAAGTACATCTTATTTCTTGCCTAAGGAAGGAATTACTTCAGATTATAATCGTGCAACGAATGTGGGTGGTGGTATAGGTTGTATTTTCTTTCCTCAGAAAAACGACAACCTTGGTGACTTTGAATTGCGTACATCTGTAACAACATCAGTAGGCAGTTCAGATTTCAAGAATACATCCTATAACATAGGTATTCATTGGTGTGGGCATTCAGAAAGACATAGCCTTGTGCCAACTGTCGGAATTGGCTATTCCTTCAAAGATTTTTCTCAAAAGAATATGCCTAATACTAATGGTGCTTATTTCACATTAGGATTGAGATTTTAGTAATTGCAACTTAAGTTAAACACTTAGTAACAATCAGATAGAAAATAATAGAGGTAAAACCAAATGCAGAGTGGAGTATAATCCAACTATGCAGAGGTGAGAAGGAAATCGGTGATTGCCAATTATTAGCTTGCTCTGTTATTGCCATGGCGAGCAAAGATAAAATGAAATTCAATAAAAAAATAAAATAATGAAACAAGACAACGTTCTAACAATTTTCACACGCATTAGAGATCGCTTACATGCCACAGCACAAAAAATTGCTGGGCAAGATGAGGCAGATGATATTCTTCAAGATGCATTCTGCAAATTATGGACACTAAAGAAACTGCCTCCCGACCAACAACAAACGGAGATGATAGCTTCTACGATAGTAAAAAACCAAAGCATTGATTTTAAAAGACGTGAGGAGCGAAAAGAACAATCGTCAATGAATGAGAAAACGACAGACGATTCCTTTGATCAAGAAACCCGAGAACTCTTTTCTTCTGTCAAGAGAATCATAGAATTGCGCTTGAATGAAACACAACGTATGGTGCTTTGGATGCGTGACTATGAAGGTTATTCTTTCACAGAAATAGCTGAAAATATGAGCATTACAGAAGCTAATGCCAGACAAATACTGTCGAGAGCGAGAAAAATTGTTCGTGAAACCTATAAAAGTATAAACTAATGGAGAAGAATGATATACATAAATTAATAGATGGCTATTTTAATGCCACTCTTAGTGAAAAAGAGGAATTTCAACTTCGGCAAATGCTTTCCGAAACAACAGAAGACTCAAATGATATTCTTGAGATAAAAGCTGTTATGGGAGTTTTTGCAACAAACCGCAAGATAGAAGGTAAAACACTTCCTGTTCATAAACACCAAACAGCATGGGGGAAGATGAAGTATGCTGCAATACTTGTGATAAGCATTATTCTTGATGCTATAATTGATTTTGATGATCCTTTAGAAAATAAAATTTCAAAATAAAAATTTTTATAATAAGAATACATACAATCATTTTACAAAACAATTTTTTTAACAATAATTCTACACACCTAAATTTATGGATAAAGAAACATACAAAAAAGAGACTTTTGTGGCAGTAATACTTTTATTGTGCCTTTGGTTTAAGCTTGATGCAGTTATTGAATATGGAGTTGAGAATGTATCTTCTTTTGCACTGGCTACTTGTGCGCTACTCTTGCTATTGCTACTATTCATGGCATTTTGGCTACTGTTCACAGACAAAAAAAAGCTATGGCAAATCATGAAGAGTATCTTCAAATCAGACATTTTTGACACAATCTCTTGGGTAGCTTTTCTTATGCCTATTGTAAGTATAGAAGAATACAGTACCTATTTTGCTTGTGCTTCATGGCTTTTTGGCGATATCATGCTTTTGGCAGGATTTTTTATTGTTCGTTCAACTCTCGTATTTAAGAAAAATACTGACAATTAAGAATTTACAGTAAAAAATACTTACGAATGAATTGTTTTCAAAATATGTAAGCAAAAGAATTTTATTCGAAATAATAATTGAAAAACGAAGAAAAAGACTCCCTAAGACAGTGAAAATCTTAGAGAGTCTTTTCGTATATGTATATGTGGAAAATTCTTTTGAGAGAAAAGAATTCCTCAATGGAATGAACTCTATATTCCCTCAATAGAAATCATTTTTTGCTGGTTTTGTATCCTCTCCACATAGCCAATGCACCAAGAATGACGAATGGGAGAGAGAGGAGCTGCCCCATGTTCAAGATCATTCCCTCTTCAAACGCCTCCTGATTCTCTTTTGTTAGCTCAATGAAAATACGGGCAGTGAAGATATATAGCAGACAGAGTCCAAAATAAAAGCCTGTTCCCATGAGTTTGTTAGGAAAAGAGGAAGGAACGGAAGAAGATGAGTTCTTCTTGGCATTTTCTGAAATCTCAAGAGAATTGTTTTCTGATTCCTTGTTAAGCGCCTTTCCTGTTTTGAAGTCTGTTCTCACTGTAGTAGTGGAAGGAGATATATTAGTTTTTTTGTAGACAAGATACATTATGATTGCGAGCAAAGCATAAGCGATTGCCTCGTAGAGCTGTCCAGGATGTCGGGGTAGGGTATCGACACGCTCAAAGACGAACGCCCAAGGAAGGTCGGTAGGCTTACCAATAATCTCTGAGTTCATAAGGTTCCCGAGTCTTATGGCGCATGCTGTAACTGGAGTCGCTATTGCCACCGCATCTATCACGAACAGCAGTTTCATCTTTATCTTCCTGCTATAGAGAAGCAAAGCAATCATTAATCCGAGAGTGCCGCCATGACTTGCAAGTCCTTCATATCCAATGAATTTCCATTGTCCAGAAGAGATAGAGTCTATGACCCCTTCTCCAAAGAGTTTTACAGGAATGAACATCTCAAACCAACCCTTTGTAGAGAACAGGAAGTCTTCCGGCTGATAGAATATGCAATGTCCGAGTCGTGCTCCTAACAGCACTCCTATGAAGCAATACAAGAATAGCGGTTCAAATTTCTCGTTTGGAATTTTCTGGTCGGAATACAATTTCTGGACATAGAAATATGCTAACATCAGACCAATCATCCAACACAAAGCATACCATCTTATGGAAAGAGGTCCGAGATGCAATGCCACCAGATCAGGATTCCAGATAATATAGTTGAACATAACAATAGAATTTTTTCTTTTTCGATGAGATAACCAGCAAAGACTCTTTTGATGGATTATAGAAATAACTCCATCAGAAGAATCTATATTTCAGGCTTATACATTGAATCGGAAGTGCATGATGTCACCATCCTGAACAACGTAATCCTTACCCTCGATGCCCATCTTTCCAGCTTCTTTTATGGCAGCTTCAGAACCATACTGGATATAGTCATCGTATTTGATAACCTCAGCACGAATGAAACCCTTTTCGAAGTCTGTGTGAATAACTCCAGCACACTGAGGAGCCTTCCAACCCTTTTTGTATGTCCATGCCTTCACCTCCATTTCTCCAGCAGTGATGAATGTCTGGAGGTTCAGGAGAGCGTATGCTTTTTTGATAAGACGGTTAACGCCAGACTCCTCTAATCCGAGTTCCTCAAGGAACATCTGCTTATCTTCATAGTTATCGAAACCAGCAATATCCTCCTCAGTCTTAGCCGCAACAATCATTGCTTCAGCACCCTCTTCCTTTGCTAACTCCTCAACTTTCTTTGTCCATTCATTTCCTGTGCTTGCAGCCGTCTCGTCAACGTTGCAGACATAGAGCACAGGCTTAGAGGTGAGGAGGAAAAGGTTTCTTGCAGCATCCTGCTCTTCCTTGCTGTCGAAAGAGACAGTGCGAGCATTCTTTCCTTCAAGTAGAGCCTCACGATAAGCTGTAAGCACCTGAAACTCAATCTTTGCGTCTTTGTTTCCAGTAGATGCTATCTTCTGAGTCTTAGCATATCGAGCCTCGATTGTTTCAAGGTCTTTCAGCTGCAGTTCAGTGTCTATGATCTCTTTATCGCGAATAGGGTCTATGGTGCCATCCACGTGAGTGATATTCTCATCTTCGAAGCATCTGAGCACATGAATGATTGCATCTGTCTCACGAATATTTCCAAGGAATTTGTTTCCGAGTCCCTCACCTTTCGAAGCACCCTTTACGAGTCCTGCAATGTCAACAATCTCACAGGTAGCAGGAACAATACGTCCTGGATGCACTATCTCCGCAAGCTTTGTGAGTCGTTCGTCAGGAACTGTTATCACGCCTACGTTTGGTTCTATAGTACAGAACGGGAAATTTGCTGCCTGTGCTTTTGCGCTTGACAGACAGTTAAAAAGAGTCGATTTGCCTACGTTTGGCAATCCGACAATACCACATTTTAATGCCATGTATCTATTTTAATTTGTTTTGTTTTTTTATTGGAAAATATGCTGCTTTCCAAACCCTAAATAGGGTAGGGGAAAGGAAAATTTTCTGCAAAGTTACAAAGTTTTTTTAAATAAGGTGTTGTTTCCAGTGAATTATTTCACTTTTCTGAAAGTTTTTTGGGTAAGTAGGTGTAAAAGAATTATGTCCACCAACTTCTATCCTCATTTTCTCCCATTTTTTAGGTTACATTTTTATTCCCTGCAGAAGGAAGAAAAAAGGAATGAATGCATTCTATATCTGTCCTGCCTCCACAAGTCGTGCAATGCGTTCTATTTCTGCATCTTCAGCATTATTTTCTGGCTCGTAAGTTTTTTTCAGAGAAGCACCAAAAGTCCAAGCAAAGATTTGGTAGAAGCCAGCCTTTAAAGGTCCGATGAATGCGTTTATCAGTTCAAAACCAGTGGAGTTACACTCACGGTAAATGAGCTTTATGAGCAGTTTTCCCTGTGTTAGCGTAAGTCTTTTCATTCTTGGAGTGTATTGCTCTTTCACACCTTTCTCCACAAGTTTCAGATGTTCTGCACGTGCCTTTGCGTTAGGGAGAGTGACAAGATACTCGTAGGTCTCCATCATGATCATCTTCACCTCCTTAGCAATCGGCAACACCTTCTTCACGTTTCTCACCATACGGTTATAGCGAATTCTCTCCTTCTTATCTTTGAAAACCTTTGGCGGATAGCAATAGACATTATTCATTTCCACATACTGCACAGAATCGTTGTCTAAGAGCACCTTTCCCACCTTTATGGTGGGTATGAAGGTGGTGTTCTGGGCTTTCATGTTTCCAGTCCAGAAAGTAAGGAGAATGAGTATGTAGAGAATGCGTAAAACCATTATTTTATGTTATAGATGTAATATATAAGAGTCTGACCAACAGCCTCTAACGTTTCTTTAGAGATATTGTCCATATTGTCGGCAACAGTATGCCATACAGGACCAAAAGACGACTGCTCACAGTCTGGATAATGAGCAATGATGTCTATGCAAGGAATCTGAGCAATCTCGTTTATTGGCTGGTGGTCGTCGGTTACAAAGCCCCCTTCTCGTGAAGGGAAGAAACTGCTGTATCCCGCTTCTGATGCTGCCGACCACAGTTTCTGTACGTATTGCTTTGCAAAATGTAGTGAGAGTCCTTCATGATAGAATTTCGCACCTATTCCTCCAACCATATCGAGCAGAATTCCGTAATCGATAGCCTTTCCGTTACTGTCGGCAGCATATTGTTCAGCCCAATATTGTGAGCCTAAAGCCCATGGATTTTCCCTTTTGCTCTCTCCCTCAAACCATTGTGGAGTACCATAATCTTCTGCATCAAAGCAAACGAACTCCACAGCGACATTCGCCGAGTCAGCCATATTCAAAATTCTCGCCACCTCTAACATCACAGCAATTCCTGAGCCACCATCGTTTGCACCAATGATAGGAGTATGATGGTTTTTCTCCTCTGGGTCGTTGTCTGCCCAAGGTCGAGTATCGTAATGCGCACAAAGCATTATTCGCTCTTTTGGATCCTTTCCTTTCGGAGAATAAGAAGCAATGATGTTTGTGGCATTAAGTAGCGTGCCGTCAAAAGCCTTTATATCAGCCTTTTGCAATGTCACCTCACAACCGTGTCTCCTGAACTCCTGAGCAATCCAGTTTGTGCAGCTATCGTGAGCAGGAGTGTTCATTGGTCTTGGTCCGAAGTCGCATTGTTTCTTACAGAAATAATATGCTGAATCACTACAGAACTCAGGAATGAGACCTGCCGCCTGTTCTACTTCCGTTGCTGGCTTACTGTTCTTGCAAGAGAAGAAAGCAAGTGTGAGTATTAAAAAAAGAAAGTTTCTCATTTATGTTTTAATGTATTTCTGTTTATCTTAATATGGTATTTAAATGGTTGTTCACTGGATTTTTAGAGGGCATATGTCCGTTATTTGTCCGTTATATGTCCGTTATATATCCGAAATATCTATGGCATATAACATATATAACTTTTATATTCCACGGTTATTACTCTGATATTTCTAAGATATATCCAACTTATACTCAAGATATACTCAGAATATATCTATGATATACCCCATTTATTTCCGAGTAAGACACTTTATCCAGTTCTTTCCCCAAATTTTCTCTATCTCTTCCTGAGAGAAACCATGTCGAAGGAGTTGTGTTGTGATGTTCATTAGTTCTGCTGCCGATGACAAGCCTTTTACGCCACCGTCACCATCGAAATCAGTACCTATTCCCACATGGTCTATTCCCATTATTTCTATCGCATGGAAGAGATGGTTTAAGAAATCGGTGATATCTGCCTCACCATTTTCTTTGAGGAATCCACTATATAGAGTGAGCTGCATAACACCATTGTGAGCCGCCAACGTGCGCATCTGTTCGTCTGTTAGATTGCGAGGGTGGTTGCAGAGTGCTCGACAGTTTGAATGACTACAGACGATTGGCTTTTCAGACAGTTTTATAGCATCATAGAAAGACGATTCTGCCGCATGAGAGAGGTCAACGGCAATGCCTATTCGGTTCATCTCACGAATCACCTCCTTGCCAAATTCCGACACGCCATGATGCGTTTCTGTTCCTCGTGCAGAGTCGCAGATATCGTTGTCGCCATTATGGCAAAGAGTGATATATTTTATTCCTCTGTCATGGAAATGCTGAATATTCTTTAAGTCGTGTTCTAAGGCAATGCCATTCTCTATTCCAAGCATAATGGAGCGAATGCCTTTTTTCTTATTTTCCACCACTTCATCAAAAGAAACAGCCTTGGCAATACCTTCATTTCGGCATATTTCCTCAACCTTATCAAATATAATATCCGCATACTCCTTCTCGCTCTCTATTCCGAACTGAGAAACGTCAGAGAATTTCTGTCCTTGCTTTGGTTGAGGAAGGTAGCAAACCATTGTCACGGCATCTATTCTTCCACAGTTCATTTTCTCAAGATCATAGAGAATTCTGCTGTCGCCATTAATAAAGTCAACGTTTTGTGAGAAGAACATTGGAGTGTCGCAATGAGAGTCGAGGGTAACGATTTCCTTGTGAATTTCTTTCGCCTCACGGTAGATCTTTGCCTCTTCTGTCAGCCATTTGAAGAGCTTCAGACCCTCCTCATGGAGTTGTTCGGGATGCCACTGAACACCTATAACACTGTGATATTCAGTAGATTCTATTCCTTCTATGATATTGTCTTCAGAAAAAGCAACAGCTTTGAAACGTCTGCCAGGGTTATCAACAGCTTGATGGTGGAAACTGTTCACAAAGATTGTCTCGCTATTATATATCTCAGAGAGAATGCTTCCTTTCTCTATCTTTACGCTATGGGTGGCAGCATCTTTTGGAGCATTCTGACTATGCTTCACAGAAGTGGATATATGCTGCTTGACATGCCCACCGAGTGCAATGGCGATGGTTTGTATTCCTCTACAAATTCCGAGGATAGGCAGATTCCGCTTGTAAGCCTCCTGACAGAGTGGAATCTCCAAGCTGTCACGCTCTGGATTAATATTCCCGAGTTCTGGAACGGGCTCTTCGTTCATGAGCAGCGGATTATGGTCGCCACCACCTGTGAAGATAATTCCATCAAGAGTGTCAAGGAATGCTTTTGTCTTCTCAACGTCAGAAACAGGAGGTAAGAGAATAGGGTAGGCTCCTGCAGCCAAAACTTGGTTGCAGTATTTCTTTCTTACGGAATAGTCTTCTGTGCTACTGTCGGTAGTGATGCCTATCAATGGTATTTTTATCATAGTCTTTCTGTAACCCAGGGGTGTTTTTGTTTTATATAATCAAGTGGGTGTTTTTTTCTTACTTTATATAGTATAAAGCGGGTGTTTTTTTCAATCAAGAGTAGTGTGTTTCTTGTAACCAACTAATAATGAGGAATTAAGAACCATGAACATAGTGCTTTTGATTCTTAATTCCCCATCCTTGGAAAAGTATTGCGATGATTAATCTTCGTCTGTGAGAACCACTGGTATCTCTCGCTTGATAGACTGTTCGAGAGAAATGAGCGTTTCTGTTGACACCACTCCATCGATATTCTGCAGCTTATCGTTGAGAAGTTCCATGAGCTGCTCGTTGTCGCGAGCGTAAAGCTTTACGAGCATAGTATAAGAGCCAGTGGTGTAATGACACTCAACAATCTCTGGGATGAGGTTCAGTTGTGAAGCCACTTCACGATACATATTGCCTCGTTCGAGCGTTATGCCTACATAGGTGCAGGTGGTATAACCGAGAGATTTTGGATTGATGTTAAAGGCGGAGCCGTAGATAACACCGATATCCATAAGTCTCTGGACACGCTGGTGGATAGCTGCTCGCGATACTCCGCATTCTGCAGCTACATCCTTAAAAGGCATACGTGCATTTTTTGCCAGAATGCTCAATATCTTTTTGTCAAGAGCATCTATTCTTTCATTTTTTTGCATAGTGTTTTATGTGTTGTCGTTAATATGGTTTTTACAATTTGTCAGCAAAAGTACATAATTTAGATGAAACTGCCAATTTTTTTTACAAAAATTTTTACATGAAAGATTATTTTGTTTCTTTTTTAGTGTTTTCTTTATGAAAAATTGTGGTTTTCCCGATTTTTTTCGTAACTTTGCCACAACTTTTTTATCAACATTCATAGCAACCCTATGCTTTTGAAAAACTTTTTAAACCATTCCTCATTATGATAAACCGACTGTTTCAATTCTTAGAAAGTTCACCCGTGAACTTCCTTGCAGTAGATACCATTTGTAAGCGTCTCAATGATGCTGGATTCAGATGTTTCGATGCTTCCTCACGCTTAGAGAGTGTGAAGGCAGGAGAGAAATTCTATGTTGTGAAGAACGATTCTTCTATCTATGCTTTCGTGATTGGTAGGCAGCCGCTTGCTGAGAAGGGATTCCACATGATCTGTTCTCATTGCGACTCTCCTACGTTTCGCATAAAGCCGAACGCAGAGATGTTGCGAGAGGGAATGCTCTCGTTGAACACAGAGGTTTATGGCGGACCAATCATGAGTACTTGGTTCGATCGCCCTCTCTCTCTTGCTGGAAGGGTTATCGTAGATAGTGGAGATGTTATGCAACCAGAAACTCGCCTTCTTAACATTCGTCGCCCTCTGCTCACGATTCCTAACCTTGCCATTCATTTCAATCGGCAGGTGAACGATGGTGTGAAGCTCTCTAAGCAGACAGATATGCTTCCTCTCATGGCTGCTGCTGTCACTGAAGAGATGAAGAAAGATGGTGTCTTGCTCTCGCTAATCTCTGAAGAGTTGAACGTAAGCATTCCTGATATTCTTGACTTCGACCTTTATCTCTACGACACCACTCCTCCTTCAACCTTCGGACTCCAGCAGGAGATGATAAGTGCTGGGCGTCTTGACGACCTCTCCATGGTTCACGCTTCTCTTGAGGCTTTGATGGCTGCTACTGAAGAGGGAATTCCTGAGCAGACAAATGTCATGGCTGTCTTCGACAATGAGGAAACGGGTTCTCAAACAAAACAGGGAGCGGGAAGTCCGTTCTTGAGGAGCATGATAGAGCGTATCATAATAGCACAAGAGGGTAGGGGAGACGACTTCTATCGTGCTGTGGAGCAGGCGTTTATGATTAGTGCTGACAATGCCCATGCTTGGCATCCAAACTATTCTTCAAAATACGACCCAACAAATCATCCTCACCTCGGTCTTGGCCCTGTTATAAAGCTAAATGCTTCTCAGAAATATGCCACAGATGCCGTTTCAGCTGCTGTCTTTGCTGGAATATGCCGTAAAGCAGGTGTTCCTTTCCAATATTTCGTAAACCACAGTGATGTGGCTGGTGGCTCGACATTAGGAAATATCCTTGCCTCTTCTCTTCCTGTGAGGGGTGTCGACATGGGTAATGGTGTGCTCGCCATGCATAGTGTTAGAGAAACAGCTTCTGTTGCCGACCATCTCTATTGCATAAAGGCATTCACTGAGTTCTACAAGTAGAACAGCAACCTATATGCTTTATAAAATCGGTAGTGTTATCTCGTTAGGGTTTTCATAAGATAGGCTGAGCTTTCACTTTGATAACCTCTTTGCAAGGCGAATTGCCAACCATTTATATCCTATTGAGAACGGTTCAAATTATGCAATCGTGAATATAAAACATAGTCTCTTGTTGAGTCATTTTTTGAGTTCTTGTTGAGTCTCTTTTTGGTGCCTTAATAGGTCCTTAAAGGGTACTCAATGAGTCCTCATCGCTCCTCTTCATGAGGTAGAGAATTTTACCATCTTATTCACGGTGAAATGTGACAACTTTTTTCCACGTACCTTATAAAAAAGATACGTTAAATATATGTCGTAGTTCTTAATGTTACATTCATGTGACATTAAGAACAGTTTGTTTTGTATCGCACTGATTTCCTACCAGATAACTAATCAATTCTTAGCACGTATTTCTTCAGCAGTTTTACGAGTTTTGAGACGAGAATAGCAGAAAGAACGATGATGGTAAGAGAAATTAGCAGACCGAGAAGGGGCGGAAGATTCTTTGTGATGCCAAAATGCACAAGTGTTTGGAGAATAGGGAAATGCACGAGGTACATCTCGTAAGAATAGTTTCCAAGGAATCTTTGGAAATTGCAGATATTCTTTCCCAAGGCAAAGGAAACCATTGCAATGGATGCTACTGGTGGGACTACGGAAAAGAGGATGTTTTCAGAGAGTAGTCCGCCCTGCCCACCAAAGTTCAATACAATGGAATAAATGGCAATAGATGCGAGCAGAGGAAAGAGAATGTTTTTCTCCACAAGATATTTTCGGTAATGGTATATCATTACTCCCGAGAAGAAATATATTCCTTGTCCGAAGAACTGATAGGAGAGAATATGAAAGAGTCTGTTTCCCGTCTGATGATAGAGTTCCTTCATGATGAAGATATAAGCAACGGAAAGAAAGCAGACAGCCAGAGACGCCATTTTCTCATTCCATCTGAACCGCTTCACTATCCAGAAGAATATCGGAATGAAGATATAGAACGCCCATTCCACTTTTAAAGTCCACAAAGCACCATTTACTGCTGGAAGAACATTTTCTGTCGAGAAAACGCCTGGCAATGAAGGTTCTAAGAAATTGAGAAACAACGCATTGCAACCTAAGTACTTCCAAAACTGAAGAGACGAGAAATACTCGTTTGCTGGAAGAGAAGAGAGGAAAGCAAGTAGGATTGCAGAGAGAAGAAGGATGGTGAAATATGTCGGGAGAATGCGTGTCACACGATTATGGAAATATTTCCTTGCATCCCTATGCTTTTCGTAACTGCCATAGATAAGGAATCCGCTCATGGCAAAGAAAATTCCAATGCGCATATCTCCTCCTACACACCAAATATTTGGTATGCCATTGAGAATGAAATAATGAGATGTGATGACACCGAGGCAAAGAAAATACCTCACCAAGGACATATTCTGATATTTCTGCATTTTTCTGTTATTGAGATTTCCTGCAAATTGCTTTCTGAATTTTCGAACGACTTTTTCTGAATTTCGAATGATTTTTTCTGAAGAAACTAAATGTCTATAAAAATTTCGATTCTTTCTTGCTTAAAAAAAATATCTTACAGACCCTTTTACATAAACAGTTTTTCCAGTTTCCTGCCCACAATCTCTGGAGATGCCATGTTTCTAATGGCATTAGAGATCACTTCAGAAGGTTTTACAGCCTGAACAGCAATCATAGCCTCATGGAAAGCGTCTGGATTGTTTACTGGAGATGTGAAGAACGCACCAGGGATTCGCAAAGCCATTGGAATTGCTGTGGTGGAGACAACAGGAATGCCTGTAGACATAGCCTCCATTATAACCAAAGGTTGCATCTCACTACATGTTGCAAGCACTAAAGCATCACAACGCCATAAAAGCGCTCTTACGCCCTCTTTTGATAGCTCTCCATAGAGAAATATGTTTTTACTGTTTGGAAGGCTACAAACAGCATTTTTTAGCTTTTTTCCCATTGTTTCCCTTCCAGCAATATGCAATTCTGCATTCTTACACTTGCTAAACGCCTTTAGAAGCGTGTCGTAACCCTTCAGTTCGTAGAACCTTCCGTTTGCGTTTGCCAGGCAACAGAATCTGAATGGTCGGTTGTTTCTTTCGGTTCTTTCCTTGTATTTAAAGAAGTCAACGTCAATGATGTTTGATATTGTGACCGTCTTGAAATTGTTTCCGAAGAGAGGAGCGAGGTCGAGAACAGATTCGTCAGAAACTGTGATCACACATTTCGCTTTTTCAAGAGCCATGCGTATAAGCTCTTTTGCCCAAAGGTCGTGACTCCAAGGATTTCCATAGTTGTCGTGGAAGATGCCAGAAGAGAGATGTTCTGTGACGAAATAAGGAATATTCTTCTTCTCTGAAATCCGCATGGCTGCTGTTCCTGCCCATTGTGCGCAATGAGCGTGTATTACGTCTGGACAACCA
This sequence comes from uncultured bacterium, assembly GCA_945829115.1. GTDB lineage: Bacteria > Bacteroidota > Bacteroidia > Bacteroidales > Bacteroidaceae > Prevotella. Next base: position 22,058 of record CALZTP010000018.1, on the reverse strand, counting down.
TAGCGAGAAACGTATTCCTCAAACATCTCAGCAATTATCTTGCAGTAGCGGCGTTGGTTATAGAGAATATTCCTTGGTATTCCCCTCATGTTTGTTCGGTAGAGGGTGATGGTTCTTTTGTCGTTGAAGGGATGCAGTTGCTCCTCCCAACGGTTGTAGCGAGCCGTGAGGAAATGCCACGGATATACTGTAGCCCCCAACTGCTGGCAATGCAAAATGCCAACCTCATGTCCGCAAGCCGCAAGAGCCTTTGCTTGCTCTATGCAGAAATATCCACCGTAAGGAGGAAGGAATGACGGTATCTCCAGTATATGCATTATATTTCTATTTTACGTTTATAAAAGTGTTTTTAAGAGCATTTAAGCCTAAAACAGAGTATTTTCAGCTTAAAAACAGAGTGTTTCAAGCCTAAGAACAGACTGTTTCATTCAGATATAAAAGACAGAATTGGACTTATGTCATTAAACCCGAAGTTTTTCAGTTTCTCCTGCCGTTCGAAATATTCTTCCTCTTTTATTGTCTTTTTTGCAAGAATCTCTATTGTTTTTCTGATTTCCTGTGGAGTGTTTGCTTCATGACAGAGCGGTTTCAATGTAGTGCCGTAAAGCATATTGCTGTTCACGATGCAGAAGCCATAAGATTTTGCCAACGTGTTCAGGAGTTTCAGCTTCACTCCTGTTTTCTGGAAAGTAACGAGAAGGTTTATGTGAGCGTTTGCCAAGAGATTCTCAAGTTCTTCTGGAGAAGGATTAGAGAGAATATCAATATTTCCCTTCCCTTTTGCCAAAGCGAAAAGAGCCTTATCTGGTTTTCTGCCCGCAATCACCAGTTTCCATCCATCAGGAACAATCTCCTCATAATGCGATATGAGATATTTTGCTGCCCGAATATTCTCTGCCAAGGCAAGATTTCCGTGATAGAGAATATATTTCTCTGAAACGATTCTGTTTATGGAGTCATTACTTGCTGGAGCATTATCGAAGAAGCAATCCATCAGCCGAACCTCATTGTGAGGATATCTCTTTTCCAGCTCTTTGCAATCTTCTGTTGATATTGGTAGGATGAGAGAAGCGTGACGAAGAACCTTTTCGTAGAATCTCAGTTTCATGCTCTCCACAATATAATAAGGACTTTTCAGAGAAAAGAGTTTATTCTTTGCTAATGCAAGGAAATAGCTATGCTCGATGTTGTGCATGCGAACGATTTTCTTTCTTCCACGAAGACGATTGTTGTCGAGAAGGAATGTGGTGTGCAAGCCTTCAAAGAGAATAGGCTCGTTGTCAAGACACAGATTCTCAAGCATTTCAGCATTGTTTCTACTCTCCACAATATACGGCTTCAAAGAGAGATTCTGGCGAATTCCAAGGTTCCGTTTATAGTAGAACACCCTCTCTGCCAAAGTCTCCATTTCTTTTTGCGGTTTACGGTCGTGATAGAGAAAGATATGCAGTGTAAGAGGAATGCCCGCTTCATGAAGAGCCTTTATCCGATAGAAAACATCTATCGCGCCCCCATAGGTTGGTGGAAAAGGTTGGTCGAAACAAATAACATGCATAATCTCTTATCTTATTATAGCCACCTTTGCAACAATTCCCTTACTGCCATCTTCCTTCGCCACCTGAATCATATAGACGCCAGATGCCACCTTCTCTCCATCCATGTCGCAACCATTCCAAGAATAGCTGCCACCACGAGATGTACCCTCGTTCACGAGAGCTCCAGCAGAAGACACTATCTTCACGTCAGAGTTCATGGAGAGCCCCGTGATGTTTATCATGCCAGTATATTCTGGAGTGACAGGATTCGGGTATACAGAGACATTTGCGTCTGTCATATCCTCGTTTGTTGTTGTGTTCTCCGCTTGATAGGAACAGAGTCCCTTGTCGGTAGCGAAGTATACAATTCCCGTGTTTGGGTCTATGGCTATGTCATAGACATGGTTTGAGAGAAGAGGAGAGTTCTCGGCTGTGAAATGTTCCTCCTGAGTGTTGTTGTCGTCACTAATGAGAAACACACCTGTTCCTGTTGTTCCAATCCATTTTCTGTTTGCCCCATCAATGGCAATGCAACGACAAGAGACGTTGTTGAGAAGATAGTCGGCATAGTTTGTGCCATCGTTTCTCGGAACCTTATGTTGAGTGAATGTAAACTCCCCTTTGTTTATGCTCTCCCGAGTGATCTGCATTGGACCAACATCTGTTGCCACCCAGATATTTCCTTTCTTGTCTTCCTTGAGATAATAGGCAAACGAAATGGCAAGCTTTGTTCCATCTTGATTGTAGAACTCCTTGCAATCTTCAAGAATGTCGTTCTTATAGTCATAGCGGAAGATGGCAGAATTCTTCGCACAATTGTTTGTGAACCACATATAACCGTTTGTAGGACTCACGAAAATACTCTGAAGGTCGACACCATAAAGGTTGTCGATGCGGTTATTCTCGTGAGGATATTCTGTCCAAGTACCATCTGCTTTCCTACAGATAATAGGCACGTTATTCCATCCGTTCATAGCCCAGAGATTTTTCTCATTGTCAAACGTCATAGAGCAGATAAGCTGGTTTTCCTTATTCTTTTGGTCGTATCGTCCAGAGACAGTACTGTTGTCGTAATGGTAAGCCTCAAGGAATTTCCCATCACGGAATTCGAGTATTCCCGACATGCTTCCAACATAATAGTGGTTCTTGTCGGAAGGGTCGAAGGCAATGCAGTTTGCATCTTGATATTTGTAGCCGAGAATATCTTCCTGAGGAGACTCTATTGTATTCCAGTTCTGACCATCGAATGTTGACACACATCCAGGGTAGTAATAATAGCAGTTGTAGCTGAAGTTTCCAGCCGCAATAAAGAGACGGTTGTCGTGCCAATAGAGTCGCCAGCAATGGTTTGTTGACGGACCGTCAGGGCACACTCCCGTCATTGTCTGAGTGTATGTTCCGTCAGCAAAAGAGTATTGTGAAAGCTTGCCTTTAGAGTCAGCAGCCCAATAACATTTTCTGTAAGTGTCGTATGTGTATTGCCCTTTTTCCAAAGGAGAAAAGGCTGTGTGGAATGTCCAGTTGTTTTTGTCGAGGAGGTTGGCAGTCATCAGTCCTTTTCTTATTCCCTTCTCTTCAGAAGCAGCAAAGAGATACTGTCCCTCTACATAGCAGTAGTCAACGGCATATCCTAAGTTGTAGGTATCCACAATATACTCCTTCTCCACATCAATTTTTATAACGCCAAAGCCTGTTGAGAGGAAAGCGAAGCGGTCGAAGATATATATGCTGTTTATGGTTTTGTCTCCTGAAATCTGCTTGTTGGCATAGTCGTTTATGAATGTTGTCTCTCCAGAGCTTGTGAGAAGGTCAATGTTATAGTCGGCATAGGTGATAAGAAGTTTCCTTGCTTTTTGCGACCATGCTATATGTGTTATCTCATTACTGTTCAGAGAGTTGGTGCGGTCGTATGTCTGAATGGAATTATCTGTAGGATTAAAGGAATACAGACTTCCTGAGGAGAGCACATAGACTTCCTTGTTTGAAGGTTCTATCTGTTCTATTTCCGTATAGCTCTTGTAGGTTTTCCATGTGCCCACAACATCTGCCATTGCCTCAATAGAAAGCAGTAGGCAGAAGATTAAGAAAAGGCTGTATTTCTTCATTGTTTTTATCTTGTGTTTTTTTGGGTGAATGAATATTTCAGTGTGTGGAATTTGCAGGTGCTGCATCAGTCTTTTATTCCACCTTCAAGAATCTCTCTTTCCAACCGGTTGTTTATCTTCTGACGCTCCTTGTCGTAAATCCAACCCCATTTGTTGAAGTATCTGATTAAGTTCATGATGTGAACAAAGAAGAGTCGGATGCTATGATGTGAAGCGCGTGAGAACTTGTGGTAGACAGGATAGTCGGGATAATACAAGGTCTTGTACTTCATGTGAAGCCGACGAGTGATGTCTATATCTTCCGCATAAAGGAAATAGCGCTCGTCAAAGCCGTTTATCTCCTTTAGTGCAGAAACACGGAAGAACATGAAGCATCCTGAGAGAAAAGGAACATTCAGAGTCATGGTGAAACCAGAGTGCTTCATCTCGAAACGGTCGTTCATCTTCTTTATCAAAGCAGGAGGAAGGAATGCTCTACCGAAGATATTGAATGGAGTAGGCAGGAACTTCGCTAACCGTTGTATCTGTCCGTTTGGGAATAGCACTTTCGGCATCATCTGTGCCACATCTTCATGACTGTCCATATACCTTAGAAGTGCTGGAATCACTCGAGGTCCAAACCATATATCTGGATTTATCACGAGATGGTATGTGCTCCCTTCTTTTATTGCTTCATTGATGGCTACATTATGTCCTCCACCATACCCATTGTTCTTGTGAGGGATATAAATCATTCTCAAACCCTTCTCTACCTTTTCTTTCAGAAGCGGTTCTCCAGTAAACACCCTTGCCCGGAACTCCTCCAATTCCTGAAGGAGGTCGGGCATGATGTCTACGGAATGGTCAATAATATATATCGTGTCTACAGGAGACGCGAAGAGACTTCGCAATACGGGTTCTATATCGAGGAAATGATGCCTGTATGTTACGATAGATGCTGTTATCATGACAATTGTTTTGGGTAGGGCAAAAGAGATGTGGCGTTATTTCTGTTCTTTTAAGAATGCTGCCAATTTCTCTATTGCCTGACCACGGTGTGAAATCTTGTTCTTTACCTCAGAGCTGAGTTCTGCGAATGAGTCTTTGTAGCCTTCAGGAACGAAGACAGGATCGTAGCCAAAGCCATGGTCGCCCTTCTCTTCTCTCGCTATCGTACCCTTTACAATTCCTTCGAAATAGTATTCCTTGCCTTTGTAGATAAGTGCTATCGAAGTGCGGAACTGTGCCTTGCGGTTTGTCTCGTTTTCAAGCTTATAAAGCAGCTTGCGCATGTTTGCCTTGCTATCGTGGTCTTTTGTCTTGTCGAGAAGAGGGTCAGAATAATCTGGGTCGTCAAGGTTCGCATAACGTGCAGAATAGACACCTGGAGCACCTCCAAGAGCTTCTACCTCGAGACCGGTATCGTCTGAGAAGCAGTCGAAGCCGTAGTACTGAGTGATGTGACGAGCCTTCTGCATTGCGTTCTCTTCGAGGGTGTCGTGAGTCTCAGGAAGGTCGTCCATGCATCCCACCTCTTTCAGTGAGCGCACTTCAAAACGGTCGCTGAGAATCTCCCTCACCTCACGAAGCTTGTTAGCATTGTTTGTGGCAAAGACAATGATAGGCTTCTGTCCCTTCACCTTTGTCTTCATAACATCAAAGCCTTCTCCATATACGTTCTGAGCATTCGTGACAGAGACGAAGCAGGTTGGGTCAACGCGCTTTATCTCCCTCATGATTATTTCTGAGTAGCGTTTCCCACAGATACAGACAAGCACCTTTCGTGACGTTTTCGTATACCAGCCGAAGCCATCGAGAAGAGTGACTCCAAAGCCCTTTGCGTTTATCGCATCAGCAATGGCAGAATGGTTTCTGGAGAAAATTTTGAACTCTACCGCCTGATGGAAACGACGTGTGGTATAGTCGAGAGAGAGGGCTGCAACGATTAGGAGCACGTATCCGAAGATTACTCGCTGTATGTCGTGGAACACGAGGTAACAGCTTGACACGATGAGTATATCGCAGACCATGAGAATTTGTCCGAGAGAGACATCTCGGTATTTGTTTATACATGCCGCAATGATATCTGTTCCTCCGGTAGAGCCATTGTAATAGAAGCTTATGCTCAATCCGATACCTTCAAAGATAGCTCCTAAGATACATGCCATAAAGATCTCATCTCCAATGAGTTTTGGCAGTTCGTGAGTGACAGGGTCTTCCATCAGCATCTGGCATACCCAAAGCCAGAACGTGATCATACCAAAGCCCCAGATTGTCTTCAGACAGAATCGTAAGCCCACTATCTTTGCCGCCATGGCAAGGAACGTAAGGTTTATGGCAGCATAAGAAATCTGCACCTTCAAGCCAGTGGCATAGAAGATGATGGCAGAGATACCAGCCACACCACCTGTTGCAAGTCCGTAAGGAAGCATGAAAGCTGTTACGGCAAATGCATACATCAGTGTTGCCATTGCAACCATGAAATAGTCGCGTACTTCCCTTAGTATGAATTTTTTGTCAAACCGTGCAATAGACATAGTTTTTGAGTGATTTGCCTGAAGCCAATCTATTTATTTGTATTATTCAGCTCTTTCTGCTGAAAGTAGTATGGATAATGCAAGTAAAGAAAGGCTACAGGCATTTGTTAGATAGTTATATTTATTCTGGAAAAATCGGGAAAAAGTGACGTTACTTCACAACGATATTGATGATTCGTCCTGGAACAACGATTACCTTCACAATCTGCTTGCCGTCAGTATAGCGAGAGGTGCGCTCATCGGCAAGAGCAGCCTTTTCTGCATCTTCGCGACTAACACCAGCAGGGAGCTGGATTGTGAAGCGAGTCTTTCCACAGAACTGAACAGGCATTGTGATCTCAGAGTCTTTCATCTTCTCCTCGTCCCAAGAAGGCCATTGAGCATCACAAACAGAACCGCTCTCGCCAAGCTGGCTCCACAATTCTTCTGCAATGTGAGGAGCAAAAGGAGCAATGAGCACCACAAGAGTCTTCAGAACCTCCTTGCTGCGACATTTAGACAACTCATTGACTGCTGTCATGAAGGCGGCTATGGAAGTGTTGTAAGAGAACTGCTCAATGTCGTTGCTAACCTTCTTGATAAGCTTATGAAGTGATTTCTCCTCTTCAGCAGTTGCTGGCTGGTTGGCAGGAAGGAATTCTCCGTTACGACCGTAGAAGAGTCCCCAGAAGCGCTTCAAGAATCGGTGGCAACCATCGATACCGTTTGTATCCCAAGGCTTTGACTGCTCAACCGGACCGAGGAACATCTCGTAGAGACGAAGTGTGTCGGCACCATATTTCTCAACAATCATATCTGGATTCACAACGTTGAACATCGACTTAGACATCTTCTCTACTGCCCATCCGCATTTATATGTTCCGTCAGCACCGAGAATGAATTCAGCATCGTTGTATTCTGGTCGCCAAGCCTTGAAAGCCTCTATGTCGAGAATATCGTTGCTGACGATGTTCACATCAACATGTATAGGAGTTGTCTCGTAGTTGTCTTTCTCGTCGAGGGTCACAAAGGTATTGGTATCCTTAATACGGTATACGAAGTTTGAGCGTCCCTGAATCATTCCCTGGTTTACGAGTTTCTGGAATGGCTCTTCTTTCTTGCTTATTCCGAGGTCGAAGAGGAATTTATTCCAGAATCGAGAATATATGAGATGCCCTGTGGCATGCTCAGAGCCACCTACGTAAAGGTCTACGTTCTGCCAGTATTCTGCAGCCTCTTCAGAAAGGAGTGCCTTATCGTTCTTTGGATCCATGTATCGGAGGTAATAGGCAGAAGAGCCAGCGAATCCAGGCATTGTATAGAGTTCGATAGGGAACACTGTCTTTTCATCAATGAGAGCCTTGTCAACAATTTTCTTCTCCACTTCGTTCCATGCCCACAACTGTGCGTTTCCGAGTGGTGGCTCTCCTGTTTCTGTAGGTAGGAACTTATCAACCTGCGGAAGTTCTACAGGCAGGCACTCTTCAGGAATCATGGTGGCTATTCCGTTCTTGTAGTAAACAGGGAACGGTTCGCCCCAATATCTCTGGCGTGAGAAGATAGCGTCACGAAGTCGGTAGTTCACCTTCACTCTTCCGAGGTTATGCTCCTTGACATATTTCTTTGTGGCAGCAATAGCCTCCTTGATGGTTTTTCCATTCAGAGAGAAATCTATATATGGCTCCACACCCTCACGAGGAGAGTTTGTTACGATACCCTCCTTTGCATCATACGACTCCTCAGAGACGTCAGCACCCTCAACGAGAGGAATGATTGGAAGGTTGAAGTGCTTAGCAAAGGCATAGTCGCGTGAGTCGTGAGCAGGAACCGCCATGATGGCACCTGTTCCATATCCTGCCAGCACATATTCCGAAATCCAGATAGGGTTCTTCTCTCCAGTGAATGGATTTATTGCGTAAGAGCCAGAGAAGACACCAGTGACCTTATGGTCTATCATTCTCTCTCGCTCTGTTCGTCCCTTTACGTACTTCACATATTCCTCCACCTCAGCACGTTGTGAGTCTGTGGTGAGAATATCTACGAGTTCACTCTCTGGAGCGAGCACCATGAACGTAACGCCAAACATTGTGTCGGCACGAGTGGTGAAGATGGTGAACTCCTTATCAGAATCGGCTACCTTGAACACAATCTCTGCACCCTCAGAACGACCAATCCAGTTCTTCTGTGTTTCCTTGATGGAATCGCTCCAGTTGATTGTCTCTAGGCCATCGAGAAGGCGCTGGCTATAAGCAGAAACGCGGAGGCACCACTGACGCATCTTTTTCTGCTCTACAGGGAAGCCGCCACGGATGCTGACACCATCAACAACCTCATCGTTGGCAAGAACAGTGCCAAGTCCGGCACACCAGTTCACCATGGTTTCTCCAAGGAAAGCAATACGGTAGTTCATGAGCGTAGCCGACTTCTCTGCTTCGTTCATGTTCTTCCATTCTTCAGCAGAGAAGGTGAGGTGCTCGCTCTCTGCAACGTCAAGACCTTCTGTTCCTTTCTCCTCGAAGTGAGCAATGAGTTTCTCTATAGGCATTGCCTTTTGACAACTGTTGCAGAAGAAAGAATTGAACATCTTCTGGAAAGCCCACTGAGTCCAATGATAATAGTCTGGAGAGCAAGTGCGAACCTCACGGCTCCAGTCGAAGCAGAAACCAATCTTATCAAGCTGCTCGCGGTAGCGGTTTATATTCTGTACGGTAGTGGTTTCTGGATGCTGTCCCGTCTGAATGGCGTATTGCTCTGCAGGAAGTCCGTAGGCATCGTAACCCATTGGGTTGAGCACGTTGTAGCCCTGAAGGCGCTTGTATCTTGCATAGATATCGCTGGCAATATATCCGAGAGGGTGTCCTACATGCAGTCCTGCTCCCGAAGGGTAAGGGAACATGTTTAGAACATAGAATTTCTTCTTCTCGCTGTCCTGGGTTACCTTATAAGTATCGTTCTTAACCCATTCTTTGTGCCATTTTTTTTCAATGTCTCTGAAATTGTATTCCATTATTGTTTTCTTGTTTTTATTTTTTTTCTTAATCTCTGTTTATGCCTTTTTCTTCTTGTTCAAAAATGCTTTTTCTTCTTGTTTAAGATTGCTTTTTCTGACAGAAAGTAAGGCATAGAAATAGGTTTTCACCTTATTTAAAAGATATGAACATGCAAAGATACAAAAAACCCACGAATATTTTATATATCGTGGGTTTTATTAACTTATATTAATATGTTACTTCTTCTTACCAACTTGTTTCAAGACGATTTTTCGATTCTTTCAAGTTGTTTTTGCTTAAAAAGAAACTTTGTCTATTTTGCTTATTTCAAGCTATTTTTTATCAGGTTGATGAGCTTCTCAACAGCATGGTCGGTAGGGATGTTCTTCTCTATACATTCCTTCTGGCGATAGAGAGAAACACGACCAGGACCAGCTCCAACATAACCAAAGTCGGCATCAGCCATTTCTCCTGGACCATTCACAATACATCCCATAATACCTATCTTCAGAGTCTTGAAGCGTTCATCGTGCTCTGCCTCAGAGAAGATGGCTGCCTTGATTTTTGAAATGGTTGACTTAAGGTCGTAGAGTGTTCTTCCGCATCCAGGACAGGAGATAAATTCTGGCTTTGTGAACCGAATGCGAGCTGCTTGAAGAATGGCATCGGCAAGGAGTGGCTGAGGAATACCGTTGTTGTAAATAACGAGGTTATGAGCCTTTCGATCTATGAGCAATCCGCCAGCCGCCATAGCTGCTTTCAGCTGCAAGTCTTCTGTATTTTCTTCTTTGAAGGAAAGGGTAAGGGTATCGTTTGTTATCACGCTCTCCTCACGAATTTTTGCACATTCACCGATATATTCCACTAACTTCTTAGCCACAGGAATCTCCTCCTCTGGTTCTTCTGATAGTGAGACACGAATGGTGTCGCCAATACCTTCTGTAAGCAATGTTCCAATGCCCACAGCCGATTTTATTCTTCCGTCTTCACCCTCTCCTGCTTCTGTCACTCCAAGATGCAGAGGGTAGTGCATATCCTCTTTGTTCATGGCAGAGACAAGGAGTCTGACAGATTGCACCATAACGACTGTGTTTGACGCTTTTATGGAAATAACGACATTCTTAAATTCCTCACGTTTGCAAATGCGAAGGAACTCAAGACACGACTCAACAATTCCTTCTGGAGTATCTCCATATCTTGACATGATTCGGTCAGAGAGTGAACCGTGGTTTACACCTATACGAACGGCAGTGTTGTGCTCCTTACAGATGTTCAGGAAAGGAACAAAGCGAGACTCAATCTTTTTTAACTCAGAAGAGTATTCCTCATCGGTATATTCCAAGGCTTTGAAGGTGCGGGCAGGGTCTACGTAGTTTCCTGGATTCACGCGCACTTTCTCACAATACAAGGCAGCAACATCTGCCACCTTCGCATTGAAATGCACGTCAGCGACAAGAGGAGTATACACACCCCTTGCCTTCAACGCCTCCGAGATATTCTTCATGTTCTCAGCCTCACGAACACCTTGTGTCGTGAGCCTTACAAGTTCTCCGCCAGCCTCAATGATACGCAATGCCTGCTCAACACAGGCGGTCGTGTCATTAGTGTTTGTTGTCGTCATAGACTGCACGCGAATAGGATTCACTCCGCCAATAGCGGTCTTTCCGACAAGTGTTGTTGTTGTGTGTCGTCTTTCCATAATCAGGTGTGTGAAAAATGGAGGGTTAGTTTGTCTTATACTTGTATTTTACCTCTTTAAGGTCTTTGTTCGCCTTTTCTATCTTCTTACAGAGAGAATCTTTATAGTCAGCGAAACGAGTTGCTATCTCGCTGTCAGAGAGAGAGATGATCTGCATTGCGAGAATGGCTGCATTCAAAGCGCCATTGATGGCCACAGTGGCTACAGGGATTCCTGGAGGCATTTGAAGGATGGAATATAGTGCATCGACACCATCGAGAACGCTTCCCTTGATAGGTACTCCAATTACTGGGAGTGTTGTAGAAGCGGCTATTACACCAGGAAGAGCGGCTGCCATTCCTGCTCCAGCAATGATTACCTTCACTCCTCTTCCTGCAGCCTCTCGAGCGTATTCCTCTACTGCTGTAGGTGTACGATGAGCTGAAAGAGCATTCACTTCAAATGGAATCTGCTGTTCGTCAAGAAACTTCATTGCTTTTTCCATGATAGGCAGGTCGCTTGTGCTGCCCATAATAATAGATACGATTGGAGTCATGTCTTTTTTTCTGTTTTTTTTGTTTTATGTTGTTATAAGTTTTGTTTGCTTACTAATGTTCTGTTTGCTTATCGAAGTCTTATTTGCTTACCGATGTTTCTTTCCTCGTTTAGGATGGTGTGGTAAAGAACGGAGTTAGAGGAAGATAACCGTCACGAAGGTGGTAAGAATTCCTATTATGAAGCCAGAGACGATTTCCGAGAGACTATGTATTCGGAGAATCATTCTTGCCGTTCCCACCATTCCTGCAATTATTATCAAGGCAGAAATCCACCCCAAGGCATTAAATCCCATGATGAATGAGAATGCCACCACACCTCCAAGCACTCCACCAATTGCCGCCATGTGTGTGGAGATTTTTATCTTCATGTTTATCATTGCACAGATAATCTGTATGAGCAAGGCAGCAATGCCTATTGATGCCATGAAGTGCGGCACATGGAAGTATCTGAGAATCTCGTAGTAGACGAGGTAAGACAGTATGGAAATCAGATACGGCACCATACGTTTTTCTCTTTTGCTCAGATGGAACAGTTTTCTTCCGTGGTAGACTCTATAGAACCTTATCAATACGGTTGGTACCAGAATCGTAAAGAAATAAGTCAAGAGCAACATCTGGAGCTTATATTGCCATGGCAGCATGTTCAAGTAGGTGAATAGAAACAAGGCACCCATACACACCAAGGGAAGATAGAAAGGTGTGAATATCATACTCAATATGCGTGCAAAAATCAACATGGTTTCTTTTATTTTTAGTTTGATTTATATGTTTCTTGTTTCTAAATTTTTTTTTACCGAAGAAGCAATTCATTTCCACTTAGAAAAAGAACTTTTTCCTTTCTGAATATTAAGGAGAAGCAACCAATTTCCTTTTTTAGAAAAAGAGCTTATTCCTTTCTGAGTCTCGCAGAAGGGATGTTCATCTGTTCCCGGTACTTGGTTACTGTTCTTCTCGCGATAGGATATCCTTTTTTCGCCATGATTTCAGTGAGTTTATCGTCTGAAAGTGGTTTTTTCTTATCTTCAGACGCAATTACCTCTTGAAGGGTCTTTTTTATTACGGTGGTAGAGATGGAGGTGCCGTCTCCAATATTGTATCGTCCACTGAAGAGATGTTTCAAAGGGAATATTCCCCATGGTGTCTGCACGTATTTCGATTGTGAGACACGTGATATGGTTGAGACATCTAATCCAGAGCGTTCTGCAATATCCTTTAGAACCATAGGCTTGATGTCTGTTTCGTCTCCACTGAGGAAGTATTTCTGTTGCATCTTCACGATTTCCTTCATCGTGCGCACCATGGTCTCGTTGCGTTGCTGAACGGCATCGATATACATCTTTGCTCGATTCACGTATTCTTCAGTGAATGCGAGAGCTTCCTTCTCAGCCTTGTTTTTTGTTCCTTGAAGTTTTTCAATCAGCTCCTCGTCTTTTTTCACCACATGAAGAATAGGAATTCTGCCGTTGTTCAGTTCGAAGGAGATAGTGCCATCATCATCGATGTTCACGAGAAAGTCTGGAGTAACCTGTTGCAGTGAGCGCTCCTGACTCTCTCCGAATGCAGCCCCTGGTTTTGGGTTTAAGGAATGTCTAATTTCCTTTCGCACAATCTCTCCTTGCGCTTTTGTTAAAGAGAGTGTGCGACAGATATTGTCCCATTTGTTGTTGAGGAAGTCGTTGAAACATTTCGTGATAACATCATACATTATCATGGCAGTCTTAGTGCCCTTCATGCGCTCTATCTGAATGGTGAGGCATTCCTGAAGGTTTCGAGCACCTATTCCAGCCGGATTGAACTCCTGCAGTTTCAGAAGAACATCTTCAACCTCTTCTTCTGTAACAAAGAGTCCCTCTCGGAATGCAAGTTCGTCAGCAATAATGGCAGTATCCTTTCTCAGCAGGCCATCATCATCAAGCGAACCGATAAGGTATTCCATGATCTCCTTTTCTGTATCCGACAGCTCTTCCATTCTCATCTGCTCGTAGAGGCTATCCATGAATGTTGTCAATGCATTCGGCTCAAGGGCATTCTGATATTCAGGAGCGGAAAGAGTTGGGATATAGTCGTCAGAGAAAGGAGTTGTGTCCATACGGTCGTCCTGTCCGATACGCTCCAGAGCGTCTGTCAGAGCGTCTTGTCGAAGTTCCCTTTCCTCTGTCTGTGGACGATTGTCGTAGGCATCGAAATTTTCTGCATCTTGCTGATATTCAGCCTCAAGAGAAGGGTTCACATCTATTTCCTTCTCTATATGGTCTTCTATCTGAGCAAGTGGCATCTCCAGCATTTTCACAACCTGCAGTTGCAGAGGTGTAAGGTTCTGTTGCTGTATCTGCTTTTGTTCCTGTATGTTTATCTGTTTCTGTGACATGACGTTTTTTTTCTCTGCTACAGATTTTTTTTTTCGGTGTGGAAATATAAAAAATATGTATGGTAATGACCCTAAAGAGGAAAACCTCAGACTATAACAACCAGTAATATTTCAATTGCTCCGCCAAGGCTGAAAGCTTCTCTATGTCGTCAGAATATTTCTCCCAGATTTTGTGGCAAGGAGGAAGCATTGGGTCCATAAGACTTTCAGGAGTATTTATGAACGGGTCGCAATACTGATAGATCTCTAAAATGTCTACAACATCCTTTGGCTCAATTTCTAAGAGTGAGGCAAGCTCTTTCACCTCTGGAGTCTCTGCAACCATTGTCTGAGGCACGAGACAGAAATAAAGGTTCAGAAGCATTATGAGCATCACAGGAGTGTATAGAGGTCTACCCATCATCATTGCCGTTGCTGCATTCACTGGGCGGAAGTCGAGCTCAAAGGTCTCTTTTATCTCCACATCTCTGAAGAGTTCTCCTGCTGTCCCTAAGCCCTGAATCTGTCGTGTTGCTTGGCATGCCTTTTTCAACCACTGAGGTTTCTTCTCATAGGCCTCCATCATTCTTTTTAATGTTGGAGTAGGATTTCTTCTCAGTAGCGACAACTTCCGATGAATAATCTGTGGAGGGATGTGCAACTCCAGTGCGAGATTAACGATATCTCGTGAATAGAGAGGCTTTATTCCCAATGGCTTCTTTAGGTAAATCTGTATCACCAACGGCCATAATTCTTCTGTCCAGATCATAGGCTAAGCAGGTGTCATGGTGAATAAATTTTGATTGCTATGGCACACCGACATCCTCTTTTTTATTAAAGTGCCAAAAGCAATTTTTTTCTTTTACAGTGAATACGCCACAGCATACGTGCGAATCTTCTTTATCATGGCGAGAAGACCATTTGCACGAGTAGGGGAGAGATGCTCTTTCAGACCTATCTGCTCTATGAAATAGAGGTCGGCATCAAGAATCTCCTGTGGAGTATGGTCGCTGAGAACTCTTATCAGCAATGCCACAATTCCTTTCACTATCAGCGCATCACTCTCTGCCTCAAGGTGCAAGAGACCGTTTCGCATCTCCGCCTGAAGCCATACTCGACTTTGGCAACCATCTATGAGATTGTCTTCTGTCTTGTATTTCTCTTCCAATGGTGTCTGTTCGTTTCCGAGGTCTATGAGCAGCTGGTATTTATCCATCCAGTCGTCAAAGTCCTGGAACTCTTCTATCACTTCTTCTTGTATTTCGTTTATTGTCATAGTTCTATTTCTTACTTTAAAATATAATTAGGAGTGCATATTTTTTTTGACTAACGTTGCCTAAACCTTTTCGAGAACGAACAGTTTGTCGCTCGGGCGAACCTTCTCTGGAACAGGAATGGAAATTCGCCATCCTTTCTCTGCCGAGGAGACGCACTTTAGGTCGTAACGAATTTCTGTACATTCAAAACGGAGAGCTCCTGTTGTAGGACCAGTGATTAGCAATGTGTCGCCAACCTTTATCTCGTGAGCCTCCACCTGAAATTCCGCCACACCGATTTTTGAGAAGTACTTAATGGTTTTTGCGGCATAAACCTTCTTCTCGGTTGCCTTAGAGCCGTAGGAGTCGTTCCATTCGCCAAAGGTCTGTCCTTGATAGTAACCGTCCCAGAATCCGCGGTTGAAGACTCTGCTGAGTCGTTCGTCCCAAGCATCTTTCTTCTCTTCAGAGAAGGAGCCGTCAAGAACTGACGAGATGGCTTCATCGTAACATCTCACCACCGTATCTACATATTCTGCACCTCGCGCTCTTCCTTCTATTTTGAAGACTCTCACTCCCGACTCCATCATCTTGTCGATAAAGCGAATCGTCTTCAAGTCTTTCGGAGACATGATGTATTTATTGTCTATCTCCAACTCCGTGCCCGATTCAATGTCTTCAACACGATATCCCCTGCGGCATATCTGAACACATTCTCCTCGATTAGCAGAACGATTGGCATGATGCAGAGAGAGATAGCATTTTCCTGAGATTGCCATGCACAAAGCTCCATGACAGAACATCTCTATTCGCAAAGGCTCTCCTGAAGGTCCACAGATGTTCTGTTCCTGAATGCCTCGATAGATTTCAGCCACTTGCGCCATGTTCAATTCTCTGGCGAGCACCACAACATCTGCAAACTGAGCATAGAACTTCACTGCCTCGATGTTTGAGATGTTCAGCTGAGTGGAGAGGTGAATCTCCTGTCCTATGCTTCGTGCGTAGGTCATCACAGCCACATCACTTGCAATAATGGCGGAGATATTAGCCTCTTTTGCTGCATTGACGATATGTCTCATTGTCTCAAGGTCTTCTCCATAGATTACGGTGTTCACCGTGAGGTAAGATTTTATTCCATGTTCCTGACAAGTGGCTGCAATCTCGCGAAGGTCGTCTATTGTGAACGTACTTGCGGAATGAGCACGCATGTTCAACTGCCCTATACCGAAGTATACGGAGCCTGCTCCTGCCTTTATAGCTGCTGCCAGTGACTCTCTGGAGCCTACGGGTGCCATTATTTCATAATCTTCTCTTTTTCTGTTCATGACTGCAAAATTACAAAATATTATGGACATAAAGTTTATTTTCTCTGATTATTTTTCTGAAATCTTCAGAAAGCATGTTTTTTTAACCGTTTCAGGCTGATATGAATGGTTTCAAAGCACTTTTTTACTCATCTTCACCTGTTAGCAATGATTTCTCTTTCAATCACAAAATCTGCCGGTTGCAAATAAAACATCTTTTTTCTGCACTTCTGCGGTATAATTCTTATAAGAGTAAAAAATATCGATATAGTTTTCGTATAAAGAAAAATTCTTAGAATACTGTAGTGCAGATATATATTTTGTTAAAATCACATTATATTAAAATTTCTGTTGATATGAATAATAGTTAAAAACGATAGAACTTTCGATAGGTTAAAGTCAGCGAAAAAGAATCTTTCTTTTTATGTTGCAATAACGAAATCTCTGCCAAATAGGTTTGTAATAAATTCTTTCAATTTATTTTTTTCTGACATGAGAAATAAATAGAATGCAAGCAGAAGAAAATAAAGAAGACCAATCATGGCCGCTTGCCTTTTGATTGGTCTTGCTTTTTGTTACCCAAATCTTTTTACCAAACTAATCCCTATGGATGCGAAATTGATATTATAATAACTAACAACTAACTTCTATTAAATAATTCTTTCTTATATCGTTTCTTTTTTAAAATCGCCAGGAACCTTCACAGACTCCTGACGAACATATCACTTTCATTTACTAACTAAAAAACAACATCTGAATTAAAAATTAGAACAGACGTTATTACGATAAATGCAGTTGCTATCGGATTCTCCTTTCCGAAAAATACACGTTGCTTGTCTGTATGAATTTTTTTCTGGGTGCAAAGTTATATATTTTTTTTCTTACTACGGTAATAAATTCTTGCAAAAGTGGTGTAAAAACTTGCAAAAGTGCTAAAAAGCACAAAAATTATCTGTTTTCGAACTATTTTTGATGGAATATGAGCTACTTTTTCTCGTGGGTTATCTTATTTCTCGCAGTCTTGCAGTCTCTGAAACGTTAGAGTCGGAGACGGTAGTTGGAAGGAGAATAGCCAGTGGAGGCTTTGAAGCATTTTGAGAAATACTTCGGGTCGGTAAAGCCACAGGCATAGGCAATGTCGTTGATGTTTCGAGAGTAGTCTTTCAACAGCAGACAGGCATGCTTTATGCGTGCCTCACGAATCATTTCTGAAGGAGTAACGCCAAGCACTTGCTTCAGCTTGTGGTTGAGGTGGCTTCGGCTGACAGCAGCATATCTCGCCATCTCGTCGATATCGATATCTGAGCTGCTGATATTCTTTTCGATATATTCCATTATTTTCTTAATGAAATCATCGTTCTGAGGTTCCACTTTCGCCTGCTCGAGAAGAGTCTTGCGATACTCCTCTTGCTCCTCTACGATTCCCTCCTTTTTATGATCAAGAAGCTGCATGTAAGCATCGAGAGTCTCACGTTGTTGCTTCTGAATTTTTTTGATGTATTTCCAAATATATATGCAAACAACTATTACGCCTATTATGAACAGTCCTTGCAATGTTCTCCACCACCATGTTTCGAAAAGGGTTGGTGTTACCTTTATAGTAATGGTGCGTTCGTTGTCTAACCATTTCCCCGTGCCGTCAGTAGAGCGAAGTGAGAGAAAATATTCTCCTGGCTTCAGATGCTGGAAAGAGATATTGTGTGTCTCTCCGAGATATTCCCAGTCGCCTTCCATTCCGTCTCCAGAGAAGCGAACGGAATAGGAGATATTCTCCGTGTTATCGTAGTCGAGTGTTGAGAAACTGAGGTTTATTGCCCTTTCGTCTGATGCAAGAACGATGGTGTCCATATCGTTTTCGGAAGTGAGCACGATTGGATAGTTTTCTCTTCGAGACAATTTTTTGTCATTCAACTGTTTGATATCCACTGCAATACATCCGTCCATGACTCCATAGAGCCATGTCCCGTCAGTACGCTGAACTGGTGTGCTTTCAGAGAAATCATTCCCTTCAAGTGTTATTCTTGTCTTTGCTGATTGCGGGAGGGACTCAGAAGGATTCCATTCAATGAGACTGTTTATCGATGTCACCCACATAGTGTTGTTCACCTCTGTGATGGCTTTCACATAATCGCTGGGGAAGCCATTCGAAGTGCAGAAATGCTGGAAGGTGAGGTTCTCTTCAAAGATGCTTTTTGAGGTCAGAAGGTCTATTCCGGCATCTTGCGTACAGATATATATCTTTCCATCGTGTGCCTGAATGGCTGTTTTCAGGGCAGAGGAGTTGAGACCGTCAGGATTCTGAGAGTTACGCTGGTGGAGCAGAACGCCTTTCCCTGACTGGAGCGTCTTCAAGTCTTTTCGAGTATCATAGATGGCAAGACCTTTTGAGGTGGCAAGCATGAGTGCTCCCTCCTTGCTCATCGTGGCATCTCGAACCTTCATGTTCTCTGCAACAGACTTCTTTTCAGAATTGTAGGCAACGGGAGTTATTTTTATATCACTCCCCTTAATCTCTATGATGTTAAGACCTTTCATGAAGCCGCAAGCCCAGAGTCTGCCTTTTGCATCTTCTTCAATTTTTATGATCTCATTATCATTGAGAGCAGAGTTTTCATTACGAAAGTTTCTTATCGAGAACGTGCCGTCTGCTTGCTCCTTAAGCATAAAAATACCGTTTGGCTTCGTGCCAAACCAAATATTTCCGTACTTGTCTTCATGGATGCAATAGACCTTGTTTCCGAACGATTCCTGACGAGGTACGATCTTTCCGTTAGCACCAAGGTATCCTAGGAGGTTGTTCTTACGGTCGTAAACAGTAACGTGGTTTGCATACCTTTTCGAAATCCAGATTCTTCCCTTGCTATCCTTCATGGCATAGCGTGTGGAAGCGTTTTCTGTCTCTAACTTATCGTATTTCCGAAGGTGGAAAGAAACTCGATAGAGATGTCTCTCCCAGACATACCATACATTATCTTGATTGTCAGCATAGATAACATATGTTCTCATGATTCCCGGGGAGTCAATATCTTCCCTTTTCCACACCTTTCCAAAGCGGTCGGTATGGAAGTCGCTATTTGTGGTTGGTGCAAGGAAATTCTTGTCGGTGGTAACCACTCTACCCTTTGTGATCACTGCCGTGAATTTCTCTGTTCTAATCCAGATTTCTTGTGTCACCTTGTTGTGGTTTACGCCAAGAACATCTGTCTTTGCATCGTAGATGAGTCGGGCGGAGGAAAGGGGGTTCTTATTGTCGATAAGGAAGACAGCTCCTTTCTCGCATACTATACATGTGGTGCCGTCTGGAAGGCAACGAAACATGCGAACAACATACGTCTTTTCTTTCTCGACTCCTTCCAGAGCGTTGTGAAACGTGTAAGTGTCTGTATCAAAGAGATATACCTTGTTTTCTATCTTGCACCAGATATTGCCGGTGTTGTCGCAAGCCATATACTCCACAGCATCGTTGTTGATTTTATTCTCACTGTGTTTCTGTGGTTTGAAGTCCTTGAAGCGATAGCCGTCAAAGCGATAGAGACCGTCACTTGTTGATACCCAGAGGAATCCCTTCTTGTCTTGTCCGATATGCCTTATGTCGAGCATGTTTTTTGTATACGAGTCGTAGTTCTCAACCTTATAGATGGAATGTCCGAAGGCTGAGAGTGCGATGTATACAAATAAGAACGTTGAAAGCGCTCTTTTATAGAAGGTTTTCATAGACAAGAGAGTTGTTGTTTTTTTTAATGTAAACGAAATTCCTTGCAAAGATAGTCTATCTTGTGAAATAAAAGAAATTTTTTCTCAAAATTTTAATTATTTTTCCACATTTCAAGGTAAAAAACGGTTTCTCTTAACTATTTTCATCATAACAATGCAATTTTCTTTCTTTTTATTCGTTAATTATATATAGGACAATGATTTCCAAATAAGAGTAAAAAGACCCTGAATCGATCATTCTCTCACACATTCAAATTTTTCGCAAACAAAACAAGAATCGTTATGACTGACCTTACACTTTGCAAAATAGTTGACTTTCCAAAAATCACAGACCCTCGTGGCAATCTCACCTTTGTAGAGGAAATAAAGAGCATTCCTTTCCAAATTAAAAGAGTCTACTGGACATATGATGTTCCAGGAGGAGAATCGCGTGGTGGTCATGCCCATAAGGCTTTATATGAGATGCTTGTGGCTGTCAGCGGCTCTTTCCATGTTGTCTTAGACAATGGAAAAGAGAAAAAAACGGTTCTTCTTAACCATCCTTGGCAGGGGTTAATAATTGTCCCTGGAGTATGGCGTGTGCTGGAAGATTTTTCTTCTGGTGCTGTATGTATGGTGCTAGCCTCAGACTTTTACAATGAGGATGACTATATCTATGAGTATGATGAGTTCTTAGAATATGCAAATGAATAGCTGTCCACAGGCTTTATCGGTTGTGTCACTAAAAGAGGATTCTGACCATCTGGTTCTTCTGAGTCACACAGTTTTATCTCCTTCTCCTCCTCCTGCTCCCTCTCCTTCTTCTTCTTCAATGATTTTCTTTATTTATTCAATAATCCACATGTTCTTTGAGCTGAACTTGCGGGCAAAAATAGCATGGCTGCTTCTAAGTAGCGAGACATCAGATATTCCGTCATCACCCCAACAATAAGGTGTGCCTCTCTGCCAATCAATAGCCCTTAGGCACGCTCCATACTCATCGTCAGGCAGAAAAACATTCTTGCGGAACGCAGAGTTCCAAACAATAGTCTGCTTGTATATCTCATCTGCGGAAAGAATATAATTGAAGCTTCTCAACACTTCTTCTTTCTTGCTGAGAAGGTATTCCACCAAGTTGTTTGTTATGCTAACCCAATTTGTGCCCTTTTTCAACGTCTCGTAAGGATAGGTTCTTCTCAGATGTAGGGCTTTATATAACCGATATGAAATAAGATTCATTATAAACACCATTTCCCTGACAATCTTCTTCCTTGATTTT
The DNA here is from genome assembly GCA_945829115.1 of uncultured bacterium. GTDB lineage: Bacteria > Bacteroidota > Bacteroidia > Bacteroidales > Bacteroidaceae > Prevotella. The sequence continues at coordinate 819 of CALZTP010000018.1, read as the reverse complement.
GCATGACGGAGGAAGAAAGCATAATGACTCGTCTTTCTTCGTAAGTCTTCCTCGTCTTGCTCTTCTTGTGAAAAACTGATACATTCAAAATCGGGATTGGCATTAAAAAATCGGTGGATATAATCCTGACTCTTTATTGGCATATCGACACCAGAAATAAGGTGGTAACGAGAATAGACACCATGGCTGCGAGCACATTCAAAAACTGCATATTCTGCTTTTATCTGACTGATATCGCCCCATTTCACATCTATACGCTCTGCAAAGAACAAACCAGCTTTATGAGCTCTTATTCCATCGTATATCCCCATATCTGTTTTTTTATCCACCATAAGGAATATATCGTTCCTTTCGTTGTCGAGAAAGGCTATCAAGTTCGAGAGCAGTTTAGGCTCATTATGCAATACGCATGTTTATTGTTTTGTTTCATTCTGCACACCTACTTCTTATTGTTTCATTTGTTTTTCTCTTTGGCAAAATTATGAAGAAAATCTGAAACATCCAAATTTTTATAGAAAAAAATATCTATTTATAGCATACTGCGGTACAGGGGACAGGTCAGTGCAGAAAAGCCTCGTCTCGCTCTTAGCCTGAGAAAAATGGGTAGGACACAGACCTGTCCCCTGTACCGTTTATGAAATATCTACAAGTTTCTCATATCATATTTTTTTGCTTTACATATAGAGGCATCTTACTCTCTATTGATCCTTTTCACCAATTCGTCAGGTGTAAGTATCTCCATCTTGGAGAAACCAAACCATTTCTTGCCTAAGTCCTTTATGGATGCTCCTATGTGATACACATCATCGTCTATACAAA